>NZ_LDSL01000109.1 GCF_001476815.1 Pseudacidovorax intermedius | reverse complement strand
GGCTGGGGAGAGGGGGCCGCAGCGGCAGCAAGGCACAAGCTCGTTGCCGCGCGCGCACCCCCTCTCCCCAACCCCTCTCGCGCAAGGGGAGAGGGGCTCAAGATCATGCGCCGGGCTGGACGTGCGCTCTCACCGGGCGCTGGCGATGACCCGGACGACCTCTGCGCCGTAGGCCTCCAGCTTCTTCGCTCCGAGGCCGCTGATGCCTTCCAGCGCCTCCAGCGAGTCCGGCGCGCGCTCGGCGATGGCGGCCAGGGTGGCATCGTGAAAGATCACGTAAGCGGGCAGGTTGTGGGCCTTGGCCACCTCGGCGCGCCAGGCCTTGAGGGCCGCGAAGCGGGCCTGGCCGGCGGTGTCGAGCGCCGCCGCCGCGGCCGGGGCCGCCGCGCTGGCACCACTCGTGCGCTCGCGCCGGCTGCGGCGCTGGGCCGGCTGCGACACCGACTCGCGCAGGCGCACCGGCACCTCGCCGCGCAGCACGGCGCGCGAGCCGTCGGTCAGGCGCAGGGTGTTGAACTTCTCGGCATCCACCTCCACCGCGCCGATGGCGATCAGCTGGCGCAGCACGCCGCGCAGCTGCGTCTCGCTGTACTCGGCGCCGATGCCGAAGGTGCTCACCCGTTCATGGAAGAACTGCTTGACCTTGTCGGTGGTCTTGCCGCGCAGGATGTCCATGATGTGGCCGGCACCGAAGCCGATGCCGCTTTGCTGCTGCACGCGATAGATGGTGGACAGCAGCTTGCGCGCGGCATCCGTGCCGTCCCACACCGCCGGCGGCGACAGGCAGTTGTCGCAGCTGCCGCAGTGCATGAGGGGCACGCGTTCCTCGCCCGGGGGCGCGTCGGGCGGCATGCCGTAGGTCTCGTCGAAGTAGGCCAGCAGCCGCACGCGGCGGCAGTCAGTGGCCTCGGCCAGGGCCAGCAGCGCGTCGAGCTTGCCGCGCATCACCTGCTTGAATTCCTCGGCCGCGGGGCTCTCGTCGATCATGCGGCGCTGGTTGACCACGTCCTGCAGGCCGTAGGCCATCCAGGCATCGGCGGGCAGGCCGTCGCGGCCGCCGCGGCCGGTCTCCTGGTAGTAGCCCTCGATGTTCTTGGGCAGGTCCAGGTGGGCGACGAAGCGCACGTCGGGCTTGTCGATGCCCATGCCGAAGGCGATGGTGGCCACCATGACGATGCCTTCCTCGCGCAGGAAGCGGTCCTGGTGGCGCTGGCGCACGGCGGCGTCCAGGCCGGCGTGGTAGGGCAGCGCGTTGACGCCGGCATCGGCCAGCATCTGCGCCACCTCTTCCACGCGCTTGCGCGACTGGCAGTAGACGACGCCCGCCTCGCCCTCGTGCTCGCGCTCGATGAAGCGCAGCAACTGGGTGCTGGCGTCCTTCTTCTCGACGATGGCGTAGCGGATGTTGGGCCGGTCGAAGCTGCTGACGAACTGGCGCGCGTCCTGCAGCTGCAGCCGCTCGACGATGTCGGCGCGGGTGAGCGCGTCGGCCGTGGCGGTGAGCGCGATGCGCGGCACGGCCGGGTAGCGCTCGTGCAGCACGGCCAGGGCGCGGTATTCGGGGCGGAAGTCGTGGCCCCACTGGCTCACGCAATGCGCCTCGTCGATGGCGAACAGGGCCAGCTTGCCGCGCGCGGCCAGGCCGTCCAGCAGTTCCAGGAAGCGCGGCGTGTTGACGCGCTCGGGCGCGGCATAGAGCAGCGTGAGCTCGGCGCGGGCGGTGCGGCGCTCGACGTCCAGCGCCTCCTGCCAGTCCAGCGTGGAATTGAGGAAGGCCGCGCTGACGCCGGCCTCGTGCAGGGCGCCGACCTGGTCGTGCATCAGCGCGATCAGCGGCGAGACCACGATGCTCACGCCGTGGCCGGCACGCGCTCGGGCGATGGCCGGGATCTGGTAGCACAGCGACTTGCCGCCGCCGGTGGGCATGAGCACCAGCGCATCGCCGCCGCCGGTGACCTGGTCGACGATGGCCGCCTGCGGGCCGCGGAAGGCCTCGTAGCCGAAGACCTCGCGCAGGATGGCCAGGGGCGCGGTGCTGCCGGAGTCGATGGGATGGGGAGAGGACACGGTCGATGCGGGCGGTGGCGACGGGCTGAAAGCCGGACGGGCGGGCGGATGGAAGCGGCCGCGCGTCCGGGGCGGCGGATGCGCAGGGCGCGCCTCCCGCGCGCCAGGGCGGCATTGTCTCAGGCCGGCGCCGCGTGGCCGGTCCGGGCCGGGCATGTCCACGGAAGCTGGCACGCCTTCTGCAATCCTCGTCGCGTCGGCGCTGACCTGCGCCTGTATAGACAGCATTCTGGTGCGCGGCGCGGTCCGATGCACCGAAGCGGACCCGCTGTCGGCCTTGACCCCTTCCATCCTGGGGCGCCGCTGCGGGTTGTCCTGTATATACAGGCTTGGCAGCCCGCCTGAGACTGCGCCCGCCCTGGTGAGTGCGGCCGGCGCGGCCCACATGCCGCGTCTGGCCGCCGCCCGTGGTCCGGGTCGCGCCGCACCGATGTCCGTTGTCCTTTCGCCATTCACACCACAGGAGGGCCGCATGGCCAAGACCGTCTTCAAGATCGCATCGCTGGTGGCCGCGGCCGCCGCCCTGGCCTGCGCCGCAGGCACCGCCGCCGCGCAGGAGACGAAGATCGCGCTCGGCATGTCCGGCTGGACCGGCTTCGCGCCGCTCACGCTGGCCGACAAGGCCGGCATCTTCAAGAAGAACGGCCTGGACGTGGAGATCAAGATGATCCCGCAGAAGGACCGCCACCTGGCCCTGGCCTCCGGCGCCATCCAGTGCGCCGCCACCACGGTCGAAACGCACGTGGCCTGGAACGCCAACGGTGTCCCCATCGTGCAGATCTTCCAGATGGACAAGTCCTACGGCGCCGACGGCATCGCCGTTCGCAACGACATCAAGTCCTTCGCCGACCTCAAGGGCAAGACCATCGGCGTCGACGCGCCCGGCACCGCGCCCTTCTTCGGCCTGGCGTGGATGCTGAGCAAGAACGGCATGACGCTCAAGGACGTGAAGACCGTGACGCTGGCGCCGCAGGCCGCCGCCCAGGCCTTCGTGGCCGGCCAGAACGACGCTGCCATGACCTACGAGCCCTACCTGTCGACGGTGCGCAATGCGCCGCAGTCCGGCAAGATCCTCGCGACCACGCTGGACTATCCGATGGTGATGGACACCGTGGGCTGCGCGCCCACCTGGCTCAAGGCCAACGCCAAGGCGGCGCAGGCGCTCACCGCGTCGTACTTCGAGGCGCTGGAGATGATCAAGGCCGAGCCCGCCAAGGCCAACGAGATCATGGGCTCGGCGGTCAAGCAGACCGGCGAGGCCTTCGCCAATTCGTCCAAGTACCTGCGCTGGCAGGACAAGGCCGCCAACCAGAAGTTCTTCTCCGGCGAGCTGGAGCAGTTCATGAAGGAGTCGGTGCCGATCCTGCTGGAGGCCGGCGTGATCCGCAAGGCGCCCGAGGACCTCAAGGCCACCTACGACGCGTCCTTCATCAAGTAAATGCCCCTGCGTGAGTCTGCGTCCGTGCCCCGCCGTTCCGTCATGACCCCGCTCGAGCCCGTCGGCCCGCGCACACGCTGGCTGCTGGGCGTGGCCTTCTTCGTGCTCTTCGTGGCGGTATGGGCCTTCTTCACGCTGGGCGGCTACGTGTCGCCCACCTTCCTGGCCAGCCCGGTCACGATGGTGAAGGAGGCGGTGCTGCTGTTCACCGAATACGGCTTCATCGGCGACATCGGCATGACGGTGTGGCGGGTGTTCGGTGGCTTCCTGCTGGCGGCGGTGATCGCGGTGCCGCTGGGCATCCTGATGGGCGCGTACAAGCCCATCGAGGCCTTCCTGGAGCCCTTCGTCTCCTTCTGCCGCTACCTGCCGGCCTCGGCCTTCATCCCACTCTTGATCCTGTGGGCCGGCATCGGCGAGGCGCAGAAGCTGCTGGTGATCTTCATCGGCTCGGTGTTCCAGATCATCCTGATGGTGGCGGTGACGGTGGGCAGCGCGCGCAAGGACCTGGTCGAGGCGGCCTACACGCTGGGCGCGGGCGGCGGCGGCATCGTGCGGCGCGTGCTCATCCCGGGCGCGGCACCGGGCATCGCCGAGACGCTGCGCCTGGTTCTGGGCTGGGCCTGGACCTACGTGATCGTGGCCGAACTCATCGGCTCGTCCTCGGGCATCGGCCACATGATCACCGACAGCCAGGCGCTGCTGAACACCGGGCAGATCATCTTCGGCATCATCGTCATCGGCCTGATCGGGCTGGTGTCCGATTTCCTGTTCAAGGCCGTCAACCGTCGGCTGTTCGCCTGGGCTTCGCTATGAGCGGCAACCTGCAAGAAGCCGGCGTGCAGCTGGCCATCCGCGGCGTCTCGCGCACCTTCACCGGGGCGCGGGGGCAGTCCACGCAGGCGCTGCTGCCGGTGGACTTCGATGTGCGCGAAAACGACTTCGTCACCATCCTCGGGCCCTCGGGCTGCGGCAAGTCCACGCTGCTGCGCATCGTGGCAGGGCTGGACTTTCCCACCAGCGGCCAGGTGCTGCTGGATGGCCAGCCGGTGGCCGGGCCGGGCGCGGACCGGGGCATGGTGTTCCAGAGCTACACCCTCTTTCCGTGGCTGGACATCGAGCAGAACATCCGTTTCGGCCTGCGCGAGCGCGGCATGGCCGAGGCCGAGCAGAAGGAGCGCGCGGCCTACTTCATCGCCAAGGTGGGGCTGCGTGGCTTCGAGCGGCACTATCCCAAGCAGCTGTCGGGCGGCATGCAGCAGCGCACGGCCATCGCGCGTGCGCTGGCCAACGACCCGAAGATGCTGCTGATGGACGAGCCCTTCGGTGCGCTGGACAACCAGACGCGGGTGCTGATGCAGGAGCTGCTGCTGGGCATCTGGGAGGCCGAGCGCAAGACGGTGCTGTTCGTCACGCACGACATCGACGAGGCGATCTTCATGGCCAACCGGGTGGCCGTGTTCAGCGCCCGGCCGGGCCGCATCAAGACCGAGATCGCGGTGGACCTGCCGCATCCGCGCCACTACACGCTGAAGACCACGCCGGAGTTCATGGAACTCAAGGCGCGGTTGACGGAAGAGATCCGGGCGGAGTCGATGGCGGCGGCGGAGCATTGAGCGATGGCTTCGGGGCGCGTTCAGGGTGAGGTCCGGGGCGGCGCGCGGCGCTTGGCTGCGCTGTTGCCACTTCGTTGCGCGCCTGTCGTGATTGGGCTGTGTGGCGTCTGGGTTGGTGTTCGGGGCGGCGCGCGGGGCCGGGGCCGGCCGGCGCGGGCTCATGGCGGGGTGGTCGGCTGCGCCGACTCCGCTGCGATGCTCGGCCGGGGCTCGCGTCGCAGAACTCGCTGCGCGCTCACGCGCTCCGCTCAGACAACTGCGACGAGTCAGTTCACGAAGCACGCCTGTCCTTCGGCAGGCGTGCCTCGCCCCGGCCTGCGCTTCTCGCCACCCCGCAAATCGCCCGCGCCAGCCGGCCCCGGCCCCGCGCGCTGGACACGTCGCGTCGGTATCGGGGTAGGGGCGCTGCGGGCTTTGCCTTCGACCTCGATCTGCACTTGGGCTTGGACTTGGGCCTGGGTCCCGGCACACCATGTCGGCCCAACCCAGAGTGGCCGGCAGCCCGTGGGCGGTGGTGCGCCTGTGGCGCGCCGAGGAGCGCAGCGAAGCCGGCCGCAGGCCTGCCGAAGGACAGGCCTGCTTCGTGATCTGACTCGCGGCATTTGTCCGAGCAGAGTGAACGCAGTGAACGTCGCGAGTTATGCCGCGGGCCGGTTTTGCGAGCACCGGAGGGGAGTCGGCGCGCAGCGCCGACCGCGCCACCGAAGCACCGCCGCCCACGGGCTGCCGGCCGCTCTGGCGCGTAAGCCCCAATGCGCCCGGATCACCCCGCAAGCGCATTCAAAAGCGCAGACCGCACGCAACCCAGGAGGCCGCGCGTGACCACAGCCTCCAGAACCAAGCGCCAAGCCGAAGCCGCACCACGCAGCGCGGCCCCGACCCCGTCCCTTGCCCTCTACGAGCAGGTCAAGGAACATATCGTCCGCCGCATCCAGAGCGGCGAATGGCCCGCCGGCCACCGGCTGCCCTCGGAGCACGAACTGGTCGCCCAGTTCGCCATCTCGCGCATGACCGCCAACCGCGCCCTGCGCGAGCTGGTGGACGAAGGCCGCGTCAAGCGCGTGGCCGGCGTCGGCAGCTTCGTGGCCGAGACCAAGCCGCAGTCCACCCTGCTGCAGATCGCCAACATCGCCAGCGAGATCCGCGGCCGCGGCCATGACTACGGCTTCGAGCTGCTGGCGGCCGAGCGCATCGCCGCGCCCGCGGACATCGCGGCCTGGCTGGATGTGCGCCTGGGCGAATCGCTGTTCCACTGCCTCTGCCTGCACCTGGAGAACGGCACGCCGGTGCAGCTGGAGGACCGGTGGGTCAGCCCGCGCATGGTGCCGGCCTTCCTCGACCAGGACTTCTCGCGCATGCCGCCCAGCGAGTACCTGGTGCGCCACGTGCCCTTCGACCAGATCGAGCACCTGGTCGACGCCGTGCTGCCCACGCCCGAGCAGGCCGAACGCCTGGCGATGGGCCTGGGCGAGCCCTGCCTGCTGCTCACCCGCCGCACCTGGTCGCGCGGCATCCCCATCACGATGGTGCGCTGCCTGCACCCGGCCTCGCGCTACCGGCTGGGCAGCCGCTTCCGCGCCGACGGCAATCCCGGCTGGGGCTGAAAGGCCCCGCGCACCGGCTTCGCTTCTCGCACGTCACAACCTGTATAGACAACCTGCCATGACCACCACGCTGACCCTCCACCCCGGCCACGTCGACCTGGCCAGCCTGCGGCGCATCCACCAGGGCGGCCTGACGCTCGCTTTGGACGACGGCACGCGCGTCGGCATGCAGGCCGCGCAGGCCGCCGTGCAGCGCATCGTGGACCACGACGACGTGGTCTACGGCATCAACACCGGCTTCGGCAAGCTGGCCAGCACCAAGATCGACCACGGCCACCTGGCCGAGTTGCAGCGCAATCTCGTGCTGTCGCACAGCGTGGGGACGGGCGAGCCGCTGGCGGCCGAGGTGGTGCGGCTGGTGATCGCCACCAAGGCGGTGAGCCTGGCGCGCGGGCATTCGGGCGTGCGGCCGGCGCTGGTCGATGCGCTGCTGGCCCTGTTCAATGCGGGCGTCACGCCGCTGATCCCGGCCAAGGGCTCGGTGGGCGCCTCGGGCGACCTGGCGCCGCTGGCGCACCTGGCCTGCGTGTTGATCGGCGAAGGGCAGGCACGCCTCGCCGATGGGCGCGTGGTGGGTGGCGCCGAGGCCATGCGCAGCATCGGCATCGAACCTTTCGTGCTCGGCCCCAAGGAAGGGCTGGCACTGCTCAACGGCACCCAGGTCTCGACAGCGCTGGCGCTGGGAGGGTTGTTCGGCGCGGAGAACGTCTTCGCCTCCGCCCTGATGTCGGGCGCGCTGTCGCTGGAGGCCATCCAGGGCTCGATCAAGCCCTTCGACGCGCGCATCCACGCCGCGCGCGGCCAGCCGGGCCAGATCGCCGTGGCCGCGGCCGTGCGCACGCTGCTGCAAGGCAGCGACATCATCCCCAGCCATGCCGACTGCGGCCGCGTGCAGGACCCGTACTCCATCCGCTGCATCCCGCAGGTGATGGGCGCCTGCCTGGACAACCTGACGCACGCCGCCCGCGTGCTGGTGACCGAGGCCAATGCGGCCTCGGACAACCCGCTGGTCTTCAGCGACACCGGGGAGGTCATCTCCGGCGGCAACTTCCACGCCGAGCCGGTGGCCTTCGCGGCCGACATCATCGCGCTGGCCGTGGCCGAGGTCGGGGCCATCGCCGAGCGCCGCATCGCGCTGCTGCTGGACACGGGCCTGTCGGGCCTGCCGCCCTTCCTGGTGCGCGACGGCGGCCTCAACTCCGGTTTCATGATCGCGCAGGTCACGGCCGCGGCCCTGGCCTCGGAAAACAAGTCACTCGCCCATCCCGCCAGTGTGGACAGCCTGCCGACCTCGGCCAACCAGGAGGACCATGTGTCCATGGCGACCTTCGCGGCGCGCCGGCTGGGTGAGATGGTGAACAACACCGCCGTGGTCATCGGCATCGAGGCGATGGCCGCCGCGCAGGGCATCGAACTGAAGCGCACTGAGACCACGCCGCGCAGCTCGGCCGCCGTCGAAGCCGAGATCGCCCGCATCCGCCGCCAGGTCGCCTTCGTCGAGCGCGACCGCTACCTGGCACCCGACATCGAGGCCATGCGCCAGTGGGCGATGGCCGCCGAGATGCCCGCCGCATTGATCGGCCTGCTGCCGAGCCACGGCGCCTGAGCACCGGCCTGGTTCTTCATCGCCACCAGCCTCATCCGCCGCCCCGCCGTCCCTCTTTCCGAAGGAGCCCCCCATGAACGCCCCCGAGAACGTTTCCACCTTCGCCGCGCTTGCCGACCCGCGCGTCGACCCCAGCCGCGTCGTCCGCGCGCCCCGCGGCACCGATCTGTCGTGCAGGAACTGGCTGATCGAAGCCCCCTTCCGCATGCTGCAGAACAACCTCGACCCCGAGGTGGCCGAAAACCCCCAGGCCCTGGTCGTCTACGGCGGCATCGGCCGCGCTGCGCGCAACTGGGAATGCTTCGACGCCATCCTCGATTCGCTGAAAAAGCTGGGCGAGGACGAGACGCTGCTGGTGCAGTCCGGCAAGCCGGTGGGCGTGTTCAAGACGCATGCGGACGCGCCGCGGGTGCTGATCGCCAACTCCAACCTGGTGCCCAAGTGGGGGAACTGGGAGCACTTCCACGAGCTGGACCGCAAGGGCCTGTTCATGTACGGCCAGATGACCGCCGGCAGCTGGATCTACATCGGCAGCCAGGGCATCGTGCAGGGCACCTTCGAGACCTTCGTCGAGGCGGGGCGGCAGCATTACGGCAACGACCTGTCGGGGCGGTGGATCCTGACCGCCGGCCTGGGCGGCATGGGTGGCGCGCAGCCACTGGCGGCCACGCTGGCCGGCGCCTGCTCGCTGACCGTCGAATGCCAGCAGAGCAGCATCGACTTCCGCCTGCGCACCCGCTACGTGGACAAGCAGGCGAAGGACATCGACGACGCCCTGGCCCTCATCGCGCACCACACGGCGAAGAAGGAGGCCGTCTCCATCGCGCTGCTCGGCAATGCGGCCGAGGTGCTGCCCGAGCTGGTGCGCCGCGCCAAGGCCGGCGGGCCGAAGCCCGACCTGGTCACCGACCAGACCTCGGCCCACGATCTCATCCACGGCTACCTGCCCGCGGGCTGGAGCGTGCCGCAATGGCGCGCCGCCTCGCAGGACCCGGCGCAGCATGCCCGGCTCAAGCAGGCGGCCGCCGAAGGCTGCGCCATGCACGTGCAGGCCATGCTGGACTTCCAGGCCATGGGCATCCCGACGGTGGATTACGGCAACAACATCCGCCAGGTGGCCTTCGACCAGGGCGTGAAGAACGCCTTCGACTTCCCCGGCTTCGTGCCCGCCTACATCCGGCCGCTGTTCTGCGAGGGCAAGGGCCCCTTCCGCTGGGTGGCGCTGTCGGGTGACCCGGAGGACATCTACAAGACCGACGCGAAGATCAAGGAGTTGTTCCCGGAGAACAAGCACACCCACCGCTGGCTGGACATGGCGCGCGAGCGCATCGCCTTCCAGGGCCTGCCGGCGCGCATCTGCTGGCTGGGCCTGGGCGAGCGCCACGTCGCCGGCCTGGCCTTCAACGAGATGGTGAAGAAGGGCGAACTCAAGGCGCCCGTCGTCATCGGCCGCGACCACCTGGACACCGGCTCGGTCGCCAGCCCCAACCGCGAGACCGAGGGCATGAAGGACGGCACCGACGCGGTGAGCGACTGGCCGCTGCTCAACGCCCTGCTCAATACCGCCGGCGGCGCCACCTGGGTCAGCCTGCACCACGGCGGCGGCGTCGGCATGGGCTATTCGCAGCATGCCGGCATGGTGATCGTGTGCGACGGCAGCGAGGCCGCCGAGCGCCGCCTGGCGCGCGTGCTGGTCAACGACTGCGCCTCGGGCGTGATGCGCCATGCGGACGCCGGCTACGAGCTGGCCATCGCCACGGCGAAGAAGTTCGGGCTGACGCTGCCGATGGTGCGTTGAGCGACGAACCTGCCCTCCTTCTTAACCGTTCGCCGCATTAGCTCAGAGCCGATTCGCATGAGTGCGGCTCTACCATGAGGAATTCACCATGTCAGACGCCGAGATCCATCTCACTTATCTCAACCACCCCGACGTGCAGGCGCTGGCCATGACCGATGCCGAGATCGTGGCGGCGGTCGAGCAAGGCCTGCGCGCCCAGGGCCTGGGCCAGGCCACCATCGAGCCGCGCATGCACCTGGTGCCCGAAAAGGACTACCCGGGGCACTTCAACGTGCTGCGCGGCTATGTGCGCACCCTGGGCGCCCAGGGTGTGGCCGGCGTCAAGACGGTCGGCGACTTCTATCGCAACTACGAGCGCGGCCTGCCCTCGGAGCTGGCGATCCTCAACCTGTTCGATCCGAAGACCGGCGTGCCGCTGGCCATCATCGATGCCAGCGACATCACCGACATGCGCACGGGCGCGGTCACCGCCATCGGTGCCAAGCACCTGGCGCGCAAGGACTCGAAGGTGCTGGGCCACATCGGCGCGCGCGGCACCTCGTACTGGAACGTGCGGCTGCTCGATGCCATCTTCGACTTCGACGAGATCCGCGTGCATTCGCGCCGCCCCGAGAGCCGCGACGCCTTCGCGGCCCGCCTGGAACAGGACCTGGGCAAGAAGATCACCGTGACCGAGGATTGGGAGTCCACCGTGCGCGGGGCCGACATCGTGGTCGAGGCCTCGCGGCTGGAAAAGCCCGCGCCGCTGCTGAAGACCGAATGGATCAAGAAGGGCGCCTGCGTCATTCCCTACGGCACCAACAGCGCCGTCGAGCTGTCGCTCACGGACATCATGGACAAGATGGTGATGGACGACTGGGGCCAAGCCAAGGCCGGCCCCTTCGGCGCCCTGCGCGCCCACGTGGACAGCGGGCGCTTCCACGAAGGCAACCTGCATGCCGAGCTCGGGCAGATCGTGGCCGGCCTCAAGCCGGGCCGCGAGCGCGATGACGAGACCAACCTCTTCTGGCATCGCGGGCTGTCGCTGTCGGACATCGCGCTGGGCTCGGCCATGCTGGACAAGGCGCAGCGCCTGGGCATCGGCCAGCGCCTGCGCTACCGCTGAGCATGCGCCCATGACGGCCGCCGCCCCGGTCGCCAACGCGCGCATGTATTCGGCGACGCCGGAGACGGCCGCCGCGTGGAAGTCGCTGCTGACCTGGGTGCTGGCCCGCGCCGGCCTGGACTGGCCGGTGGTCGACTACCCGCCGCCCGCGCCGCTCAACGCCCTGTGGGCGCGGGACGACCTGGGCCTGGCCATGATGTGCGGGCTGCCCTTCGCGCAGCGCGATGCCGCGGGCGGTGCCGGCCGGCCGCAGCTCGTGGCCGCGCCCGTGCCCGCCCCGCCGCGCTACGCCGGCCGGCCCGTCTACTTCACCGACATCGTGGTGCGGGCGGACGCGCCCTTCCAGACGCTGGCAGACACCTTCGGCGGCACCGCGGGCTACACGCTGGCCGATTCGATGTCGGGCGGCGTGGCACTGCGCTGCCATCTCGCGGCGGCGCGTGCGGCCCGTGGCGCACGGCTCTACGCCCGCGCCGTGGGTGGCCTGATTCATGCACGTGGGGTGATCGAGGCCCTGGCGCGCGGCGCCATCGACGTGGGCCCGCTCGACAGCTACTACCACGACCTGCTGGTGCAGAACGCCCCCCACTTCGCCGCCCAGGTGCGCACCGTGGCCACGACCGCGGCCCGCCCCATTCCCCCGCTCGTGGCCACGGCCGGCCTGGACGGCTCCGTCATGGCCGCGCTGCGCGCCGCGCTTGCCGAGGTCGCCACCGAGCCGGCGCTGGCCGGCGAGCGGCACCGCCTGCGGCTGGCCGGCTTCGCCGTGCCACAGGCCGCCGACTATGCGCCCCTCGCCGCCATGGCCGCCGCGGACATTCCGTCCTTCGAGGAGCTCTGACCATGACGACACCCGCCGCCCGCGCCCCTTTCTGGGACCGCTACGAGCTGCCGACCGTCCTGCTCGGCCTGGTGCTGTATGCCGCGTGGCTGGCGCTGACCTGGTGGCATGCGGCCATTCCGGGTGTGCTGCTCTTCCTGGCCGGCGGCTACGTGACGCAGTGGCATTTCTCTCTCCAGCACGAAAGCATCCATGCGATGCGCCACTGGCCCGCCTCGCTGCGCACCGCTTTCGTGTGGCCGCCGCTGGGGCTGTGGATGCCCTATCCCCTCTACAACCGCAGCCACAGCACGCACCACGTCAACTTCTACATGACGCATCCGCAGCGCGACACCGAGAGCTACTACCAGCTGCAGGCCGCGTGGCCGCCCGCCGGCCGCTGGCAGCAGCGCCTGGTCATGCTCAACCAGACGCTGTGGTTCCGCCTGGTGTTCGGGCCCTTCGTGCGGCTGTGGAAGCTCGCGCGCAAGGAGACGCTGCGCGTGCGCAGCGGCGACCACAGCCACCTGCCCCACTGGGCCGTGCATGCCGTGGGCGTGGCCGTCATCCTGTGGTGGGTGATGGCGGTGTGCGGCATGCCGCTCTGGAAGTACCTGCTGTGCTTTGCCTGGCCGGGCATGTCGCTGGGCATGCTGCGCACCTTCACCGAGCACCGCTGGGGCGAGCGGCCGATGGAGCGCGTGGCCATCGTCGAGTCCAACACCCTGATGGGCGTGCTCTTCCTCTACAACAACCTGCACCTGGTGCATCACCGCCAGCCCACGCTGCCCTGGTACCGCATCGCCCGCCGCTGGCGCGACAACCGCGCGGAGATGCTGGCCACCAACCGCAACTTCTACTACCGCGGCTACCTGCAGATCGCCCGCCTGTTCATGTTCAGGCCGGTGTTCGATCCGCGCCATCCGCGCTGGTGAGCGTGCGCCTGCCGCACGCCTGCATGCCTTTGCCCTGCCCTGCGTCAGCACGGCGTTCTTCCCCGCTTTCCACCTCGTCTCTTCCACCCTTCCGGAGTCTTTGCATGAAACCCGTTCTTCGCCGCGTGCTCGCGGCGCTCGCGTCCGTGTGCCTCGTGGCCGCCGCAGCGGCTCAGGACTATCCGGCCAAGACCATCCACATCGTGGTGCCCTACCCGGCCGGCGGCATCGCCGACAAGATCGCCCGCGAGACGGCAGACGAACTCGGCCGCCGCTGGAAGCAGAGCGTGGTGGTGGACAACCGCGCCGGCGCGGCCGGCAACATCGGTTTCGACTGGGTCGCCCGCCAGCCCGCGGACGGCTACACGCTGCTGCTGGCGCCCGCCTCCAACCTCACCGTGCAGCCGGCGCTGTTCAAGAGCCTGTCGTACAACCTGGAGAAGGACTTCGCACCGGTGTCGCTGCTCGTGCTCACGCCGCAGGTGCTGCTGGTCAACCCCAGCGTGCCGGTGAACACGCCGAAGGAACTGGTGGACTATTCCAAGGCCAATCCCAAGCGGGTGAACTTCGGCGTGTCGATCGGCGCCTATTCGCACCTGGCGGGCGAGCTGCTCAAGGTGCAGACGGGCGCGGACTTCACGGCCATTCCGTACCAGGGTGCGGCACCGGCCATGAACGATCTGCTCGGCGGCCAGACCCAGTTCATCTTCAACGAGGTGGTCACGGCCATTCCCCACGTCAAGGCCGGCAAGCTCAAGCCGCTGGCCGTGGCCTACAAGACGCGCGCGCCCTGGCTGCCCAACGTGCCCACCTTTGCCGAAGCGGGCTATCCCGGCTTCGAAGTGACCTCGTGGTACGCCATGGTGGCGCGCAGCGGCACGCCCGGGCCGGTGATCGACAAGCTGGCGGCCGAGCTCAAGTCCATCATGCAGAGCCCCGAATTCAAGAAGCGCTACGACGAGATCGGCGCCTTCACCGTCGGCAGCACGCCCGAGGAGCTCGGCGACTTCATCCGCTCCGAAACCACCAAGTGGACGGCCGTGGTTAAGCAGGCGGGGATCCAGCCCAACTGAGGACGCCCCTCGACCAGCGGCGGGCCGGCACGCGGGCGCCACGCCAAAAAACCACCGCCCAGTCCCACCACGTGGGACCAGGTGGTGCACATCGCGATGGCTTTTTTTGATACTGGACGCATGGCCTCGCCTGCGCCCTCCGTTGCTGCTGCTGCCGCTGTTCCTGCCGCCGACCGCGTGCTGCAGGTGCTGGCCGTGCTGGCGCACCAGGGCCGGCCGCTCACGGCCGCCGAGCTGATCGCCCACACGGGCCTGACGCGCAGCACGCTCTACCGCCAGCTGGCGCGGCTGCGCCGCTGGGGCTTCGTGATCGAGCGCGAAGGCAGCTACGCGCCCGGGCCGCTCAGCCTGCAGATGGCGCTGGGCTTCGACCTGGCGTCCGAACTCATGCGCCAGGCCCGTCCCACCATGGAAGAGCTGGCGCGCCAGTCGCACGAGAGCGTGGGGCTGATCGTCGCCGTCAACGACCAGGCCATCTGCCTGGACATGGTCGAGAGCCAGCAGTCCCTGCGCTGTTCCTTCGAGAAGGGCCGCAGCGTACCGCTGCGCGCCGGCGCGTCCGCCAAATGCCTGCTGGCCCACCTGCCACCGGCCGCGCGCGCCGCGGTGCTCGATGCCCAGTACGGTGCCGGCACCGCCGAGCGCGCCGCCGCCGAGGCCGAGCTGGACGCCATCCGCCAGGCCGGCCATGCGCTGAGCGCCGGCGAGGTGGACGACGGCGTCTGGGGCTGCAGCGTGCCGCTGATGGGCGCCTCGCACTTGGCGGCCGGCGTGCTCACGCTCATGGCCCCGATCCTGCGTGCGCAGCACCAGGCGGCGGCGCTGGTGCAGATGACCGTGGTGGCCGGCGCCCGCATCTCGCGGCGGCTGCTGCTGCATTGACGGTCACCGTCCGGACCCTTCCGCGCCGCGTTCGCCTTCCGTCTTTCCCTGTCCTCCTTCATCCCCGTCCCGCTTCCATCGCAACTCCGGAGTGCTTCCATGATGTCCCGTCCCCTGCCCCGCCGCCTGCTGCTCGCCCTCGTCGGCACCCTCGCCCTTGCCGGTACCGCCGCCCATGCCGCCGAGCCGCTGCGCGTGGCCACCGATGCCACCTTTCCGCCCATGGAGTTCATCGAGAACGGCAAGCGCACCGGTTTCGACACCGAGATGGTCGAGGCCATCGGCAAGCAGCTGGGCCGGCCCATCGAATGGATCGACATCGACTTCAAGGGCCTGATCCCGGCGCTGGTCTCGCGCCGCGCCGACATGGCCGTCTCGGCCATCTACATCACCGACGAGCGCCGCAAGGTGGTCGACTTCACCGTGCCCTACTACGCCGGCGGCCTGGTGGTGATGACCAAGGCCGACAACACCACCGTCAAGTCGCCCGCCGACCTGGCCGGCCGCAAGGTGAGCGTGCAGGTGGGCACCAAGTCGGTGAGCTTCCTCAAGGAGAAGTACCCGCAGGCCCAGCTGATGGAGGTCGAGAAGAACCAGGAGATGTTCAACCTGGTGGAAGTCGGCCGCAGCGATGCCGCCGTCACCGGCAAGCCCGCCGCCTACCAGTACGTGCGCACCCGGCCCGGCCTCAAGGTGCTGCCCGAGCAACTGACCACCGAGGAATACGGCATGGCCATCCGCAAGGACACGCCCGAGCTGACCAAGGCCGTGAACGACGCGCTGGCGAAGATGAAGGCCGACGGCAGCTACGCGGCGATCGTCCAGAAGTGGTTCCCTGCGTCGAAATGAGGCACCCCCCATGCCGCTTCGCGGCTCCCCCCTCCCTTGCGTCTTCTGCTTGGAGGGGGGCGCACCCGCAGGCCTGGCGGAGCCAGTTCCTGGGGTGCCCTGGCGTGGCCTGCTCCGCGGCCATTGGACGCCTGCGGCATGCCGGTTTCATGCGATGCGGGCGGCGCGCAGCAACATGAAAACCTGACGGGACTTGATGATGGATCTGGACTTCTCGCCGGTGTGGGCCGGCTGGCCCGAGCTGCTGCGCGGCGCGCTGGTGACGGTGGAGATCACCGCCTGCGCGCTGCTGCTGGGCTGCATGCTGGGCCTGGCGGTGGGCATCGGCCGGCTGCGGCCGCAGCGGCGCTGGCTGTACGGTGTGTGCACCGCCTACGTGGCCGTGATCCGCGGCACGCCGCTGCTGGTGCAGCTGTTCATCCTGTTCTTCGGGCTGCCGCACTTCGGGCTGCTGCTGCCGGCCTTCCTGTGCGGCGTGCTGGGCCTGGGCGTGTACAGCGGCGCCTACGTGTCGGAGATCGTGCGCGGCGCCATCCAGTCCATCGACCGCGGCCAGACCATGGCCGCCCAGTCGCTGGGCATGACGCCGGGCCAGGCCATGCGCCACATCATCCTGCCGCAGGCGGTGGTGCGCATGATCCCGCCACTCGGCAACGAGTTCATCGCGCTGATCAAGAACTCGGCGCTAGTGTCGCTGCTTACCATCCACGACGTGATGCACGAGGGCCAGAAGATCATCAGCGTGTCCTACCGCTCGCTGGAGGTGTACCTCGCCATCGCGGCCGTGTACTTCGCCCTCACCGGCACGGTGACGCTGGTGCTGCGCCATTTCGAGCGCCGGCTGCGCCAAGGCGGCGTGCATTGAGATGAAACACCCCCCATGCCGCTTCGCGGCCCCCCCCTCCCTGGCGCCTTCGGCTTGGAGGGGGGCGCACCCAGAGGCCTGGCGAAGCCAGTTCCTCGGGTGCCCTGGCTTGGCCTGCTCCGCGGCCATTCGATCTTTATCGCCATGACGACCCTGCACACCTTCACCCTCGACCAGCTCCCCGCCATGCCGTGGAAGAACGGCGGCGGCCGCACGCGCGAGATCGCGTGCTGGCCGGCCGGCGCCGGGCTGGAGGACTTCGGCTGGCGCTGCTCGGTCGCCACCGTCGATGCCGACGGGCCGTTTTCCACCTTCCCCGGCATCGATCGCCGCATCCTGCTGCTGGCCGGCGACGGCCTGCACCTGACCGGCGAGGGCATCGACCACCGGCTGGACGTGCCGCTGCAGCCCTTCGCCTTTGCCGGCGAGGCGGCCATCGCCTGCAGCCGGCTGGGCGGCACCTCGACCGACTTCAACCTGATGACGCGGCGCGGCCGCTGGCAGGCCGAGCTGACGGTGCACGACGGCGCCGTGCGCCTGGCCGGCGCGCCGCACGGGCTGCTGCTGGCGGCCTCGGGCACTTGGCGCACCGGCGCGGCGGCGCCGCTCGATGCCGGCCAGGGCCTGTGGTGGGCCGACGCGGTGGGCCCGGCCGAAGCGGTGCCCGACGCGCAGGGCGGCGAGTCCCGCTTGATCGCCATCCGCCTGCTGCCCGCATGACCGCCCTGCCCTTCTCCCAACGGCCCAGCGCCGATGGCCTGTGGACCGGCCTGCGCGACAGCGACGGCCAGCCGCTGGCCCTGACGGTGGCCGACGGCCGCATCGCCTGGCTGGGCGCGCCCGAGGCGCTCCCCGCCGAGGCCGGTGCCCTGCCCCGCCACGACGGCGGCGGCGCGCTGGTCACGCCGGGCCTCGTCGACTGCCACACCCACCTGGTCTATGGCGGCCAGCGCGCCAACGAATTCGCCATGCGCCTGGCCGGCGCCAGCTATGAAGAGGTGGCGCGCGTCGGCGGCGGCATCGTCGCCACCGTGCGGGCCACGCGCGAGGCCAGCGAGGACGACCTGTTCGGCGCCGCCAGCGCCCGCCTCGCGCCGCTGCTGGCCGAGGGCGTGTGCGCCATCGAGATCAAGTCCGGCTACGGCCTGGCGCTGGAACACGAGCGCAAGCAGCTGCGCGTGGCCCGGCGCCTGGCCGCCGCGCATGGCGTGACGGTGCGCACCACCTTCCTCGGCGCCCACGCCCTGCCGCCCGAATACGCCGGCCGCAGCAGCGACTACATCGACCTCGTCTGCCGCGAGATGCTGCCCGCGCTCCACGCCGAGGGCCTGGTGGACGCGGTGGACGTGTTCTGCGAACGCATCGCCTTCTCGCTCGAAGAGACCGAGCGCGTGTTCCAGGCCGCGCAGGCGCTGGGCCTGCCGGTCAAGCTGCATGCCGAGCAGCTCAGCGACATGGGGGGCGCGGCGCTGGCGGCGCGCTACGGCGCGCTGTCGTGCGACCACATCGAGCACCTGTCGCCCGCCGGCATCGCGGCCATGGCGCAGTCCGGCACCGTGGCCGTGCTGCTGCCCGGCGCCTACTACACGCTGCGCGACACGCAGCGGCCGCCCATCGACGGCCTGCGTGCGGCCGGCGTGCCCATGGCCGTCTCCACCGACCACAACCCGGGCACCTCGCCCTGCCTGAGCCTGCTCTTGATGATGAACATGGCCTGCACCCTGTTCCGCCTGACGGTGCCCGAGGCACTGGCCGGCGTCACCACCCATGCCGCGCGGGCCCTGGGCCTCGCGGCCACGCACGGCGAGCTGGCCGTGGGCCGCGCCGCCGACTTCGTGCTGTGGAACGTGCAGGAGGCCGCCGAGCTGGCCTACTGGTTCGGCCAGCGCCCCGTGCGCTGCGTGGTCCGACAAGGCCGGATCGCGGAGGGCGCGCTGTGACGGCGCGCAGCCTCTTCGCCGACCATGCCCTGCTGCCCGGCGGCTGGGCGCGCGACGTGCGCCTGGACTGGGACGCCACCGGCCGCCTCACCGCCGTGCAGCCCGGCGCCACCGCCACGCGCGGCATTCCGCGTGCCGAAGGTCCCGTGCTGCCCGGCATGCCCAACCTGCATTCGCATGCCTTCCAGCGCGGCATGGCGGGCCTGACCGAATACCGTGCCGAGGCGCAGGACAGCTTCTGGAGCTGGCGCAGCCTCATGTACCGCTTCGCGCTGCGCCTCAGCCCGGCGCAGCTGGAGGCCATCGCCTTCGGCCTTTACGTCGACATGCTGGAGGCCGGCTACACGTCGGTGTGCGAGTTCCACTACGTGCACCACGACACCGACGGCCACCCTTACGCCGACGATGCCGAGCTGGCCCGCGCCCTGCTGCGCGCCGCCGCCCGCGCCGGCATCGGCCTGACGCTGCTGCCGGTGCTCTACCAGACCAGCGGCTTCGGCGGCGCCGCGCCGGCCGAGGGCCAGCGGCGCTTCATCCGCAGCACCGACTCGATGCTGCGCCTGCTCGACGCCCTGCGCCCCGCCTGCGACGCGCAAGGCGCGCGCCTGGGCCTCGCGCCGCATTCGCTGCGCGCCGTCCCGCCCGAGGCGTTGCGCGACGCGCTGGCCGGCCTGGCCGCGCAGGACGCGACGGCGCCCATCCACATCCACATCGCCGAGCAGACCCAGGAGGTGGACGACTGCCTCACCTGGAGCGGCCAGCGCCCCGTCGCCTGGCTGCTGGACCATGCGCCGGTCGACGCCCGTTGGTGCCTGGTGCATGCCACCCACATGGACGCCGACGAGTACCGCCGCGCCGCGGCCACCGGCGCTGTGGCCGGCCTGTGCCCCACCACCGAGGCCAACCTGGGCGACGGCCTGTTCGACCTGCCGCAATGGACCCAGGGCCGGGGCGCCTGGGGCGTCGGCTCCGACAGCCATGCCTGCGTCGATGTGGCCGAGGAGCTGCTGATGCTGGAATACGGCCAGCGGCTGATCCGCCGCCAGCGCAACGTGGCCGCCACCGCCGCGCAGCCGGAGGTCGCCACTGCCATGTGGCTCGCGGCCGTGGCCGGCGGCGCGCAGGCGTCGGGGCGCGACCTGGGCGGACTGGCCACCGGCCAGCAGGCGGACCTGGTGGTGCTGGATGCCGCGCATCCGGTGCTGGCCGGGCTGGAGGGTCCGCAGATGCTGTCGGCCCATGTCTTCGCCGCCGGGCGCCAGCGGCCGCTTGCGCAGGTCCGCGTGGCCGGCCGCATCGCCGTGGAGGCCGGCGCGCACCCGCTGCGGGCGGAAGCCCAGCGGGGCTTCGTGCAGGCCCGACGCGAGCTGCTGACCGGTGGGGCATGATCGAGCCTGACTGGCGCCCCTCTCCCCTCGCGGGAGAGGGGTTGGGGAGAGGGGGCTGCGCCACCGCAACGCGCGCTAGCCGTGCAAGCGCTGCGGCCCCCTCTCCCCGGCCCTCTCCCGCGAGGGGAGAGGGAGCGAGACCGCGCGGCCAGCGACGCGCGCCGGACGTCCATGCGGCATCACCGCTACCCCCCGGCATGAAGCCGATCCCCGCATGACCGCTGCCCTACCGAAAGCCCCGCCATGACCCCCTTCACCACCACCGAACCGCCCTTCCGCTTCCGCCAGGGCACGCGGCCGCTGCTGATCTCCATGCCGCACGTCGGCACCCACGTGCCCCCCGCCCTGGCCGCGCGCCTGACCGCCGAGGCCCGCCAGGTGCCCGACACCGACTGGCACCTGGAGCGGCTCTACGACTTCGCCGACGCGCTCGGCGCCTCGGTGCTGGTGGCCACGCACTCGCGCTACGTCATCGACCTGAACCGGCCGCCGGACGGCGCCAGCCTGTATCCGGGCCAGAGCGTCACCGGCCTGTGCCCCGTCGACACCTTCGACGACACGCCGCTGTACGCCGACCCGGCCGACGTGCCCGGCGAGGCCGAAATCGCCGCCCGCCGCACGGCGATCTGGGCGCCCTACCACGCCAGGCTGGCCGAGGAACTCGCACGCATCCGCGCCGCTCACGGCGTCGCCATGCTGTGGGACGCGCACTCCATCCGTTCGGTGCTGCCGCGCTTCTTCGAAGGCACCCTGCCCGACCTCAACCTGGGCACCGCCCAGGGCGCGGCCTGCGACCCCCAACTGGCCGAGCGCCTGCTGGCCATCGCCCGCGCCGACAGCGCCCACACCAGCGTGCTCAACGGCCGTTTCACCGGCGGCTACATCACGCGCCACCACGGCCAGCCGGCACGGGGCGTGCATGCGGTGCAGCTCGAAATGACCCAGCGCAGCTACATGCAGGAACAGCTTCCCTTCGACTACCTCCCCGACGTGGCCGCCCGTGTGCAGCCCACCGTGCGCCGCATGCTGGAGGCCGTGCTGGCCTTCGCCGACGGGAGCCCGTCGTGATCGAGGCCAGCGCCATGCGTCCGCCGGCCGGTGCTGGCGCCCTGCGCCGTCCGGGCCCGGCCGTTGCCGCCCCGGTCCCTTCGTTCGCACGGGCGCGGATGCCGCACGCGTCGCGCAGGGGTCGCCCATGAGCGCCGCCTTCCTCGCCGCCCTGGCCGACGCCCTCGGCCCCGACGCCGTCACCCCCGGCGACGCCGTGCCCGAACGCCACCTGGCCGACTGGAGCGGCCTGCCGCCCGTGCGCCCGCTGGCCCTGCTGCGCCCGCGCAGCACCGAGGCCGTGTCGGCCGCGCTGCGCCTGTGCAGCCAGCACCGCGTGCCCGTCGTGCCCCAGGGCGGCCTCACCGGCCTGGCCGGCGCCGCCATGCCGGTCGAAGGCGCGGTCGCCCTGTCGCTGGAACGCATGAATGCCATCGAGTCGGTCGATGCCGCCACGCGCACCCTCACCGCCCAGGCCGGCGCGACCATCCAGGCCGTGCAGGAGGCCGCCACCGACGCGGGCCTGCGCTTCGGCGTGGACTTCGGCGCCCGCGGCTCGGCCCAGGTGGGCGGCGCGCTGGCCACCAATGCCGGCGGCAACGGCGTGCTGCAGTTCGGCATGATGCGCGAGCAGCTTCTGGGCCTGGAGGCCGTGCTGCCCGACGGCCGGGTGCTGCCCATGCTGCGGCCCATGCAGAAGAACAACACCGGCTACGACCTCAAGCAGTTCTTCGTCGGCGCCGAAGGCACGCTGGGCGTGGTCACCCGCGCCCTGTTCCGCCTGCACCCGGCGCCGCGCGCCCGCGCCACGCTGCTGGCCGCCCTGCCCGACTACGACGCCGCCCTGGCCCTGCTGGGCCGGCTGCAGTCCCGTTTCGCCGGCGGCGTCGCGGCCTTCGAGCTCATGTGGCGCGACTTCGTCGTCGCCTCCATGGCCTGGCAGCAGCTGCGCGAGCCCTTCGACACGGCCCATCCGCTGATCGCCCTGGTCGACCTGGACGGCGGCAGCGAGGCCGCGCTGCAGGCCGAACTGGAAGAAGCCCTGGCCGAGGCGATGGACGCCGGCCTGGTGGTCGATGCCGCCCTGGCCCAGTCGCAGGCCCAGGCGGCGGCCTTCTGGAAGATCCGCGAAGCCACCGCCGAGCTGCCGGCCAACATGCAGCCGCCGGTCAACTTCGACGTCAGCCTGCCCATGGCGCAGATCGGCCGCTTCGTCGACGAATGCCGCGCCGCGCTCCAGGCGCGCTGGCCCGGCCACACCAGCGTGTTCTTCGGCCACATCGGCGACAGCAACCTGCATCTTTCGATCGACGGCGCCACCATCGGCGGCCACGACGAGGCGGCCGAAGCGCTGGTCTACGGCCTGGTCGGCCGCTTCGCCGGCAGCGTCTCGGCCGAGCACGGCATCGGCCTGCACAAGAAGCCCTACCTGGGCGCCAGCCGCACGCCCGACGAGCTGGATGCCATGCGCGCCATCAAGGCCGCGCTCGATCCGCTGGGGCTGATGAATCCGGGCAAGGTGTTCTGAGCGACTGGTTCTGAGCGGCCGGGGGGCCGGCCCGCTCAGAAGGTGTGAATGAATCCGGCGTGGCCGAGCGGGCTGCCAAAACGCGGCCAATCCAGGCGCAAAGCGCAGCCATAGCTCGGGCTATGGCGAGCATTTGCAACGCAGAGTGGGCGTGTTTTGGCAGGACGAGCGGGCATGGCGGGCTCGTTCACACCTTCTCAGCCCGGCGCCGGCTCGCGCCGCACCGGCCAGTCCAGCCGCACCCGCGTGCCCAGGCCCGGCGCGGCCTCCACCGCCAGCGTCGCTCCGATGGACGCGGCGCGGCTGCGCATGTTGGCCAGGCCGTGGCCGCCCCGCGCCGTGCCGGGCGCGAAGCCGGCGCCGTCGTCCGCCAGCACGATCTGCACGCGCTCGGGCGGGCCCACGTCCCAGTGGGCGCTCAGGCGGATGCGGCGCGCCTGCGCATGCCGCAGCACGTTGGTGAAGCCCTCCAGCAGGATGCGCTGGATCTGCATGGCCGACTGCGGCGTCACGTCGGCGCGCGGCGGCAGGCTGTCCACTTCCCATTCCAGTGCCAGCCCGGCGGCCTCCAGGCGCGGCTGCAGGCGGTAGCGCAGCGTGGCCAGCACCACGGTGAGGTCGCCCTCCAGCGGCTGCAGCGAATCGACGGCCACGCGCATCTCGTCCAGCGCCATCTTGACCTGGGCGGCCACCACCTCGGGGTCGGCGCCGGGCCGGCTCACCATGTTGAGCAGGCCCACCAGCTGCGAGCCGACGCCGTCGTGGATCTCCTGCATGATGCGCTGGCGCTCCAGCAGCACCGCCTGCTGCTGGCGCTGGGCATGCAGCGAGTCCAGCGCCTCGGTGAGCTGGCGCTCGCGCTCGGCCACGCGGTGGTCCAGCGAGCGGGCCAGGTCGCGGTAGGCATGCACCGAACGGCTGTAGCGCGCCATCACCAGCGCCGCCAGGACGAGCATGAAGCCGAATATCGCGTGCGGCAGCAGCGGCACCGATGCCACGTCGGCCACGCCCAGGTGCGCGTGCAGCAGGTCGTGCAGGCCGGCGGCCAGCGTGGCGGCGGCCGCGGCCAGGAGCGTCCAGGCACCGAAGGCACGGCGGTAGACCGCCTGGCGGACGACCTCGGCCAGGCAGGCGAGCACGGTGAGCGCGAGCAGCCCCTTCGCCACGACGTTCAGCAAGGGCTGGTGCAGCGCCAGTCCCAGGCCCGCCAGCAGGGCGGCCGGCACGCCCCCGACCAGGACGGCGCACCGCAGCCGGGCCGACGGCGGCCGGATGGCCAGCACGGCGGAATAGGCCATGGCGACCAGGTGGGCCACGCAGGTCATGACCGTCAGCGCGTCCCAGAGCGGCCAGCCGGGTGGCATCGGCAGGCCGCTCTGGTCGAGGTTGCGCACCACGCCGGTCAGCGCGGCCAGGGCGAAGGCCCGGTAGAGCGGGTCCCGCTGGTGCCACCACAGCCCGGCCGCCAGGCCCGCCATGAGCAGCATGCCGGCGGCATAGACCAGGGCGGCGCCGTTGCGCCAGAGCCGCTCGTGGTCGTAGAGCGGCTCGATGTCGTCCAGCGGCCCCCAGCGCACGGCGGACATGCCGCCGTCGCGCTGCGGCTGGCAGCTGAGTTCGACGCGCAGCAGCAGCGTGTCGCCGACGCCGCCGGCCAACTCGGGCGGCAGGCGCACCAGCCGGGGGCCGCGGGCGGCGTCGGTGTCGGGATCGTCCAGCTCGCCCCACTGGGCGACCAGTTCGTCGTTGATGTAGACCGCTGCCTGGTTGCCCAGCGCCTCGAAGAGCAGGCCGTAGGGCCGCTCGGCGTCCGCGGCCGGCCGTGCCGGCAGGCGCAGGGTGAGCGTGGCGCGGCCGCCGTCGCGGGTGGACTGCGCCTGCCAGCGGAAGGGCAGCTCCACCGGCCGCGGCAGCCGGGGCGGCTGGCCGTCCACCTGCACCGCGGCGTCGGCGCTGTGCAGCGTGTGGATGGCCGGCGCCCGCGCAGCCGGGGCGGCCTGCGCGGCCAGCAGCAAGGCGGCCGCCAGAAGTGGCAGCAGCAGCGCACGCAGAAGAAGTCGCAGGCCCGGCAGCACGCCTTCTCAGCGTTTCATGGCGCGGCGTTGGGCCATCACGCCGCATGAAGCCGGCACGGGCGCTGCCTTTTCTTTTCTCAAGGCAGGAGACCCAGGTCGCGGGCCTCGTAGATGGCCTCGGACTTGTTGTGCACGTCCAGCTTGCCGTAGATGTTGCGCACGTGCGTCTGCACCGTGGTGACCGAGACGCCGATGCGCTGGGCCGTCTCGGCGTAGGTGAAGCCGCGGGAGATGAGGTCCAGCACCTCGAATTCGCGCGGCGACAGGCGCTCGGCCACCAGCGCGGGGCCGGGCTCGCGCGCGTCGCGGGCGTCCCGGCTGTCGCGCGTGCCGCGCGGCGGCGCCGGCGGGGGCGTGACGCCCGCCTGCTGCCAGCGCCGCAGCAGCTGCCGGGCGATGATGGGCGACATGGGCGAGCCGCCCGCCTGCAGCGAGCGGATGTGCAGGGCCAGGTCGCTTTCGGTGCCGTCCTTGAGCAGGTAGCCGCTGGCGCCGGCCTCGAAGGCCTGCACCATGTTGGCCTCGTCGCCGAAGATGGTGATGACCATCACCGCGCAGTCGGGCTGCAACTGGCGGCAGGCGCGGATCACGTCCAGGCCCGACTGGTCGGGCAGGCCCAGGTCCACCAGCAGCACCTCGATCGGATGCTGCGGCAGCCAGTCGAGGATCTCGCCGGCGCTGGCCGCCTCGCGCACCAGGGCCAGGTCGGCATGGCCGGCCACCACGTGGGCGATGCGCGCGCGCATGCCGGCGTCGTCCTCCACCAGGGCCACGCGGGCGGCGCGGGGCGCCAGGGTCAGCGGGTGCTCGTCATTGCCCACGCACGGCGCGCCGGCAACGGCGAAAAAGCGGTGCGCTGGAGGCGCCGCGGGTCAGGGGAAGCGTCGGATGCATCGTGAAGGCGCGGGGGTACACGAAAGTTTCCACCTTTGTTGACGATGTGACTTTCCCATAAACGAACGAGGCCGGCGAGGGGGATGGATCAATCGGCCGCCATCAGGCCGCTGGCGCGCAGCACGCGCCGCTGCACGGCCTGGCGCAGCACGCGCGCGCCGCTGCCGGCCGGCGCCACGTGGGTGAACCAGCGCCGCGCGCGGGTGATGCCGGTGTAGACCAGCTCGCGCGTGAGCACCGGGCTGGCGGTGGGCGGCAGCAGCAGGGCGGTGTGCTCAAACTCCGAGCCCTGGGACTTGTGCACCGTCATGGCGAAGACGGTCTCCACCGCCTGCAGCCGCGCCGGCAGGGCCCAGCGCACGCCGCCCGCGCCGTCGGCGCTGGCGAAGGCCACGCGCAGGGCGGTGCCGGCCTCGGGCAGCGGCCGGCCGCTGGCGTCGTCGAAGCGGGCGGGCAGCTGCAGCGTGAGGCCCACGTCGCCGTTCATGAGGCCGAGCGCGGGGTCGTTGCGGGTGACCAGCACCGGCCGGCCGGCATACCAGCCCTGGGTGGCGGCGATCCAGCCTTCGGCCTGGAGCAGTTCGGCGATAGCGGCGTTCAGGGCCGTCACGCCCCAGGGGCCTTCGCGCAGGGCGCACAGCAGCTGGAAGCGGGCGCCGGCCCGAAGCAGGGCGGCGGCCCAGGCGTCCCAGGCGGCGCGGGGCGCGTCGGAGGCCGGGCGCTCGTCGTGCACGCGGCGCAGCCAGTGGGCGGGGCCGACCGGGCGCGGCGCGGCGGGGTCGTCGTCATCGGCCAGCAGCAGGGCGCGCAGGGCGTCGTCCTGGGCCAGCGCACCCGCCCCGGCGGCGAGCCGGCAGCGGCGCAGGTCGGGCAGGCCGCGGCCGAACAGCGCGAGCGCTTCCTCCGCCTCGCCCGCGTTGACGGCCGCCGCCAGCTGGCCGATGCCGCTGCC
The DNA here is from genome assembly GCF_001476815.1 of Pseudacidovorax intermedius. Taxonomy (GTDB): domain Bacteria; phylum Pseudomonadota; class Gammaproteobacteria; order Burkholderiales; family Burkholderiaceae_C; genus Xenophilus; species Xenophilus intermedius_A. The sequence goes on along the minus strand of NZ_LDSL01000109.1, from coordinate 1,871 downwards.
GGCATGGAAGCGGCGGCTCACGCGCAGCATGGCGATGGCCTGGTCCAGCGGCTGGCCGCGGGCGTCCTGCAGCGCGGCGGGCGGCACCTGGCCGGTGGCGGCCTGCAGCCAGGCGACGGTGGCGGCGTCGTAATGGCCGTCCTGGGCACGGCTGCACAGCTCGCCCAGCACGGCGCCGGCCTCGACCGAGGCGAGCTGGTCCTTGTCGCCCAGCAGCACCAGCCGCGCCTGAGGCGGCAGGGCGTCGAGCAGGGCGGCCATCATTTCCAGGTCGACCATGGAGGCCTCGTCCACCACCAGCACGTCCAGCGGCAGCGGATGGCCGGCGTGGTGGCGCAGGCGGCGGGTGTCGGGGCGGCTGCCGAGCAGGCGGTGCAGGGTGCGGGCGTCGGCCGGCACCTCGGCGCGCAGGCCGGTGCCGCCGGGCAGGCCGTCCCAGGGCAGCTGGTCGAGGGCGCCGCGGATGGATTCGGTGAGCCGCGCGGCGGCCTTGCCGGTGGGCGCGGCCAGCTGGATGCGCAGCGGGCGGCCCGGCGCGCCGGCCGCGCCGTCGGGGCCGAGGCCCGCATCGGTGGCATCCGGCGCGCCGGCCGCGCCGGGCTGGGGCGCGTCGCCGCCGTGGATCGCCATCGACTGCAGCAGCGCCAGCAGCCGCACCACGGTGGTCGTCTTGCCGGTGCCCGGACCGCCGGTGATGACGGCGAAGCGCTGGCGCAGGGCGAGGGCGCAGGCCATCTTCTGCCAGTCGGGCGTGCCGTCGCCGGCGCCGAAGAGCCGGTCGAGCACGGGGCGGATGCGCGCGGCCGGCGCCACGGGCGCGGGGGCCAGGCGGGCCTCGATGCGGGCGCGCACCTGCTGCTCGTACTGCCAGTAGCGCCGCAGGTACAGGCGCGGCCCCCGCAGCACCAGCGGCGTGGCGCCTTCGGCGTCGCCGCCGCGGCCGCACAGGCGGCTGGCCGCCAGGGCGTCGCGCCAGGCGGCCAGGCGCAGCGGCTGCAGCCAGCGCTGCGGACCGTCGCCCACCGCGGCGGCGCTGGCGGTGTCGGGCGGCAGCGAGAGGCTGTGGCGGCCGTCGGCCAGGGTGGCCTGCAGGTCCAGGCAGACGTGGCCGCGGCCCAGCTGGTGGCTGGCGAGGGCGGCGGCCAGCAGCAGCTCGGCGCCCGCCTCTGGATCGCGCTGCAGGCAGAAGAGGGCGAAGCTGCGGTCCAGCTCGCGCAGCCAGCCCTGCTGCACCCAGCGGTCCAGGTCGGCCAGCAGGGCGGCGCGCCGCTGGTCGGCGGCGGCGTCGGCGGGCTGGTCGTCGAACAGGTCGGGGGTGGCGGGCACGGCCGCGGTCTGCCCGGCACCGGTGGGGCGGTTCATTCGGACTCGCTTTCGTCGGGGCCGCGCAGCAGCGCGTCGAGTTGCTCGATCAGCGCGCGCGGCGGGCGCACGGCCCAGATGCCGTGGCCGGGCGCATCGGCCCCGCGCAGGTAGACGGTGAGGGCGCCGCCCAGGTGCGTGTCGGGGTCGTAGCCGGGCAGGCGGCTGCGCAGCAGGCGGTGCAGGGCCAGGGCGTAGAGGGCGGCCTGCACGTCGTAGCGGTGGGCGAGCAGCGAGGCCTGCAGGGCCGCCTCGCCGTAGGCCGCGTCGTCCGGGCCCAGCCAGTTGGACTTGTAGTCGGCCACCCACCAGCGGCCCTGGTGTTCGAAGACCAGGTCCATGAAGCCCTTGAGCATGCCGGCGAGCTGCGTCGGCGGTAGGGCGGGGCGCGGCTGGCCGGGCAGCAGGTGCCGCTGCACCAGCGCGTCGATGCTGCGCGCGTCGGCGCGGTGCACCGGCATCCAGAACTCCATCTCGGACTTCGGCCCCGCCAGGCCGGCCAGCGTGGC
>NZ_LDSL01000108.1 GCF_001476815.1 Pseudacidovorax intermedius | reverse complement strand
GCCGAAGCTGCCGGCGCCGACGCGGTGGTGATGGGCAACACCGCGCTGGGCATGGCCATCGACGTGCACACCCGCCGGCCGCGGCTGGGCAACGGCATGGGCGGGCTGTCGGGGCCGGCGCTCAAGCCGGTCACGCTGCGCATGACCTACCAGTGCGCGCGGGCGGTGCGCATCCCGGTCATCGGCTGCGGCGGCATTGCCAGCGCCGAGGACGCGGTCGAATACCTGCTGGCCGGCGCCACCGCCGTGCAGGTGGGCACGGCCTCCTTCCTCGATCCCGGCGCGATGCGGCGCATCGTGGAGGGGCTGCACGACTACTGCGCGGCGCAGGGCGTGGCCCGCGTGGCCGAGCTGACCGGCGCCGTCGAGATGGAAGGCGAGGAACAGCGCCGCTGGCGGGCGCAGGCCGCGGCCTGGGCATAGCCCCTGCCGCACCCCGGGCGTGCGGCACCCGCATGCCCGTGGTGCACGCCAGGCTGGTTCATCCAAAAACTGAACCAAACTCGTGCGCCAAACTTGCATACCAGATTGGCATGCTTCGTGCTCGCTCTGCGGGCATGGCGATCTCGTCCACCGACATCAGCAACCGCATCGTCGAAGCGGTCCTGGCCCAGAAGCTGGCGCCCGGCTCCCGCCTGGGCGAGCAGGAGCTGGCGCTGCTCTTCGACTGCAGCCGCACCATCGTGCGCGAGGCCCTCACCCGCCTGGCGGCGCGCGGCATCGTCACCGTGAGCGCCCGCCGCGGCTGGTACCTGATCGAGCCCTCGCAGGACGAGGCGCGCGAGGCTTTCGAAGCCCGCCGCGTGATCGAGACCGGCCTGATCCGGCAGAGCGCCGGCGGCGTGCGCAAGGAGGCCCTCAAGCGCCTCAAGCAGCACCTGCAGCTGGAAAAGGCCGCCCTGCGGCAGGACGACATCGGCAAGCGCAGCTACCTGCTGGGCGACTTCCACGTCTGCCTGGCCGACTGCCTGGGCAACTCGCTGCTGGCCGACACGCTGCGCGACTACACCGCCCGCACCACGCTGATCGCCATGCGCTACCAGTCCACCCACGATGCCGAGCAGTCCTGCGAGGACCATGTGCGCATCGTCGAGGCCCTGGCGCGCGGCGACATCGCCGAGGCCGAGGCCCTGATGGCCGAACACATCGGCACCGTGCAGGCCGCCCTGAGCGTCTCGGCCGCGCCCGACCCGCTGGCGCGCCTGCGCGAAGCCCTGGCGCCCGTGCGGACCGGCGGCGCGCCCCCGGCCGCCGAGGGCGCGGCGTCAGCCTCGGCACAGCTTTTGCGAACCACGCCGTCCAAGGCCGCGCGCAGGCGCAGTGCCGCCGGCGGCCCCGCCTCCTCTTCCGACGATTCATCCACCTACCTGGGAAAGCTCCTATGACGCCCTCCAAACGCCTCTTCACCCTCGGCCTGGCTGCTGCCGCCCTGTTCGCCGGTGCGGCGCATGCCCAAAGCGCGCTCGACAACATCCTCAAGTCCAAGACGCTGAAGGTGGCCGTGCCCACCGACTACCCGCCCTACGGCTTCGTCGGCACCGACATGGCCCCCCAGGGCCTGGACATCGACATGGCCAAGCTCATCGCCGCCAAGATGGGCGTCAAGCTGGAACTGGTGCCCGTGACCAGCGCCAACCGCATTCCCTACCTGCAGACCAAGAAGGCCGACCTGGTGATCAGCACGCTGGGCAAGAACGCCGAGCGCGAGAAGGTCATCGACTTCAGCTCGGCCTATGCGCCCTTCTTCCAGGGCGTGTTCGCCAAGAAGACGCTGCCCGTCAAGGACTTCAAAGACCTGGCCGGCAAGACCGTGGCCGTGACGCGCGGCGCCATGGAAGACCAGGAACTGAACAAGGTGGCGCCGAGCGGCACCGACTACCGCCGCTTCGAGGACAACAACGCCACCGTCGCCGCCTACGTGGCCGGCCAGACCCAGGTGATCGCCATGAGCGGCGCCGTGGCCGCCGAGATGATCCGCAAGAACCCGCAGATCAACACCGAGTTCAAGCTGCTGCTCAAGGACAGCCCCTGCTTCGTGGGCATCGCCAAGGGCGAGGACGCGCTCAAGGCCAAGGTCAACGAGATCATCGCCAACGCCAAGAAGGACGGCACGCTGGACAAGATGTCGAAGCAGTGGCTCGGCAAGCCCGCGGGCGACCTGCCGGTCTGACACCCACCCCCGTTGCTTGCTCACTTCGTGTAGCCGCCTCCCCCCTCAAGGGGGCACACCCTGCGGCCTGGCAAAGCCAGTTCCGCGGGTGTTCCCGAACGGGCTTCGCTGCGCTCGCCGGGCCGGGCCCAGGCTGAGGTCGGGCTACCTCTTTCCTTCCACCCCCGCGCTTCTATGACCTTCGACTTCTGGGCCGTTCTTTCGGAATGGCCGCTGCTCCTCAAGGGGGTGGTGTGGACCCTCGGGCTCACGGCCATCGCCACCGTGATCGGCATGGCGCTGGGCATCGCCTGCGCCTGGGCGCGGGCCTGGGGGACGGGATGGCTGCGCTGGGTGGTGGGCACCTACGTGGAGCTGATCCGCAACACGCCCTTCATCGTGCAGCTGTTCTTCATCTTCTTCGGCCTGCCGGCTGCGGGCGTGAAGCTCACGCCCGAGGTGGCGTCGATCATCGCCATGGTGCTTAACCTCGGCGCCTATGCCACCGAGATCATCCGCGCCGGCGTGGAAGCCACGCCCAAGGGCCAGATCGAAGCCGCGGCCAGCCTGGCGCTGACCCGCGCCCAGACCTTCGTGCGGGTGGTGCTGCCGCCGGCCATGAAGAAGGTGTGGCCCGCCATGGTCAGCCAGATCATCATCGTGATGCTGGGCTCCTCGGTGTGCAGCCAGATCTCGGTGGAAGAACTGAGCTACGCGGCCAACCTGATCCAGAGCCGCAACTTCCGCGCCTTCGAGGCCTTCATCGTCGCCACGGTGGTCTACCTGCTGCTGGCCATTGCCGTGCGGCGCCTGTTCAACTGGGCCGGTCCCCGGTTCTTCGGCCGCTGAAGGGAGCGCCATGTCGGTCGAATTCACCCTCTGGGACATCCTGCGCAACCTGCTGCTGGCCGCGCGCTGGACGGTGGTGCTGTCGCTCATCGCCTTCGTCGGCGGCGGCGTGGTCGGCGGCCTGCTGCTGGCAGCGCGGCTGCGCGGCGGCAACGCCGTGCAGCGCCTGATCGGCGGCTACGTCCAGCTCTTCCAGGGCACGCCGCTGCTGATGCAGCTCTTCCTGGCCTACTTCGGCATCGCGCTCTTCGGCATCGACGTGTCGCCGTGGACCTCGGCGGCACTGGCCCTCACGCTCTACACCAGCGCCTTCCTCACCGAGATCTGGCGCGGCTGCGTGGCCGCCATTCCGCGCGGCCAGTGGGAGGCCTCGTCCAGCCTGGCGCTGAACTTCGGCGAGCAGATGCGCCACGTGATCCTGCCGCAGGCCATCAAGATCGCCATCGCGCCCACGGTCGGCTTCCTGGTGCAGGTCATCAAGGGCACGGCGCTGGCCTCGGTCATCGGCTTCGTCGAACTCACCAAGGCCGGCGGCATGATCGCCAACGCCACCTTCCGCCCCTTCACCGTGTTCGCCTGCGTGGCGCTCATGTACTTCGCGCTGTGCTTCCCCGTCAGCCTCTACGCCAAGCATCTCGAAAGAAAGACCCATGGCCGCCGTTCCTGAAACCCACGCCCACGTCGAGCCGGGCGCGCCCATCGTGCGCATCACGGCGCTGAAGAAGTCCTACGGCAGCAACCAAGTGCTCAAGGGCATCGACCTGGAGGTCGCGCGCGGCGAGGTGATCGCCATCATCGGCAAGAGCGGCTCGGGCAAGAGCACGCTGCTGCGCTGCATCAACGGCCTGGAAGAATTCCAGGAAGGTTCGCTCACCGTCGACGCCAAGCCGCTGCTGCACGAGAGCGCGATGGCCATGCGCGAACTGCGCCAGCGCGTGGGCATGATCTTCCAGAGCTTCAACCTGTTCCCGCACCTGTCGGTGGGCCGCAACGTGATGCTGGCACCGACGCTGGTCAAGAAGAAGAACAAGGCCGAGACCGAAGCGCAGGCCCGCAAGCTGCTGGCCCGCGTGGGCCTGGCGGAGAAGTTCGACGCCATGCCCGACCAGCTCTCCGGCGGCCAGCAGCAGCGCGTGGCCATCGCCCGCGCGCTGGCGATGGAGCCGGCCGTGCTGCTGTGCGACGAGATCACCTCGGCGCTGGACCCCGAACTGGTGGGCGAGGTGCTGCGCGTGGTGGAGTCGCTGGCCGACGAGGGCATGACGCTGCTGATGGTCACGCACGAGATGAGCTTCGCCCGCAAGGTCAGCGACCGCGTCATCTTCATGCACCAGGGCCGCGTGCACGAGATGGGCCCGCCGGCCGAGCTGTTCGGCAATCCGCAGACGGCGGAGCTGAAGCAGTTCCTGTCGTCGCTGCACGACTGAGCGTCTGCGCACCCGAGCGCCCGCCGGCAGCGCGGGCCGCTCACTATCATCGGCGCCCACACAAGAACGGAGACGCCGATGAAGCAAGACCACCGCCCGCCGCTGCGCCGCCGCGGCCTGGCCGCCCTGCTGGGCACGCTGGCCCTGTGCACGGGCCTGACCGCGCAGGCCGCCTTTCCCGACAAGCCGCTGAAGATCGTCATCGGCTTTCCCGCCGGCGGTCCGCTGGACCAGCATGCCCGCCTGCTCACCGACAGGCTGCAAACCGTGCTGGGCCAGCCGGTGCTGGTGGACTACAAACCGGGCGGCTCGGTGGGCGCCGACTTCGTCGCCAAGAGCCCGGCCGACGGCTACACGCTGATGCTCGCCAATACGGGCGTGGCGGTGATCAACGGCGCGCTCTACCGCCACCTGCCCTACGACACCCTGCGCGACTTCACGCCCGTCGCGCGCACCGCCATGCAGCCGCTGGCGCTGCTGGTCAACAACAACGTGCCGGCGAAGACGCTGGGCGAGTTCATCCAGTACGCCAAGGCGCGGCCGGGGCAGATCAACTACGGCTCGGCCGGCAACGGCGGCATCAGCCATCTGGTGCCCGAGATGTTCAAGAGCGCGGCCGGCATCTTCATGGTCCACATTCCTTACCGCGGCAGCGCGCCGGCCTTCACCGACCTGATGGGCGGGCAGGTGCAGTTCATGGCCGAGTCCATTCCGCAGGCGGCCAGCTACCACAAGCAGGGCAAGGTGCGCGCCCTGGCCGTGACCAGCCGCGAGCGCAACCCGGCGCTGCCGGACATCCCGACGGCCATCGAGGCCGGCCTCAAGGGCTTCGAGGTGGTCGGCTTCTATGGCTTCTTCGTGCCGGACGGCACGCCCAGGGACGTGGTCGACAGGCTGAGCGGCGCCTTTCAGCAGGTGCTGGCCCAACCCGATCTGCGCAGCCGCATGGTGAGCCAGGGCGCCGACCCGGCCTTCCTGGGCAGCGCGGACTTCGGCCGCTTCCTGCAGGCGGAGACGCCGCGCTGGGCGGCGGCGGTGAAGGCCTCGGGCGCCCGGCTGGACTGAACATCCGGACACCACCCGGCCGGCCGCGGCGGAACCCCGCTGCGGCCGCCACCTCCAAACCCCGCATGACGCACCGTGATCTCGCCGCCCGCCGACGCCTGCTTGCCAGCGGCGGCGCCCTGCTCCTGCTGGGCGCCGCGCCGCTGCGCAGTGCGTGGGCCGGCTTCAACTTCTTCACCAGCGAATACACCGCCTCGCGCGAGGAGCTCCAGGCCCAGGTCGCGAAGAAATTTCCCCTGCGCCAGAGCGCCGGCGGCCTGTTCGACGTGACCCTGCGCGATCCGCGGCTGGACCTGGACGCCAGCGCCAACCGCGCCATGCTGAGCACCGCCGTCACCATCGCCAGCCCCTTCCTCAACCCCGCGCAGGTGGGCGGCCAGCTGGCCGTGAGCAGCCTGCTGCGCTACGACCCCGAGACGCTGAGCCTGCGCCTGGACCAGCCGCGCGCCGAGCGCGTGGTGCTCGACGGCGTGGGCGGCCAGGACGCCGTGCGCCTGCAGCGCGCCGGCGCCGCCGTCGCGCAGGAGCTGCTGCAGGGCCAGGCGCTGCACACCTTCCGCAAGGAAGACCTGACGGTCGGCCGCAAGACCTACGAGATCGGCGACATCACCGTGCTGGCGGACGGCATCAAGGTGCAGCTCAAGTAAGGGCCGGAGGACACGAGCACATCGGGACACGGAACGCGGCTCCGGGCAAACCCCGGCCCAGCGCCGGGACCATGGCCATCGGCGCCGGACAGAATCGCAGCATGTCCTCGTCCCTGCCTCCCACCCTGTCCCGCCGCACGCTGCTTGGCCGCGGCACCGTCGTCCTGCTTCCCGCATTCGGCGGTCTGGCCGCCTGCCGCGCCGTGCCCGAGGGCCCGAAGCAACGCCACCTGAGCCTGCAGGCCCACCGCGGCGGCCGCGGCCTGGCGCCCGAGAACACGCTGGCCGCCTTCGACCACGCCATGACCCTGGGCGTGGACACGCTGGAGCTCGACATCGGCCTCACCGCCGACGGCGTGGCCGTGATCTCGCACGACACCGCCCTCAACCCCGATCACACGCGCGACGCGCAGGGCCGCTGGCTGAGCGCCACCGGCCCCGCCATCCACCAGTTGACGCTGGCGCAGCTCAAGACCTACGACGTCGGCCGGCTGAACCCCAACACCAAGTACGGCCAGCAGTTCCCGGCCCAGGTGCCGCGCGATGGCGAGCGCATCCCCACCCTGGCCGAGCTGTTCGCACTGGCCGACCGGCGCGGCGCGAGCCGGATGAACTTCAACATCGAGACCAAGGTCGATCCCACCCGGCCCGCCGACACGGCCTCGCCCGAGGCGATCACCGATGCCATCCTGGCCGAAGCTCGGCGCGCCGGGCGGCTGCACCACGTGACGCTGCAGAGCTTCGACTGGCGCAGCCTGGTGTACGCCGAGACGCGCGAACCCCGCCTCTGGCGCGCCTGGCTCACCAGCCCGCGCACGGTGCAGGACAGCCGCTGGACCGCGGGCCTGCGCCTGGCCGACCATGGCGGCAGCGTGCCCCGGCTGGTCGATGCCGCGTCCCGGCGCGGCAAGGGCCTGTCCATCTGGTCGCCGGCCTTCGGCGACCTGCAGCCGCAGCAGGTGAAGGAAGCCCACGACCTCGACCTGAAGGTGCTGCCCTGGACGGTGAACGATCCCGCCGACATGGCCCGCCTGATCGACATGGGCGTCGACGGCATCATCACGGACTACCCGGACCGGTTGCGGGCGGTCATGTTTGAACGAGACATTCCGCTTCCCGACGCGCTGCCCGCGCGGCCTGCATCGACCTGAGCCCCCACAGCCTGGCGCATCCACAGCAGCTCGGCACCTGGCCGGCGACCCGGCCCATCGAGCGACAACACCCCGCACCATGACCACCACGCACGCCACCCCCACGGCCCAGCAGCAGTTGACCACCCTGGCCGACCTGCTCGCCGCCACCCGCCGCGAGCCGCTGCAACTCGGCCGCCTGTGCGACCACGCCCGCCAGGCCGCCGACTTGCAGGCCGCCCTGCCGCCGCGCTATGCGCCGGTGCTGCTCGACCTGGTGGACCGCCTGGAATCCAGCGCGCTGTTCAGCGAGGAGAGCTGCTCCTTCAGCCAGAAGGACCTGCTCGACAGCCTGCAGCTGTGGACGGACAAGGCCCGGACCGTGCTGGCCGGCGGCTGACACAATCGCCCGCTTCGTTCCACCCTCTTCGCACGCAGCATGGCAGCCCCTCTGACGCTCATCTCCTCCATGGCCACCCGGCAGATCCTGAACGACCTGGCGGCCGAGCACGAACGCCGCACCGGCCAGGCGGTGAAGGTGGAATCGGTGGGCGGCGTGGATGCCGCCAAGCGGGTGCAGGCCGGCGAGGCCTTCGACCTGGTGGTGCTGGCGGCCAACGCCATCGACCAGCTCGCCGCCGCCGGCAAGACGGCCGGGCCGCGCACGGACCTGGTCACATCGGGCGTGGCGGTGGCCGTCCAGGCCGGTGCGCCGCGGCCCGCCATCGACAGCGAGGAAGCCCTCAAGCAGGCCGTGCTCAAGGCCGAGAGCCTGGCCTATTCCACCGGCCCGAGCGGCGTGCAGCTGGCCAAGCTCTTCGAACGCTGGGGCATCGCGGCCGAGATCCAGCCGCGCATCGTCACCGCGCCGCCGGGCGTGCCGGTTGGCAGCCTGGTGGCCAAGGGCGAGGTGGCGCTGGGCTTCCAGCAGCTGAGCGAGATGCTCAACCTGGACGGCATCGACATCCTCGGCCCGCTGCCCGACGCGGTGCAGATCGTCACCACCTTCTCCGGCGCCGTGACGGCCGCCAGCACGCGGGGCGCCGAGGCGCAGGCGGTGCTCGACTTCATGGCCGGGCCCGAGGCGGCCGAGGCCAAGCGGCGCCAGGGGATGGAACCGGCCTGAGAAGGTGTGAGCGAACCCGCCATGCCCGCTCGTCCTGCCAAAACACGCCCACTCTGCGTTGCAAATGCTCGCCATAGCCCGAGCTATGGCTGTGCTTTGCGCCTTGATTGGCCGCGTTTTGGCAGCCCGCTCGGCCACGCCGGATTCATTCACACCTTCTGAGTCAGACGTGCCGGCGCGTCCCGCCGGCCGCCGTGGCCACCGCCGCCGGTTGCGCGTCGGCGCGAACGTGCAGCGCCTCGATGGTGTGGCAATGGTCGTCCTGCCCGTCGCAGCGGTCGCGCAGGGCCTGCAGGTCCTGCGCCAGCGACTGCAGCTCGGCGATGCGCTCGCGCACATGGCCCAGGTGGGCATTGAGCACGGTGCAGGCGGCCGTGCAGTCGGCCTTGCTGCGCAGGTCCAGGGCGAGCAGGCCCCTGACCTCGTCCAGCGACATGTCCATGGCACGGCACATGCGGATGAAGCGCAGGCGGTGCACGTCCTCGCCGCTGTAGAGCCGGTAGCCGTTGTCGGCGCGCCGGTCGGTGCCGAGCAGGCCCTCCTTCTCGTAATAGCGGATATTGGCGGCGCTCACGCCCGACTGGCGGGCCGCCTCGCCGATGCGAAGCTGGGGGCTTGCGGAGGACATGCTTGACCTTGAAGTGGCTTGAAGGTTTTCAATGCTGGCACGAAAGCGAAAACCCGATGACGACGCGCACTTCCCCCTCCCTCGCCACCGAGCCCCGGCATCGCCGTGCGCAGGCCGACGGCCATGCGCACGATGCGCACCACGCCCACGCTGCGCCCGCCGCCCCGCCATTGCGCCAGCCCGGCGCAGGCGCGGCGCAGCCCGAGTCCGGCCCGGCCGTCCCCACGCGCCCCGCGGCGCCGCGCACGCTGCGCGTGGCCGCCAGCTGCGGCACCGGCTGCTGCGGCACGCCGCCCGCCTCCGCGCCAGCCCCCGCCGCCCATGCGCATGCGGACCATGGCCACGGCGACGGCCACGCCCACGACCATGCGCACGACCACGCGGCCGGCGACGGCCACGACCACGGCCCGCTGCCCGGCCTGCTGCGCATCGCGGCGGCGCTGGCCGTGGCCCTGGCCGCCGAACTCAGCCATCTGCTGCTGCCCGACACGCTGGCCTGGGAGGCCGTGGGCATGGCGCTGGCGGCCGTCGCCATCGCGCTGGCCGGCACCGGCATCTACCTGAGCGGCCTGCGCGCCCTGCTGCGTGGCCGCCTGGGCATCGACACGCTGATGGCCGTCGCCGTGACCGGCGCCTTCCTGATCGGCCAGTGGCCCGAGGCCGCCATGGTGATGGCCCTGTACGCGCTGGCCGAGCTGATCGAGCACAAGGCCGCCGACCGGGCCCGCCATGCCATCTCGGGGCTGATGGCGCTGGCGCCGGACGAGGCCGAGGTGCAGGCCGCCGATGGCCGCTGGCAGCGCATGCCGGCCGCCAGCGTGGCGCTGGACGCCATCGTCCGCATCCGCCCCGGCGAGCGCGTGCCGCTGGACGGCCGCGTGACCGCCGGCCGCAGCAGCATCGACCAGTCCAGCGTGACCGGCGAAAGCATTCCCGTCGACAAGACGGTGGGCGATGCGGTGTTCGCCGCCACCGTCAACCAGGGCGGCGAGCTGCAGATGCGGGTGACGGCCGTGGCCGGCCAGACCACGCTGGACCGCATCATCGAGGCCGTGGAGCAGGCGCAGGAGTCGCGCGCGCCCACCCAGCGCTTCGTCGAGCGCTTCGCCGCCGTCTACACGCCCGCGGTGTTCATCGCCGCCATCGTCGTCGCGGTGCTGCCGCCGCTGCTGATGGGCTGGACCTGGCTGGACGCGGTCTACAAGGCGCTGGTGATGCTGGTCATCGCCTGCCCCTGCGCGCTGGTCATCTCGACGCCGGTCACGGTGGTCAGCGGCCTCACGGCCGCGGCGCGGCGCGGCATCCTCATCAAGGGCGGCACGCACCTGGAAGGCGCCCGCCGGCTCAAGGCCATCGCGCTGGACAAGACGGGCACGCTCACCGAGGGCAAGCCGAAGCTGGTGCACTGGCAGGCCTGGGGCGCCGCGGATGCGGCCGACGCGCAGCGCGTCGCCGCCGCACTGGCGGGGCGCTCGGACCATCCGGTCTCCCGCGCCATCGCGCAGGGCCTGGGGCTGGCGGACGAGGCGGGCGCGGCGCCGGCGGTCGAGGACTTCGAAGCCCTGGCCGGCCGCGGCGTGCAGGGCCGCGTCGGCGGGCGCCGGCTGGTGCTGGCCAACCACCGACTGATCGAGGAGCGCGGCCTGTGCAGCCCCGAACTGGAAAGCCTGCTGGCCGGCCACGAAGCGCAGGGCCGCACGCTCACGCTGCTGGCCGACGACCGGGCCGTGCTGGCGGTCTTCGCGGTGGCCGACACGCTCAAGCCCGGCTCGCAGGACGCGGTGGCGCGCCTGAAGCGCCTGGGCGTGGTGCCGGTGATGCTGACGGGCGACAACCCCAGCACGGCGCGCGCGGTGGCGGCGCAGGTGGGCATCGACGATGCGCGCGGCGGCCTGCTGCCGCAGGACAAGCTGGCCGCCATCGACGCCCTGCGTCAGCGCCACGGCGCCACCGCCATGGCCGGCGACGGCATCAACGACGCCCCCGCCATGGCCCAGGCCGACATCGGCTTCGCCATGGGCGCCGCCGGCACGGACATCGCCATGGAAACGGCCGACGTGGTCATCATGAACGACGACCTGGGGCGCATCGCCGACACCGTGGCGCTGTCGCGCCGGACGCATGCGCTGCTGTGGCAGAACATCGCGCTGGCGCTGGGCATCAAGGCGGTGTTCTTCGCGCTGGCCCTGGCCGGCCAGGCCACCATGTGGATGGCCGTGTTCGCCGACATGGGCGCCAGCCTGCTGGTGGTGGCCAACGGGCTGCGGCTGCTGCGGGCGGGCTCGGACCGCTGACAGCAGCGCGATGGCTCTCAGCCGCCGGCCATCGCGCGGCAGGCCTGGGCGCAGTCACGGCAGGCCTGGGCGCAGGCCTGGCAGTGGTCCATGTCGTGCTGCGCGCACTCGGCGGCGCACGCCTCGCAGATCCGGGCACACAGGGTGCAGATGGCGGCGGCGTGCTCGCTGCCGCGGGCCATGGCCGCCGCGGCGAGTTGGCAGACCGCGGCGCAGTCCATGTCGAGGCGGATGCAACCGGCCATGGCCCCGGGGTCGGGCTCGCGCAGGCAGGACGCCGCGCAGTGGTTGCAGGCCACGGCGCAGGCGTTGCAGGCATCGATGCAGTCGGTGTGGTCGAGGCGGGGCATGGGAGAACTCCTGAAAAAGTGGAAACGGCCGCCGGACGGTGTCAGGCGCGACAACCCGACGCTGCGCCTCGCGGGGGCAGGCGTTGTCGGACACTTGCCCTCTGCAGGGCCAGTCGGCGGCTGGCCGCCGAATCTGGCCGCACCCAGGCGGCTGGGCGCGCCCTCGGCAGAACAAGCCCCTCCCTAGAATGCGGCCCGTGCGCCTCTTCGTCCTGATCCTCGCCCTGGTCCTGCTGCCGCTGCGCGGCTGGCTTGGCGGGGCCATGGGGGTGGAGGCCACGGTGGCCGTTGCGCCGGCGGCGGCCGGGCATGCGGCCCCAGCGGTGGGGCACGCGCAGGCTTGGGATGGTCATCCGGCGAGCCTGCTGGCCCCGACGCCCAGCCCGGTCCATGGAATGCATGCGGTGCAGCCGCCCGCCGACGCGGCCGACCTGGCAGACGATGACGATGCGCTCCGCCCCGCCCCGCATGGCCACGAGTCCGTGGCCAGTGGGCCGCTGGAAGCGTCGCATGCCCTCCCGGCCGTCGCCACGGCCATCCCCACCGCGCACCACGGCACCGGCGGGGGCAATGCCCCCAGCCACGACCATGGCCATTGCGGCCTGTGCCAGATCTGCCATTCGGCCGCCATGGCCGAAGCCGGCCAGGTCGCGCCCGTGGCGCCGCTCCCGCGCGTCCGGCCGCAAGGCCCGGCCCTTCAGTTCGCGAGCGCGCCGCTCGCCCAGGCCGACAAGCCGCCCATTTCCTGAACTCCCTGCCCGTGGTCCGTCCACCGCCGCCGTTCCGACGCGCGGCGGTGCCAATGCATTGCTTCCAAGGAGAGTTCTCTTGTCCATCCCAACGGACCGGCGCGCCGCGCGCCGGACACCGCGGCGCCCTCGCTCCGACGCCGCATCCTTCCTCGCCGTCTCTCGTCGCCACCCAGCCGGCCGCCGCCTGCTGCCAGGCGCCGCGCTGCTCGGCAGCCTCGTCCTGCTCGCCGGCTGCGCCAGCGTCGCGCCCGATGGCGACGCGCCGCCCGTGCGTGCGCTCCTGCACGGCCAGCCCCTGCTGGGCGATGCCCAGGCGCAGCGCCAGCCCGATGCCGCCAGCGCGGCCCAGGCCGAGGCGCTGCTGACCCATCCGCTCGACCAGGAGGGTGCGGTGCGCATCGCGCTGGCCCGGTCGCCGCGCATGCAGGCCGCCTTCGCGGCCCTGCAACTGTCCGACGCCGACCGGGCGCAGGCGGCCTCGCTGCCCAACCCGGTATTCACCTTCGGCCGCCTGCGCGAGGGCCGCGAGCTGGAACTGGACCGCCTGCTCAGCGTGAACGTGGTGGGCCTGCTCACCCTGCCCTGGCGCGCCCGCTGGGCCGGCCAGCGGCAGGAGGTCGCCCGGCTCGACGCCGCCCAGGCCGTGCTTCAGCTGGCCGCCGACACCCGCCGTGCCTGGCTGCGCGCCGTGGCCGCGCGGCAGGCCGCGGTGTACCTGCGCGATGCCCGCGACGCCGCGCAGGCCGGTGCCGAACTGGCGCGGCGCATGCACCAGGCCGGCAACTGGAGCGCCCTGCAGGCCGCGCGCGAGCAGTTGCAGCAGGCCGACACCGACGCCCAGCTCGCCCGCGCCGAGCAGGCCGCCACCGCCAGCCGCGAGGCGCTGGTCCGGCTGCTCGGCCTGGACGCCGCGCAGGCGGCCCGGCTCACGCTGCCCGACCGCCTGCCGGCCCTGCCCGACGCGCTGCCCGATTCGGCCGAGCTGCAGGCCCAGGCCCTGCGCGACCGCCTGGACCTGCGCGCAGCCCGCGCCGACGCCGCCGCCACGGCCGAGGCCCAGGGCCTGACCCGTGCCACACGCTTTGTCGATGCGGTGGAGCTCGGCATCACCCGCAACACCACCTTCGCCAACGACGGCGCCTCGGACCGCAGCACGCAGCGCGGCGCGGAGATCGGCCTGCCGATCCCGCTCTTCGACCTTGGCCAGGCCCGCGGCGCGCGGGCCGAGGCGCTGTACCTGCAGTCCGCCGCCCGCGTGCGCGGCGTGGCGCTGGCGGCCATCAGCGAGGTGCGCGAGGCCGAATCGGCCCGCCGGCAGGCCTGGCGGGTCGCGCACCGCTACCAGGCCGAGGTGCTGCCGCTGCAGCGCCAGGTCAACGACGAAATGGTGCTGCGCTACAACGCCATGAGCGCCAGCGTGTGGCAGTTGCTGGCCGAGGCCCGCGCCAGCGCGCGCACGGTCGACGCCGCCATGCAGGCCCAGCGCGACTTCTGGCTCGCCGAGGTGGACCTGCAGATGGCGCTGACCGGCAGCTCGCCGGCCGGCCTGGCCGCCCTGCGCAGCGCCGAGGCCGCGCCCGCCCTGGCCGGCACCGCCACCGAAGGAGGCCACTGATGGACCGCCGCCATTTCTTCTCCGGCATGCTCGCCGGCGCGGCGGCCGGTGCCGTCAGCCGCGTCGCCCTCGCCGCCCTGCCCGAGACCGTGCAGCAGTCCGGCCCCGCCACGGCCCCGCCGCTCGTGCCGCCCGATGGCCGGCCCTACGACCCCGTCGTCACCCTCAACGGCTGGAGCCTGCCCTGGCGCATGAAGGACGGCGTCAAGGAATTCCACCTCGTCGCCGAGCCCGTCGTTCGCGAGATGGCGCCGGGCTTCCAGGTCAACATGTGGGGCTACAACGGCCAGTCGCCCGGCCCCACCATCGAGGTGGTCGAGGGCGACCGCGTGCGCCTCTTCGTCACCAACCGGCTGCCCGAACACACCACCGTGCACTGGCACGGCCAGCGCCTGCCCAACGGCATGGATGGCGTCGGCGGCATCACGCAGCCGCACATTCCGGCCGGCAAGACCTTCGTCTACGAGTTCACCGCGCGGCGGCCCGGCACCTTCATGTACCACCCGCATGCCGACGAGATGGTGCAGATGGCCATGGGCATGATGGGCTTCTGGGTCACGCACCCCAAGGTGCGCAACCATCCGCAGATCGCCCGCGTGCAGCGCGACTTCTGCTTCCTGCTCGGCAGCTTCGACGTCGAGCCCGGCAGCGCCACGCCCAAGGTCAACACCATGACCGACTTCAACACCTGGGCCTTCAACAGCCGCGTGTTCCCCGGCATCGACCCGCTGTGCGTGCGCCAGAACGACCGGGTGCGCATCCGCGTCGGCAACCTCACCATGACCAACCACCCGATCCACGTGCACGGCCACGAATTCGAAGTGACGGGCACCGACGGCGGCCCCGTGCCCCGTGGCGCCCGCTGGCCCGAGGTGACGACGGACATCGCCGTCGGGCAGATGCGCCAGCTCGAGTTCATCGCCGACGAGGAAGGCGACTGGGCCCTGCACTGCCACAAGAGCCACCACACCATGGGCGCCATGGGCCACGACGTGCCGACCATGATCGGCGTGGACCAGACCGGCGTCGCCGACACCATCCGCCGGCTGGTGCCCGACTACATGGTGATGGGCGACAAGGGCATGGCCGAGATGGGATCGATGGCAATGCCCCTGCCCGACAACACCCTGCCCATGATGACCGGCCGCGGCCCCTTCGGCCCGGCGGAGATGGGCGGCATGTTCACGCTGCTGAAAGTGCGGCGCGATCAGGCGCCGGGGGACTTTCGCGATCCGGGCTGGTTCCGGCATCCGGCGGGCAGCGTGGCGCACGAGGTGGAGGCGGGCCAGGCGCCTGCGGTCTCGCGGCGCGTCGATGGCGATGGTGCGGCAGCGACCGGCAACGGTGCCGGTGCTGCGCCCCCGGCCGGTGGTTCGGCCGGCGGCAGCGCAGTGCCAGGTGCGCCCGATGCCGCGCCTGCCTCCGTGCGCAAGCCCGCCGGCCATGGCCACCAGCACTGACCCGCTTTCAACGAATCCCAGGCCCCGCGCCTTTTTTCACAGCCCACCCGAACCCATGAACAAGAGAAATTTTCTGGCCCGCCTGCTTCAGGCATCGGCCACGGCCGCCATCGCCCCGGCCGCCCTCGCACAAAGCGGCAAGGCCCTGCCGGAGGTGGACGCCGAAGTCCGCCGCGTCGACACGGCCCAGGGCCGCATCACGCTGCGCCACGGCGACATTCCCAACCTCGACATGGGTGCCATGACCATGGTCTTCCGCGCCCGCGAGCCCGCCCTGCTGCAGGACCTGAAGCCCGGCGACAAGGTGCGCATCACGGCGCAGATGGTCGACGGCCAGCTGACGCTGATGTCGCTGGCGCCAGTGCGCTGACGCCAGCCAGGGCGTCGGGGCGGCGGTCCCACAGGCCGCCGCGCCAGCGAGCGCCCGTCCGATCAGGACGGGTTGACCGTCACCTTCAACGTCGCCTGGCTGCTGAGGCCGAAGGAGTCGAAGGCCGTGAACGTCACGTTGTAGCGCCCGGCGGCCGGGTTGCGCCACTTGACGAAGACCTGCTGGCCGCTGCTGCTGAACGACATGCCCGCGGGTGCGCCGCTGATGGACAGCACGACGAAGCGCGCGCCGGGGTCCGTCAGGCCGACCACGCCGGCGAGCGGCTGGCCCGCCGTGCCGCTCAGCGGCGTGATGCTGAATACGGGCCCCGTCGGTGTCGCCGAGATCTGCAGCTTGAGCACGGCGCTGCCGGTCTGGCCCGTCACCGTGTCGCGCGCCGTGACGTTGACGCTGTGCTGGCCTGCGACGGGCGCGTTCCAGCTCAGGATGCCGTTGCCCGTCAGGCTCACGCCTGCGGGCGCAGCGCCGAGGGCGAAGGTCACCGGGTTGGCTGCGCTCGCCTGCACCTGGTAGCGCAACGGCACACCCGAGCGACCCGTCAGCGTGGCCGCCTGGATCACCGGGGCGGTCGGCGCCGCGATGTCAATGGTGGCGGCAGCCGAACCCGACGCGCCCGTTGCGGCCACGGTGGCCATCATCGTCACGACGTAGTGGCCTGCCACCGGCTGCGGCCAGGTGACCAGGCCTGCGGCGCCGATGGTCATGCCGGCGGGTGCGTTGGTCAAGGACCAGCTCACGTTGCTGGCGCCGCTGGCGGCGGCCGTGAAGCTCAGGGGCTGACCCACCGTGCCGCTGACCGTCATCGGCGTGACGACCGGCGCGGCGGCCACGGGTGCGTCCGCCGTCAGCGCCGACAGCAGGCTCGAGACGTTGGGCGTGCCCAGGCCCGTCGGCTGGTCGTAGCCCACGCCGGCCGAGCAGTTGGCGCAACTGCCGTCGTTGCCCTGCGTCACGTCGGCGAACGAGGCGGCGTAGAGCTTCGGATCGACGCCCACGGTGCCGTAGAGCGAGGACTGCATCAGCCCCAGCGCGGCCTTGTTGCCTTGCGCCCGCACCGCATTGGCCAGCGCGGAGATGGCGGCCCATTGCGGCGTCGCCAGGCTGGTGCCGCCCACGCTGTACCACGCCGGGCTGCTGCTGCCCGGCGGGATCACGGCGACGTACTGGCCCGTGTAGGGGTCGGCGTTGAAGGCCACGTCCGCCACCGAGCGCATGCGCAGGGACGCCATGCCGGGCACGGTGGTCTTCTGGTACGAGGGCAGCGGCACATACTGGCTGATGCCACCACCTGTGCCGGACCAGACCACCTCGGAGCGGGCCGTGCCACTGGCCGTGAGGCTGGTACCCCCGACACCGAGCACGTAGTTGGACACCGACGGCCACTGCACGCCGGCACCGCTGTCGCCCGTTGCGGCCACATAGGTCATGCCGGCATGGGCGAAGGCCGAGTCGACCGAGGACGTCCAGGCGCCCTCGGGCGCGCCGAAGCTCATCGACACGATGCCGGGGCCCATGGCGTTGGCCAGGTTGACGGCGCCCACCAGGTCGCCCAGCGATGCGCTGGCGGCCTGGATGAGGACGATGCGCGCGAGCGGCGCCGTGGCATGCGCCCACTGCACGTCGAGCGCGATCTCGGTGGCCCAGCCCGAGTCGTAGGCGGGCGCGGTGGCCGTCATGCCGCCCCCGCCCGTGCTGTTGACCAATGCCAGCTGGCAGCCGTCCGTCGCCTTGGCCGCCGCCAGCGGCAGGGCCGCGCCCGGCGCGACGGACAAGGTGCTGCAGCCGGGCAGGCCGAACTTCTGGCTGAACGCCGCCAGTTCGGCGGCCACGTTCGGATCGCTCATGGCATCGACCACGTAGATGGTCTGCCCCGCGCCCATGCGGGCGGCCTGCGTGGCATCGATGCCGCTCCAGTTGCCGGGCAGCGCCGGCAGCCCGTAAGCCGCGCGGATCTGCGCCGGGGTGTAGGTGGTGACGGCGGTGCTCGCGCCCGCGGCCGGCGACACGCTCGTGCCGCCGCCCATGCCGGGCTTGAGCTGCGCGGCCGACAGCGCCATCGACGCCGAGGCGACGAAGACCTTGCTCGGCGCCTGGGAGGCCGAGGCACTGCCGCTTTGCGCGTCGGTGTCGGCCGGCGCCGGCAGCGTCACGGGCACGAGCGCGAAGCTGGGCGTAACCATCGTGGCCGCGACGTCCTCGGGTAAGGGGGCCAGGGTGATGCTGGTGACGGTGGATGGCGGGGCAGCGGTGTCGGCCTGCGTCGCGCCCGTGGCCGGCGTGGCAGGAGCGCTGGACTGGGACGACGAGGGGGTCGGCATGACCGCCTGGTCGCCGTTACCACCGCCGCCGCCACAACTGGCCAGCACCGCCGCGGCCAGCAAAACGCCTGACGCTCTGAGCGCGGTCGGCAAAGTCGGCATCATCGATTTCCTCCTGGGTTTTCTGACATGGGTGTCGGCACGGGGATGACGAGCAGCGGCGGTTTGGCCTCGTTGGGCTTCGGATGGTCGCTTTTCTCTTGCCATCCACTTGGGCATTCGGGGATGGCGGGGTAATAGCCCTGCGGGGTGTCGCACCACAGGCGGTATGCCAGTGGGGAATTGGCGGCGGGGCGCGTCCCGGGCATCTCACCGCACGCCGCCATGCCTGCCACGGCGCCGAGCACCCCGATAGCCAAGAGAAGTGCGTAGCCACATGGGCGGCAGAGGGGAGGATTCGATGGTTTCAAGACGACGCTTTTGCGCAAAGGAGATGCTTTTTCATTTTGAATACATTCTTCTAACAATTAACCGATCAGCGACTGAATTATTTTGTAACGCAGTTCCAGCATTTTCGAGAGCTATTTCTGACATGCAACTGACCCGCGCCTCTTCTTGATCGCCTGAATATGTCAACAATGAAAATCATGACTTATTAATTTCCCTTGAAAAGCTGGATTAGCCATCGATTTCTTTTTCCGACTCGCCGTGTCGGCGCCAACCGTCTGCTAAACAATTTGGAAATTTTTCTGAATCATTGAACGGTCTCCGAGCGCGGCAAACGGCAGGCGTGCGCCGCGCGACGCCCCCATTGGTGAAGCGCTTTGGTCAGACTTGGCCGCAGGGCGCCCACCCGCCGTCCGGAAAGGCGCGCAGTCGAAGATGTTCAAGTCCCGGCCAATCGCCACCGCATTGGCGGAAGCACGCCATGCCGGCCTTGCTCGGTACCGTCAGTGAGTGGCGACCAATGCACGGACGCCCTGGGCACAGGCCTCAGGAGGGTTGACTGACTCCGCCGCGGCCATGCAGACCGGGTGAGCGCGGCCCATGCTCACACACGGCGCAGCCGCTGGCTCGGGCGATGAGCGCGCATCTGCAGCCTGGCGCAGGCATGTTCAGAAAGAACGAGCAGGCACGCCCGGTTCGTTCACGCCACGGGCTCAGGCCATCCCGCCATTGACCGAAATCACCTGCCCCGTGATGTACCCCGCCTCCGCGCTCGCCAGGAAGCCGGCCAGCGCCGCGACCTCTTCCGGCGTGCCGGCGCGCTGGGCGGGCACCATCTGCTTGACCATGGCCGGGTCGAAGGCCTTGTCGGCCATGGGCGAGGCGATGATGCCCGGCGCGATGGCGTTCACGGTGACGCCGCGCGAGGCCACTTCCATCGACAGTGCCTTGGTCGCGCTGTTGAGTGCGCCCTTGGCCGCCGCATAGTTGACCTGGCCGCGGTTGCCCATGATGGCGGCCACCGACGAGATGTTGAGGATGCGGCCCCAGCGCGTGCGCAGCATGGGCAGCAGCAGCGGCTGGGTGACGCGGAAGAAGCCGTTGAGCGACACGTCGATCACGCGGTGCCACTGCTCGGCGCGCATGCCGGGCATCACCGCGTCGTCGTGGATGCCCGCGTTGTTGACCAGCACCTGCACCGGGCCGGCTTCCAGCATGCGGGCGCAGGCGGCGGCGCAGGCGGCGTCGTCGGTCAGGTCGAAGACATGGCATTCGGCCTGGCCGCCGGCCGCGGCGATGCGCGCGGCCAGGGCCTCGATGGCCTCGCGCCGGCCATTGGCATGCAGCAGCACGGTGGCGCCGTCGCGCGCCAGGCGCTCGGCGATGGCACTGCCCAGGGCGCCACTGGCGCCGGTGACGAGGGCTCGTTTGTTCTGGAGGGTCATGGGGTACGGGCGGCGTTGGTGACGGGGTGCGGCCAGGGCGGCTAGGGGGCGGAATCCGGCAGCGGCGTGTTGAGGACGACCACGGCCCGGCCGTCGGCCACGGGCGCGCCCTCGGCGTCGAGCACGCGGAAGGCGTACATCACCTGCTGCGCATCGCCCGACAGGCGCTCGGCATGCAGGTGCAGCGGCGCGGGCGCATCGTCGAAGCGGGCGCGGTGCAGCCGCACGTTGCGCGTGCTGGCCAGGTAGCCGGCCGAGGGTGGGCCGTCGCCGCTGGCGAGCAGGCCGCCGTGCAGCGCCATGGCCTGGGCCGCGAACTCGATGGCGCAGGGTGCGAGCAGGCCGGATGCCGTGCGCATCGGGTTGGCCGGGTCGGCATGGCGGGCTGTGGTGCAGTGGATGGCCTGCGCATCCCAGGCCTCCAGCCGGTCGAGCAGGCACATGTCGCCGGCGTGCGGGATGCGGGCGGCGATGCCGTCGCGCTCGAGGGTGGCGGGCGCGCTCATGGCAGGTCCGACACCAGCAGCACGTTGGCGAAGGGCGTGCCCTGGCTCATCGGCATGGGCTGCACGGCGAAGCCCAGCCGCTGCAGCAGCGCGATCCATTCGTCCAGCGTGCGGCCCCAGGTCGGCGACACCTTGTGGCCGCGGATGCGCGTCACGGTGCGGTCCACCCACTGGCTGATGGCGAAGCCGCGGCGGCTGGCGGCGTCGCCCACGCGCAGCAGCAGCCGGCCGGGCACGGGGCCGCGCTCGGGCGCGCCGGCGGCCAGCGCGTCGCGCACGCGGCGCAGCACGCCCTCCTGCGCGGCATGGTCCACGTAGTGCAGCACGTCGAGGATGACGACCACGTCGCACGGCGCAAAGGCCGCCTCGCACATGTTGCCGCAGACGATGGTCGGCAGCGGCCGGATGTGGCCGACGGAGCGCTGCGCCCGCTCGACGTCGCGCGGCATCAGCTCGATGCCGGTGTAGCGCGCCTCGCCGGGCAGCGGCGCCCAGGCGACGGGCCAGGCGCCCTCGGCCCGCATGGCCTGGGCACTGTGCAGCACGTTGGCGAACAGGCTCTGGCCCGAGCCGATGTCCAGCATGCGCGGCCGGCCTTCGCCGATCAGGCCGCGTTCGACGATGCCGCGGAACACCGGGTCGTGGCCCAGCTTGCCGCGGGCGAAATGCCAGGCGAAGTTGCCGCCCTGGCGGTAGGGCGCGGTGGCGCGGGCGTGAAGTTCGCGCCAGGCGGCGTCGGAATTGGGCGAGGTCGAGGTCACGGGCGTATTGGAGTCTGGGCTCCCTCTCCCCTCGCGGGAGAGGGCTGGGGAGAGGGGGCGGCAGCGGATGTAAAGCGGGAGGCGGTGGCGGCGCAGCCCCCTCTCCCCAACCCCTCTCCCGCGAGGGGAGAGGGGCTCATGCGGGGTCGGTGCAGCGCACTGCGCGCGTCAGGCATGGCCGAGCGCCTGCGGCAAGGTCACGGCGCGCAGGCCCTGGCGCGAGAACCGGTCGAGCAGCGGCGGCAGCACTTCCAGGATGACCGGCCGGCCGTCGGCGGTGCGCGCCGCATGGCCGTCGTGCAGCAGCAGGATGTCGCCGGCCCGCAGGCCGCGGGTCAGGCGGGCCAGCACGCGGGCCGGGTCGCGCTCGCGGGTGTCGAAGCCGCGGCGGGTCCAGCTCACCAGTTCCAGGCCCAGGCGATGCAGCACCGGGGCCAGGAACGGGTTGCGCAGGCCGGCGGGCGCGCGGAAGCAGGTGGGACGCTGGCCGGTGACGTCTTCGATCGCCTGCTGCGCCCGCGCGATCTCGGCATGGAAGCCGCGCGGCCCCAGCACCGAGAAGTTGTGCCGATGCCGCGCCGTGTGGTTCTGGATGCTGTGGCCGCGCGCCACGATCTCCCGCGCCAGCGCCGCATGGGCCTGCACCCGGTCGGCGATGCAGAAGAAGGTGGCCTTCTGGCCGTGGGCATCGAGCAGGTCGAGCACGGCCGGCGTGACCTCCGGCTCGGGGCCGTCGTCGATGGTCAGTGCCACCTCGCTGCGCGCCTCGGCGGTCGCGGGCAGGCGCAGCGTGTTCTGGCCCAGCCAGTGGCTGCGCGGCGTGAGGCCGATGGCGGTGATGGCGGCATGGTTGAGCACGACCGCGCCCAGCGCCCAGGGCCATGCACCGGGCACGGCCAGGCTGGCGCCGAGCGCGCCGGCATGCAGCACCGCGCTCCCCTTGAGGAAGGGGGTGGGCTGCCAGCGGCCTGCCGTGGCGCTCATGCCCGAACCGTCCGTGCGAAGGCCGCCGACAGCAGCAGCGCCAGCAGCGCCCCCGGTGCCACCACCTGGCCGATGGAGGCCAGCGACGGAATGTCGGAGATGGCGATCAGCGTGAAGGAGATCACCGTCGTCAGGTTGGCCAGCATGAGCGAGGCCAGCGTGTCCTCGTCGGCGTGGCCGGTCTCGCGCAGTTGGTCGAAGAAAAGCGCGTAGTTGGAGCCCACGGCCACCACCAGCAGCAGCCCCACCAGGTGCAGGATCGACAGCGCCATCCCCATGGCGGCCATGGTGCCCAGCGTGAGCGCCACCGCGGCGGCCAGCGGCTGGCACACGGCCAGCAGACGGCGGCCGGAGTGCAGCCAGGCGCCCAGCAGCAGCACCACGGCCAGCGCGCCCAGGCCGACCTGCACGAAGGCCTCGTGCAGGTAGCGCTTGTAGAGCGCGCCCAGTTCCTCGCCCACCTCGGCCACCGCCACGTTGGGCAGGCCCTGCAGCGCCTTCACCACCTCGGCATGCTGGAACTGCGGCCCGGCGTGCAGCGAGATCATCGCGGCCCAGCCGCCGCCGGGGCGTTGGAACAGCAGTGCGTCCACCACCGGGCCGAGCGGGCTCTTGCGCGCATCGTCCAGGCCGATCAGCGGTGCCGAGCGCGCGGCCTCGACCTGCGCCACGAAGGGCGCCAGCCGGTCGGCGGGCAGCGGCAGGCCGGCGGTCGCCTCCTCCAGCCGGGCGCGCAGCGTCGTCGCGTCGGGCAGGGCCTCGCGCCGCTGCATCTGCGTCTCGCGGCTGGGCAGCAGGCGGGCCACGCTGTCGTAGCCCAGCAGCACGCCGCGCTCCATCAGCGGATCGAGCCGCATGCCGGCCACCTCGGCCTGGCGCAGCGCGGCGTCGACGGTGTCGCCGTAGGCCACCACCAGCGTGGCGCCCTCGCTGGCGCCGACGTCGCCGCGCAGTTGCTCGTCCAGCGCCTGCGATTCGCGCGAGACCGGGCTCATCGAGCTGAGGCCGGCCCGCCAGAGCTGGTCGCCTTGCCACAGCACCAGCGCCAGGCCGGCGGCGGCCAGCGCCATGAGCGGCAGGCGCAGCCGCGGCAGGCCGCGCACGATGGCCCCGGCCGCATGGGCCATGTAGCGGCGCAGGCCGCGGCCGGTGGCGCCCTGCGGCGCCAGCACCGGCAGCAGGAAGCGCGTGGCGAGCGCGGCCGCCACCAGGCCGGCGATGGAGAACACGCCCAGCTGCGCCAGCCCCGGAAAGCCCGAGAACACCAGCGCCGCGAAGCCGGCCACCGAGGTCAGCAGACCCAGCCGCACGGTCGGCCAGTGCAGGTCGCGCCAACGCTGCCAGCCGGCCTGCGCGGGACCCTCTCCCGCCACCTGGCGGGCCTGGATGAGGTAGTAGATGGCGTAGTCCACCGTCTCGCCGATCAGCGTGCTGCCGAAGCCCAGCGTCAGGCCGTGCACGCCGCCGAACACCAGGCTGACGGCCGCGGTGCCGACCACCACGCCGGTGGCCACCGGCAGCATGGCGATGACCAGCGCCCGCAGCGAGCCGAAGGCCAGCAGCAGCAGTCCGCTGACCACGATGGCGCCCACCACCGCCAGGTGGATCGCCTCGCGCTTGATGCTGTCGCGGCTCTGCACCGAGAAGACGGCAGTGCCGCTCAGCAGCAGGCGCGCATCGGGCGCCTCCAGCCTGGCGGCGGCCTGGGCGAAGTCGGCTTGGATGGTGGCGATGGCCTGCGCCTGCGCATCCAGGTCGCCGCCGGCGGCGCGGGTGCTGGCCAGCAGCACGGCACGCGGCGCCTGGCGGGCGGCCCACACGCCGTCCACGCTGCGGGGGGCGGAGGCGGGAATCAGCGTCTCGGCCATGCGGGCCGACTCGCCCGTCGGGTCGCGGTCGAGCAGCGGCTTGAAGGCATTGCCCGCCGGCGTGCCCAGCAGCGAGAGCGTGTCGAGGATGGCGTTGCGCAGCCCCTCCACCGTGAAGTGCGCGGGCGTGACCGCGGGCGAGAGCTGGTAGCGGCGGTCGAAGACCCAGCTGCCGGCGTCGCGCCATTCGCTCTGGTCGCCGTTCTGCACCTGGTCGAACAGGCCGCTCTTGCGCAGGCGCTGGCCCAGGTCGCGCGACAGGGCGGCGCGCTGCGCCTCGTCGCGCCCGCCCTCGATGCCGATGAACAGCGTGCGCGAGGCGACGCCGCTTTGCAGCTGCTCGATCAGCATGCGCTGGCGCGCGTCGGGGCTGGCGGGCAGGAAGGCGGACAGGTCGGCGTCGAACTTGGAGCGGGCGATCACGCCCACGCCGGCGGCCAGCACCAGCAGCCACAGGAGCACCACCACCAGCCGGCGGCCGCGCGGCAGGCCGGCGTCGCCGGCGGGTGCGGGCGCGGGGCGTTGGGCGCGGCTCATGAACCGGCGGGCCCCGGCACGATCGTCATCACCGAGCGGTCGCCGCCGATGAATTCCATGTCGACGCCGCGCACGTCGCTGCCGCTGCCCGACAGGCGCAGGCTGCGCACCTGGGCGGCCAGGGCCGGCAGGCTGGGCACCAGGTCCAGCGTCCAGGCCTTGGCGTCGCCCTTGACCTCGGTCTTGAAGTAGCGCTGCAGCGCGGGCGCGTTGCCGCTCAGGGTGCCGCGCATGGCTTCGATCATGCCCTGCAGCTCGGGCATGGCGTCCAGGCTCAGCGTGCGGGTGCGGCCGCCGCGCGACAGGATCAGCACGTTGCCCTGCACCTCCATCGACTCCGGCCGCGGCGTGAGGGTGCGGCGCACCAGCTTGTCGGGCGCCGTGAAGCTGAGCGTACCGGCGGAATCGAGCGGCCCGTCCAGGCCGCGCACGAAGCGCTGCTCGGTGAAGCGCGCCTCGCCGCTGCGGCGCTGGGCCAGCAGGTACATCAGGTCGTTGAGGTCGAAGGCCCAGGCCGGCGCGGCGATCAGCGCCGCCAGTGCAAGCAGGAGCGCGGCGCGCGGGCGCAGCCACGGGCGCAGGGCCGCCGCGAGCGCGGCCGCCACGGCCTCAGCCGCGGGGCGAATCTTCGAGCCAGAAGTCATGGAAATTGAACCAGTTGTGGGGATGGGCGCGGCACAGGTCTTCCAGGCGCCGCACGTAGGTTTCGAGGGCCTCGCGGATGCGGCGTTCCCGCTCGGCGGGATCGAGGCCGCGGGCGCGGCGCGGTGCGGGCGCGTCGGCGCCGCCCGGCGCCGGGGCCGTGGCGGCGGCCGGCGCGGAGAAGTCGGCCAGCGGCTCGAACACCACCTGGTAGCGGTTGCCGCCCAGGTACAGGCCGGCCATGAACACGGCCGGCCGGCGCAGCAGGGCGGCGAGCCGGAAGGGCCCGTCGTTGAACCACGCCGGCTGGCCCAGGAAGTCGATCTGCACGCGGTTGCCGCGCTGGGCGCCGTCGTCCTCGCCGATGGCCAGGGTGCGGTCGCCCAGCATGCCGGCCATGCGGCCGCTGTCGAGCCAGTCGCGCAGCTCCAGCATGGCGGCCGGGCGGCCGAGCGCGATGACGTGCGGCCGGTACTCGGGCAGGCTGATGGCCTCGAGCACGGCATTGATGCGCCGGGCGTTGTCCGGGTACATGAGCATGGCCAGGCGCAGGTCCACCGGCGCCTCGGCCTGCTGGCGGCAGGCCGACAGCGCTTCGAAGCTGCCGATGTGCGCGCCGACCAGGAAGGCGCCGCGGCCCGCCCGCACCTCGGCCTCCACCGCCTCGCCGCCCTGCACCTGCACGTCGAACAGGCCCATGCGCCCGCGCAGGAAGTAGACGCGGTCCAGCACGATGGAGGCAAAGTTGTGCAGCAGCCGGTAGCCGTCGCGCCAGCCGGCCCGCGGGCCGATGGCCCGCGCCAGGTAGCGCCGCACGTGGCGCCGCTGCGTCGGCGAGAACAGCAGGAAGTACAGCGTGATCGGATGCAGGATCAGGCGCGTGAGCGGCCGGCCGCACCACAGCGCCAGCGCGCAGATGACGCGCAGCGCCAGCATGTTGCTGCGCTCGGGCGCCTTGACCCAGTCGGTGCCCGCGGGGCGCACGTCGTCGCCGACGGCACTCATGGGGCGCCTCCGGCGGCGGCGCCGCGGGCGCCCTCCCCCGGCAGCCAGCGCCCGCTGGCGGCCACGGTGTCGCCGCTGCGCACCTCGAAGCGCACGCCGCCGGCGGCGCCCGATTCGGGCTGCAGATCGAACACCAGGTCGGCGCCGGGGCGCACGGGCGCCAGGAACTTGGCCGCGGCCAGCGTCGGCGCCTCGCCCAGCCGGGCGCGCAACGCCGGCACGCCGCGCATCGCCTCCAGCAGTTCGGCCAGCAGCAGCGCGCCGGGCAGCAGCGGACGGCCCGGGAAATGGCCGGCGAAGGCGGGATGGTCGGCCGGCACGCGGTGCGACAGCCGCACCGGGCTGCCGTCAGCCGCCAGCTGCGCCAGGGCGAATTCGCGCAGCTCGCGCCGCGTCAGCTTGCCGGTGCCCACGCGCGGCAGGGCCTGCACGTGCACCACGCGGCGCGGCACGAACACCGGCTCGATGCGCTCGCGCAGGCCGGCGATGACGGCGGCCGCATCCAGCTGCGGCGCCACCACGAAGGCCACGGTGCGCACCACGCCGTCGGCCACGTCGTCGGGCAGCCAGAAGGCGCCGTCCTCCACGCCGGGAATGCTGTTGAGGTGGAAGTCCAGATGGCCCAGCGAGGTGCGGCGGCCCGCCACGTGCACCAGGTCGTTGGCGCGGCCGAGCAGGCGGAAGCGCCCGTCGCCCAGCAGCTCGAGCAGGTCGGCCATGGGCGTGGGCGCGGGAATGAAGTCGCCGGAGAAGACGAAGCGCTCGCCGCCGTCGGGCGCGGGCTCGGCCTGCACGCGGATGTCGCCCAGCACCGCCCACACCTCGCTGCGCACGGGGCAGCGCAGGGCGACCTGGCCGGTCTCGGTGCTGCCGTAGATCTCGGCCATCACGCCGCCGGTGGCGCGCTCGGCCTGGGCCGCCAGCTGCGGCGACAGCGGCGCGGTGGCCGACAGCAGCAGGTCCACGGGCGGAATGGGCAGGCCCGACTGCAGCAGCGTCTTGAGGTGGAAAGGCGTGGTGACCAGCGCCCGCGGCCGCGGCACGGCCTCGAGCGCCTGCACGATGTCGGCCGGGTAGAAGGGCCGGCCGGCCTCGAAGGCGGCGCCGCCCAGCATGGCGAGCAGCGCCGACGATTCCAGCCCGTAGCTGTGCTGCACCGGCACGGTGGCCACCAGCGTCAGGCCGGCCAGCGAGGGCAGGCCCAGCAACTGGCACAGCCGTGGCGCCGCGGCGGCCACGTCGCCCACCAGCGTGCCCCAGGTCTTGGCATGCGGCTGCGGTGTGCCGGTGGAGCCCGAGGTGAGCAGGCTGGCGGCGTGGCGGGCGCTGTCGATGGCGGCCCAGTCGGGCATGGCGTTCAGCGGCGGCCGGCTGCCGTCGGCATCGACCGCCACGCGCAGCGCCAGGCTGGCGCCGTGCGTCTCGCCGGGGTCGACCAGCGCGAAGGCGGCGGGATGCTCGGCGCAGACGCGGGCCAGCGTGTCCTCCCGCGCATCGGGCGGCAGCAGGCTGGCGTGGCCGCGGACCAGCGCCGCCGCCAGGCCGACGCTGAAACGGTAGCGGTCGCCGCACAGGTTGACGGCCGGCCCCTCGGCGGGCAGCTGGCGCGCCACGGCCTCGACGTCGGCCAGCCAGGCCAGGCCGCTGATCGGCCGCCCCTGCCGCCAGGCCAGCGGGGCGTGCAGGTCGCGCGGGCCGAGCAGCGGCGCGAGACGCGCGGGCGCGTCGTCGGGCCGCATGCCGACGGGAAGGTCCGGAACGGCGCTCATTGCTTGGCCGGCGCGTAGAAGGCGCGCACCGCGTCGATCAGCCGCACGCGCTCGAATTCGGGATGCAGGCGGTAGCGGACCAGGTACTCGCCCACGAACAGCGCGCCCACGCCGATGGGCGTGACCACGTTCGAGAACAGCGACCAGTCCTCGAAGGGACGCAGGCCATACACCGCCAGCGACAGCACGCACACCGCGCAGAAGTAGGCCGTCCACACGGCCGTGACGCGCGCCGTGTAGCGCCGCATGTCGGGCGTGAGCGCATGGATGCGCTGCGCGAACTGGCCGATCAGCGACAGCTGCCCGGGCCGCAGCGTGCCGCCGAACCACAGGGCCAGCACCGCATTGATGCCGACGTGCTGCAGCACGTACAGCGGATTCGGGTCACCGGCATGGCCGCTGAAGACCAGCGCCAGCCCGGCAAGGCCGGCCACGGCCGTCACCGCCACCGCGGCACGCCCCAGGTACTGGCCGGCCAGTCCCATGGCCGTGAGCCACAGCGGCGCCAGCAGCACCACCACGGCCCAGGGGGCGGCCGGGTGGTAGAGCATCATCCAGTGCGACGCGCCGGCATAGGCCACGCCCGCCAGCAGCAGCAGCGCGATGCGCCAGGCGGGCATGCCGCTCAGCCCGCCTTGTGCGCGTCGACGTGCGCCGCCAGCGCGCGCAGCGAGGCGAAGATCTGCTGGTTGCGCTCGTCGTCCGAACGCAGCTGGAAGCCATAGCGGCGGGAGATCTCCAGCGCCACTTCCAGGATGTCGATGGAGTCCAGCCCCAGCCCGTCGCCGTACAGCGGCGCCTCGGGGTCGATGGCCTCGGGCGCCACTTCGAGGTTGAGGGCGCTCACCAGCAGTTCGGCCAGCTCGTTCTCGAGCGGCGTGCGGTCAAAGGAGGCGGTCGAAGACAAAAAGAAGCTCCCGGCAGGTAAGAGGAAAGGCGGCGGCGCACGGCCGCGGCGAAGGCAAAAATTATAGGAGTCGGGGCGCGGGCCGCCGCTGTGGAATCCACGGGGCCGCCCGGCCCGCCCTTCGGTAGACTGCCGCCGTTTTTCATGCCGACCCCGGGAGGTCCGAATGGCCGATCCTCTGCTGCTGGCGCGCCACGGCGCCACCGAATGCTTCCTGCTGCCCGCCCTGGCCAACCGCCACGGCCTCGTCACCGGGGCCACCGGCACCGGCAAGACCGTGACGCTGCAGACCCTGGCCGAGCGCCTGTCCGGCATCGGCGTGCCGGTCTTCATGGCCGACGTGAAGGGCGACCTGGGCGGCATCAGCCAGCCCGGCCGCATCGGCGACAAGCTGGCCGCCACGCTGAAAGAGCGCGGCATCGAGCCGCCCGCGCCGCAGGCCTGCCCCGTCACGCTGTGGGACGTCTTCGGCGAACAGGGCCACCCGGTGCGCGCCACCATCTCCGACATGGGGCCGCTGCTGCTGGGCCGCATGCTGGACCTGAATGACACCCAGGCCGGCGTGCTGAACCTTGTGTTCAAGATCGCCGACGACAGCGGCCTGCTGCTGCTGGACCTGAAGGACCTGCGGGCCATGCTGGCCCACGTGGGCGAGAACGCCAGGCAGTACACCACCACCTACGGCAACGTCAGCGCCGCCAGCGTGGGCGCCATCCAGCGCGGGCTGCTGGCCATCGAGTCGCAGGGCGGCGACCGCTTCTTCGGCGAGCCGATGCTCGACATCCAGGACTTCATGCAGACGGTGGACGGCCGCGGGGTGGTCAACATCCTGGCGTCCGACAAGCTGATGAATGCGCCGCGCCTGTACGCCACTTTCCTGCTGTGGATGCTGTCGGAGCTGTTCGAGCAGTTGCCCGAGGTGGGTGACCTGGACAAGCCCAAGCTGGCCTTCTTCTTCGACGAGGCGCACCTGCTGTTCAAGGATGCGCCCAAGGCGCTGGTCGAGCGCATCGAGCTGGTGGTACGGCTGGTGCGCTCCAAGGGCGTGGGCGTGTACTTCGTGACGCAGAACCCGGTGGACATCCCCGACTCGGTGCTGGCCCAACTGGGCAACCGGGTGCAACATGCCCTGCGCGCCTTCACGCCGCGCGACCAGAAGGCGGTGCAGTCGGCCGCCAGCACCATGCGGCCCAAGCCGGGCCTGGACATCGGCCAGGCCATCACCGAACTGGCCGTGGGCGAGGCGCTGGTGAGCCTGCTCGACGAGAAGGGCCGCCCGGGCGTGACCGAGCGGGTGTTCGTGCTGCCGCCGGCCAGCCAGCTCGGGCCGATCACGCCCGAGCAGCGCAAGGCGCTGATGGCGCAGTCGCTGGTGGCGGGCGTGTACGACACGCCGGTGGATCGGGAATCGGCCTACGAGAAGCTCAAGGGCCGTGCGGCGTCGGCGCCCGATGCGCCGCAGGCGTCCGGGCGGGCGACGCCCGGCAACGAAGCACGCACAGACACCGCACCGGCGGCGCCATCGGGGGCCGGCCTGCCCCCGTCGACGCCTGGCGCCGGTGGCGCCGCCAACCCGGCAGGCGGCTTCCTCAACGACCTGCTCTTCGGCACCACCGGCCCGCGCGGCGGGCACAAGGACGGCCTGGTGCAGACCATGGCCAAGTCGGCGGTGCGCACCATGGGCACCAGCGTGGGCAAGGAAATCCTGCGCGGCGTGTTGGGCGGCATCTTCGGCGCGAAGACGCGGCGCTGAGGCGCGCCGGCCGCGCCGCTCAGTAGGTGGTCAGGCTCACGCCCTCTTCCACCCCGCGGCTTCGGCCCACCATGAAGCCGACCAGCACCGTGCCGCAGATCACGCCCAACATGAAGCCTGCAATCACCATCATCATTTCGTCTCCATCGCGGGTTGCCCCCGGACCGCGGGCAAGGCGTTCTTGCCGCAGCGGTCCGTCCTGAAACAAAAAGATACTCCCGGCCGCAGCCGGCCACGATGGGCATTAACCCCAGGGCACGCGTGCTCGGCATGCCGCGCGCCAGATCGCCCGGAGCATGCCGCGACCACTGGCACGGGCGCGCTGGCCGAATCGCACCTCGCCTGAAGCCGCCTGACACACCCAGCCGCCTACAATGCGGCCTTTTTTCGCCGCGCCAAAGCAAAAAGCCCGCACTAAGGCGGGCTCTCTGAGCAGCTTGATGAACCCATCAAGCGCTTCGTTTGGCTCCCCGACCTGGGCTCGAACCAGGGACCTACGGATTAACAGTCCGGCGCTCTACCGACTGAGCTATCGGGGAAGGAAGCCTTAGAGTATAGCGGCGCTTTTCCGGTCGTCCTGGAAAGCCAAGTAAATCACTCGGCTATTGATCCTGGATGGATGTTCGGCTCATGCGCTTGCCGGTGTCGTCCTGAAGCCCATCGGTGTGCCAGTGGCCCCTGGGCCGGTGTGCCGCGCCACAGGCCTCGCCCAGTACCGGTCACCCCGTCAGCGGCACGGGGCCATGCCGTGGCGCCCTCCTTCATTCAAACGACCCCTGTCCGACCTGCCGCACGGCTGCAGGGCCCGCGGCTATGCTGGTTGCAAATGTTTTCCAGATTCCTTCCGGCACTGGACCGCCATTGGGACGTGCTCTCGCGCGACCTGCGCCAGAGCAAGGCGCTGCGCGGTCCCGGTGCGGCCGGCGAGGACGTGCCGCTTGGCGCCGACGTGCTGCCTGGCGGTATGGGCACCTTCATCCACAAGGTCGGCGGCGCGCCGGCGGTGGGCAGGGGGCGCTGGGGCCTGATCACCGCGGAAAGCCGGCGCCACGGACTGGAGAGCGCGATGCGCCTGCGTACCGCCTTCGTGCGCGACGACGAGGTGCGCAAGTCGCCTTTCGCCTCGGCCTGGAGCAAGGACCAGCTCTGCGTGGTGCCGGCTGCGGCGCTGCTGTTGATGGACCACCGGGTCGACCCCGCCGCGCCGCAGCCCAGCCAGGTCAGCCGGCGCGATGGCCACGCGCTGTGCATGGCAGGGCTGTGGAGCAGCTGGCTGGACGACGACGGCGTGCGCCGCCTGAGCTTTGCGCTGATCACCGTGAACGCCGACGGCCACCCGCTGATGGCCCGCTACGGCCCGCCGGGTGGCGAGCACCGGATGCCGGTGCTGCTGCCGCGCGGCCTGGTGCGCGCCTGGCTGGAGGCCCGCGGCCAGGAGCGCGAAGAGTTTCTGCGCCCGTTGCCGGCCGAGCAGCTCGTCGGCCAGCCGCTCGCCCCGGCGCACGGCGATGCACCAGCGCCCGACGATGCGACGCGCCCGGCTTCCATGCCGCCCGCGCTGCCCGCCGGCGCGGTGCCCGGGGGCCAGCGCCTGCCGGCCGAGGCTGCCCGACGGCCCTGCCTGCTGCTGGTGGACGACGAGCCCGCCAACCTCCAGGTGCTGCGCCTGGCGCTGCAGGCCGACCACCGGCTGGTGTTTGCCACCGACGGCCGGCGCGCCCTGCAACTGGCGCGCGAGCACCGGCCCGACCTGATCCTGCTCGACATCATGATGCCGGAGCTCGACGGCTACGCCGTGTGCCGGGCCTTGCAGGACGACCCGGCCACCGCGCGCATTCCCATCATCTTCTGCACCGCGCGCGCCGACAGCCAGGGCGAAGCGCAGGGCCTGGAAGCGGGCGCGGTGGACTACATCACCAAGCCGCTGTATCCGCCCGTCGTGCGCGCCCGCGTGCGCACCCACCTGTCGCTGGTGCGCGCGGAGGAGCTGCGCAGCACCCGGCTGCAGATCGTGCAGCGCCTGGCGCGGGCGGCGGAGTACCGCGACAACGAGACGGGCATGCACGTCATCCGCATGAGCCAGTACGCGCATGCGCTGGCGCTGGCGGCCGGCTGCCGCCCCGAATGGGCCGACGACCTGCTGCATGCCGCGCCCATGCACGACGTGGGCAAGATCGGCATTCCCGACGCGCTGCTGCGCAAGCGCGGTCCGCTGGACGCCGCCGAATGGGACGTGATGCGCCGGCATCCGCTGATCGGCGCCGAGATCATCGGCGGCGACGAGTCCGACATCCTGGCCATGGCGCGCGCCATCGCGCTCTCGCACCACGAGAAATGGGACGGCAGCGGCTATCCGCAGGGCCTGCGCGGTGAGCAGATTCCCCTGGCGGCGCGCATCGTGGCGATTGCCGACGTCTTCGACGCCCTCACCTCGCGCCGGGCCTACAAGGAGGCCTGGCCGGTGGAGCGTGCGCTGGGCTTCATCGGCGACGAAGCCGGCCGGCATTTCGACCCGGCGCTGGCGCAGATCTTCCGGGCCATCGCCCCGCGGCTGGCGCAGGTGCGCGAGCGCTGGCCCATCGACTGACCGGGGCAGCCGCGGGCCGCCCGGGCGCACCTCACGCGGCCGGGGCCTGCGCCGCCAGCCGCGTGCGCACCTCGCGCACGCGCGACGCCGGGAAGGTGATGGCGAAGCGCGAGCCCTTGCCCAGCTCGCTCTCGATGCGCAACTGCCCGCCATGGCGCTGCACGATGTGCTTGACGATGGCCAGGCCCAGGCCGGTCCCACCGGTCTCGCGCGAGCGGCTGCGGTCCACGCGGTAGAAGCGCTCGGTGAGCCGGGGAATGTGTTCCGCCGCCACGCCGGGGCCGGTGTCGCGCACCGTGAATTCGCCGCGGCCATCGGACAGCAGGCGCCAGGTCGCCGTCACCTCGCCGCCGCCCGGCGTGTAGCGCACCGCGTTCGTCACCAGGTTGGACATGGCGCTCTGCAGCTCGGTGGCGATGCCCGCCACTTCGGAATCGGCCTCCAGCGCGAACTGCAGGCGGTGCGGCTGGGTGGCGATGCGGCCGGACAGGCCACGCGCCTCGTCCTCGCAGTGGGCCATCAGGGCCCGCATGCGTGTCCACTGGTTGAGCGGCGGCGCGGCGCTGCCTTCCAGGCGCGACAGCGTCAGCAGGTCCGCCACCAGCGTGCCCATGCGCTGCGCCTGCTGGCCCATCAGGCCCAGGTAGCGCGAGCGCTCGTCGGCCTCCAGCGGCAGGGTCTGCAGCGTCTCGACGAAGCCGGTGAGCACCGTGAGCGGCGTGCGGATCTCGTGCGACACGTTGGCCACGAAGTCGCGCCGCATCTCCTCCGCCTTCTCCAGCGCGGTGATGTCGCGGGTGAGCAGCATGCGCCGGTTGCCGGCATAGGGATGCGCCTGCACCGACAGCCGCATCGGCTGGCCCGAGGAGGAACGCGCGGCCACGGGCGCGTCGATGACGACCTCCCGGCTGTAGTGCCACGAGGCCAGGTAGCCGATGAAGGCCGGGTCCCGCACGAGGTTGGCGATGAGCTGCTGCAGGTCGCGCTCCACATCCAGGCCCAGGTGGCTGCCGGCCGTCTGGTTGCACCATTCGATGCGGCCCGCCTCGTCCACCAGCACCACGCCGTTGGGCGAGGCCTGGATCGCGGCCAGGAACTCCTGCAGGCGCAACTCGGCCTGCTGGGTCTGCTGCTCGCGCAGCCGCATGGCGCGGCGGATGCGGTCGGCCAGTTCGCCCCACATGCCGAAGCGGCTGGCGGGCAGGCCCACCGCGTCGTTGCGCATCGCCTGGATGAGCCGCTGCGCCCGCAGCATGTCGACCACCAGCCAGACACAGCCGCCGGCCCATGCGCCGGCCCAGGCCAGGCGCCAGCCGAACAGCGCAACGGCCACGGCGGCGCCGATGCCGGACAGGAGAAGAAAAGCAGCGAGACGACCGGGCATGGCCATGGATTATCGGCAGGCGCTGCGCTCGGCAGGCCCGCGGTCACGGAATGGAATGGCGGCGGGCAGTCCGCCGGGGAACGTCGTCGCCGCGCGAAAAGGGCATCGCGCGCCCCGCGGCAGCCGCGCGAGGCAGCTGACGGTCAGACCGTCGCCTGGACGGTGAAGCGGTAGCCCGCGCCGCGGACCGTCTCGACCATGCTGGCGGCGGCGCCCAGCGATTCGCGCAGGCGCTTGACGTGCACGTCCACCGTGCGCTCCTCGATGAAGACGTGGTCGCCCCACACCTTGTCGAGCAACTGCGAGCGGCTGTGCACGCGCTCGGCGTTCTGCATCAGGTAGGCCAGCAGCTTGAATTCGGTCGGGCCCATCTTGAGGGCGGCGCCCTGCCAGGTCACGCGGTGGGTGGCGGTGTCGAGCACCAGCTCGCCGGCTTCCAGCCGTTCGACCACGGCCTCGGGCGCGCGGCGGCGCAGCACGGCGCGGATGCGCGCCAGCATTTCCTGCGTGGAGAAGGGCTTGGTGATGTAGTCGTCGGCGCCGGCGTCCAGGCCGGCCACCTTGTCGGGCTCGTCGCCGCGGGCCGTGAGCATCAGGATCGGCACCTGCTTCGTGCGCGCATCCCGCCGCCACTGGCGGGCCAGCTGCAGGCCGCTCTGGCCGGGCAGCATCCAGTCCAGCAGGATCAGGTCGGGCAGCACCGCGTCGATCTCGCGCTGCGCGCTCGCACCGTCCTCGGCCCAGATGGGCTCGAAGCCGTTGTGCCGCAGGTTCACCGCCAGCAGCTCGGCGATGGAGGACTCGTCCTCCACGATCAGTACACGAGGTTTCTTCATGTTGTTTGTCCAGTCCCGGGCAACGCAGCCATCGCCGACAGCCGCTCAGCCAGCCACTGCGCGAACGGCCGCGGAGCAGGCCACGCCAGAGCACCCGCGGAACTGGCTTTGCCAGGCCGCCGGGTGCGCCCCCCTCCGGGGGGTTGGCGAAGCGCGAAGCGCGCAGCCTGGGGGGCCGTCACTTCAACGCGCTCTCGATTTCCTGCATCGAAGTGTGCCGCACGTCCGCACCCTTGACGATGTAGATGATGAACTCGGCGATGTTCTTCGCATGGTCGCCGATGCGCTCGATGGCCTTGGCCAGGAACAGCAGGTCCAGGCTGGGCGAGATGGTGCGCGGGTCTTCCATCATGTAGGTGACCAGCTTGCGCACGAAGCCGTCGAACTCCTGGTCGATCAGGTCGTCCTCCTTGAGGATCGACAGGGCGCCCGCGGTGTCCAGCCGGGCAAAGGCGTCCAGCGCCTTGCGCAGCAGGCCCGAGGCCAGGTCGGCCGCGATGCGCAGTTCGGTGCAGGGCAGCGCCCGCGCCGAGCCGCTCTCGATGATCGACTTGACCATGCGCGCGATCTTGTTCGCTTCGTCGCCCACGCGCTCCAGGTTGGCGGTGGTCTTGGAAATGGCGATCAGGAGGCGCAGGTCGCGCGCGGTCGGCTGGCGCCGAGCGATGATGGACGAGAGCTCGCGGTCGATCTCGATTTCCATCGCGTTGACGCGCGGCTCGGTCTCGATCACGCGCTCGGCGGCGTCGGTGTCGAACTGCAGAAGGGCGTAGATCGCCTGGCGGATCTGCGACTCGACCATGCCGCCGAGTTCCATCACGCGGGAGGAAACGCCGTTGAGTTCGCTGTCGAACTGGGTGGAAAGATGCTTGTCGGCCATCGCTGTGTCTCCGTGCGGCATCAGCCGAATCGTCCGGTGATGTAGTCCTCGGTCTCCTTGCGCTGCGGCTTGAAGAACATCTGCTCGGTGGCGCCGAATTCGATCAGGTCACCCAGGTACATGTAGGCCGTGTAGTCGCTGCAGCGGGCGGCCTGCTGCATGTTGTGCGTCACGATGACCACCGTGTACTCGTCCTTCAGTTCGGCGATCAGTTCCTCGATCTTGGCGGTGGAGATCGGGTCCAGCGCCGAGCACGGCTCGTCCAGCAGCAGCACTTCGGGCTTGATGGCGATGCCGCGGGCGATGCACAGGCGCTGCTGCTGGCCGCCGGACAGGCCGGAGCCGCTCTGGTGCAGCTTGTCGCGCACCTCGTTCCACAGCGCCGCCTTCTTCAGCGCCCATTCGACGCGGTCGTCCATGTCGGAGGCCGACAGGTTCTCGAACAGCTTCACGCCGAAGGCGATGTTGTCGTAGATCGACATCGGGAAGGGCGTGGGCTTCTGGAACACCATGCCGACCTTGGCGCGCACCAGGGCGACGTCCTGCTTCGAGGTCAGCAGGTTCTCGCCGTCCAGCTCGATGGCGCCTTCGGCGCGCTGCTCGGGATAGAGCTCGAACATGCGGTTGAAGGTGCGCAGCAGCGTGGACTTGCCGCAGCCCGAGGGGCCGATGAAGGCAGTGACCTTGTTCTCGGGAATCTCGAGGTTGATGCCCTTGAGCGCGTGGAACTTGCCATAGTAGAAGTTCAGGTCCTTGACGGCGATCTTGGCGCGCGGGGGCGCAGAGACGGTGGCAACCATTTTTCTGTCTTTCAATGTCTATGAAGACTCAACGAACCGCGAATGTGCAGTGACCCGACCCAGTGACACCGCGGAACCGGCTTGGCCGGGCCGCCGGTGTCGCCCCCTTGAGGGGGGATTCGGCTACACGAAGTGAGCAAGAAACGGGGGTGGTCACATCTTTGCGCGCGTCAGGACGCGGGCCAGGATGTTGAGGGCGAGGACGGCGACGGTGATCAGGAACACGCCGGCCCAGGCCAGCTGCTGCCAGTTCTCGTACGGGCTCATCGCGAACTTGAAGATGGTGACCGGCAGGCTGGCCATCGGCTGCGTGACGTCGGCGGTCCAGAACTGGTTGTTCAGCGCGGTGAACAGCAGCGGTGCGGTCTCGCCGGCGATGCGGGCCACGGCCAGCAGCACGCCGGTGACGACGCCGGCGCGGGCAGCGCGCAGCGTGATCGACAGGATCACCTTCCACTTGGGCGAGCCCAGGGCGTAGGCCGCCTCGCGCAGGCCGGGCGGCACCAGCTGCAGCATGTTCTCGGTGGTGCGGATCACCACCGGGATAGTGATCAGCGCCAGCGCGATGGAACCGGCCAGGCCCGAGAAGGACTTGAACTGCGCCACCACCAGCGAGTAGACGAACAGGCCGATCACGATCGAGGGCGCCGACAGCAGGATGTCGTTGACGAAGCGGATCACCGACGACAGCCAGCCGTGCGGGTTGTATTCCGCCAGGTAGATGCCGGCCATGATGCCGATGGGCGTGCCGATGAAGGTGGCGACGCCCACCATCACCAGCGAGCCGAAGATGGCGTTCAGGATGCCGCCGGCCTCGTTGGGCGGCGGCGTCATCTCGGTGAAGGTGGCCACCGACAGGCCGCCGATGCCGAGGTACAGCGTCTGCCAGAGGATCCAGACGAGCCAGAACACGCCGAAGGCCATGGCGGCCAGCGACAGGGTCAGGGCCACCTGGTTGATGCGCGCGCGGCGGGCGAACTTGGCCTCGCGGGTGCGGGCCAGCGCCTGGGCGGCGAGAAGTTGCTGGGAAGTGCTGGTGGGGCTGGTGGGACTGGTGGTGCTCACGAACGGGCTCCTTCGCTTTTCTTCATGCGGGCCAGCAGCAGCTTGGACAGCGACAGCACGACGAAGGTAATGAAGAACAGGACCAGGCCGAGGTACATCAGCGCCGCCTGGTGCAGGCCGGCGCCGGCTTCGGCGAATTCGTTGGCCAGCGCGGAGGTGATGCTGTTGGCCGCCTGGAACAGCGACAGCGAATCGAGCTGGTTCATGTTGCCGATGACGAAGGTCACGGCCATGGTCTCGCCGAGCGCACGGCCCAGGCCGAGCATGATGCCGCCGACGACGCCGGCCTTGGTGTAGGGCAGCACGACTTTGCTCACCACCTCCCAGGTGGTGGCGCCCAGGCCGTAGGCCGACTCCTTCAGCAGCGGCGGCGTGACTTCGAACACGTCGCGCATCACCGAGGCGATGAACGGGATGATCATGATGGCCAGGATGATGCCGGCCGACAGGATGCCGATGCCCACCGGCGGGCCGGCCACCAGCGCGCCCAGGTAGGGCACGCCGGCCAGCAGCTTCTGCAGCGGCTGCTGCACGTAGGTGGCCAGGATGGGCCCGAAGACCAGCAGGCCCCACATGCCGTACACGATCGAGGGCACGGCGGCCAGCAGCTCGATGGCCGTGCCCAGCGGGCGCTTGAGCCAGCCGGGCGAGAGTTCGGTGAGGAAGAGCGCGATGCCGAAGCTCACCGGCACCGCGATCAGAAGCGCAATGATGGACGTCGCCAGCGTGCCGTAGATCATCACCAGGCCGCCGAACTCCTCCTGCACCGGATCCCAGACGCTGCTGGTCAGGAAGCCGAGGCCGTATTTGGCGATGGCCGGCCAGGCGCCAATGACGAGCGAGACCAGGATGCCGATGAGCAGCGCCAGGGTCAGCAGCGCCGCGCCCTTGGCGGCCCAGCCGAACAGCAGGTCGGCCAGGGGGCCCGAGCGGGCCCGCTTGGCCGGCGGCGGGGCGGCGGGACGCACGCGGTCCGAGGCGGACTCGAGCGTCTGGGCGCCGGCAGTGAGTGTGGAAGACACGGTGTGAAGCTCCGTCACGGGCGCACCGGCCCGCGCCCCCTCTTCGGCGATGCGGGTCATGTGCGCCCTTGGGTCGTGTTTGTTGTTGTGGGAATCGAAAGGCCCCGCTCAGGGGGCCCGGCTTCAGTAGGCGACGGCCTTGCCCGAGGCGTCCTTGATGTTGGCCCAGGACTTGTGGATGGTGGCCTTGACGGCGTCGGGCATCGGCACGTAGTCGAGGTCGTCGGCGGTCTTGTCGCCGTTCTTGTAGGCCCAGTCGAAGAACTTGAGCACGGTGGTGGCCTGGGCCGGCTTGTCCTGCGCCTTGTGCATCAGGATGAAGGTGGCGCCGGTGATGGGCCAGGCGCCGTCGCCGGCCTGGTTGGTGAGGATCTGGTAGAAGCTCTTGCTCCAGTCGGCACCGGCGGCGGCGGCCTTGAAGGCGGTGTCTTCGGGAGCGACAAACTTGCCGGCGGCGTTCTGCAGCAGGGCGTAGGTCATCTTGTTCTGCTTGACGTAGGCGTACTCGACGTAGCCGATCGAGTTGGGCAGGCGGCCCACGAACGCGGCCACGCCTTCGTTGCCCTTGCCGCCGGCACCGGTGGGCCAGTTCACGGCGGTGCCTTCACCGACCTTGTCCTTCCACTCGGCGTTCACCTTCGACAGGTAGTTGGTGAACAGGAAGCTGGTGCCCGAGCCGTCGGCACGGCGCACCGGGGCAATGGCGGCGTCGGGCAGGTTCAGCGAGGGGTTCAGGGCCTTGATGGCGGGGTCGTTCCACTTGGCGATCTTGCCCAGGTAGATGTCGCCCAGCACCTGGCCGTTCAGCTTGAGTTCGCCGGCCTTGATGCCCTGGATGTTCACGACGGGGATCACGCCGCCGATCACGGTGGGGAACTGCAGCAGGCCCTTGGCTTCCAGGTCGGCGTCCTTCAGGGGCGCGTCGGAGGCGCCGAAATCGACGGTCTTGGCCTCGATCTGCTTGATGCCGGCGCCGGAACCGACCGACTGGTAGTTGATCTTGATGCCGGTGGCCTTGTTGAAGTCGGCGGCCCACTTGGCGTACAGCGGCGCCGGGAAGCTGGCGCCGGCGCCGGTGGCTTCCTGGGCGAAGGCGGGAACGTGCGCGAAAGCGGCCAGGGTCAGGCCGGCGGCGGCGATTTGAAACTTGGACTTCATGGTCTTCCTTTCCGAAGGGTCACCTTCCCCGGGTCCGGGGGGTCTGCGGCGGACTGTAGGAAGGCCATGTGACAGCCATGTGACACCCCTTTTCAGAGGGAACGGGCCTGCGCGCCGCCCGCGGCACCGTGACACCGTCATCAATTCGTCACAGGCCCGGACGACGATCTGCCGACCGGCGCCGCTACCATCGGGGCCGCCCCTTGCCCCCTTTTGTTCCTGATGCACAACGGTACGCGCCTGGCCGCAGTCGATCTCGGCTCCAACAGTTTTCGGCTCGAAATCGGCCGCGTCGACCATGGGCAGATCCATCGGTCCGAATACTTCAAGGAGACGGTGCGCCTGGGCAACGGCCTGGACAGCGCCCGCAACCTGACGCACGAGGCCATGCAGCGCGGCTGGGACGCCCTGGCCCGTTTCGGCGAGCGGCTGGCCGGCTTCGAGCCGTCGCAGGTCCGCGCGGTGGCCACGCAGACGCTGCGCGAAGCACGCAACCGCGAGGAATTCCTGCTGCGCGCCCGCACCGTGCTCGGCTTCGGCATCGACGTCATTCCGGGCCGCGAGGAAGCGCGCCTGATCTACCA
This sequence comes from Pseudacidovorax intermedius, assembly GCF_001476815.1. Classification (GTDB taxonomy): domain Bacteria; phylum Pseudomonadota; class Gammaproteobacteria; order Burkholderiales; family Burkholderiaceae_C; genus Xenophilus; species Xenophilus intermedius_A. The sequence continues at coordinate 23,525 of NZ_LDSL01000108.1, read as the reverse complement.
GGGCGTGGCCCACCTGCTGCCGCGCAACGAGACGGCCGACCGCGAACGCCGGCTGGTGGTCGACATCGGCGGCCGCTCCACCGAAATGATCATCGGCTCGGGCCTGCAGGCGCACACCACCGAGTCGTACCGCGTCGGCAGCGTCGCCTGGTCGATGAAGCATTTCGCGGACGGCCAGTTCACCCCGGGCGCCTTCCGCATCGCCGAGATCGCCGCCAAGGCGGTGATGGATGATGCGCTGACCAACTACACCCGCGACCAGTGGGACACCGCCTATGGCGCGTCCGGCACCATCGGCGCCGTCGGCGACCTCGTGGCCGCCGCCGGCGGACGGCCGGGCGTGGTCACCCGCGCCGACCTGGACTGGCTGCAGGAGCGGCTGCTCAAGGCCGGCAGCGCCGACCGGCTTCGGCTGGACGGGCTGCGCGAGGACCGAAAGCCGGTGATCGGCGGCGGCCTCAGCGTGCTGCGCGCGCTGTTCGACCTGCTGGCCATCGACGAAATGCAGGTGGCGCAGGGCGCACTGCGCCACGGCGTGCTCTACGAACTGCTGGAGCGCGACGACGGCGTGGCCGACCTGCGCGATGCCACCGTCGAGCGCCTGGCCCAGCGCTTCGCCGCCGAGCCGGCACAGGCCCGGCGCGTGGCCGACACGGCCGCCGCCCTCTTCGTCCAGCTCGCGCCGGCCGCCCGCGGCGGCGCCGGCAGCCGGGCCGAGCGCGCCCTGCGCAAGCTGCACTGGGCCGCACGGCTGCACGAGGTGGGCATGCACATCTCGCACAGCGACTACCACAAGCACGGCGCCTACATCCTGGACAACGTGGACGTGCCCGGCTTCGCCGTCAACGAGACCCACGCCCTCAGCCAGCTGGTGCTGGGCCACCGCGGCAAGCTGCGCAAGGTGGAGGCCTCGATGGCCGACGAGACCTTCACGGCCCAGTTGCTGGCCATCCGTCTGGCCGTGATCCTGTGCCACGCCCGGCGCGACCCGGAACCGGACGTGCTGGCCCTGGCACCCGCCGGCGCCCGCGGTTTCACCGTTCGGGCCCGGCAGGACTGGGCGGAGCGCTATCCGCAGTCCGCGCACCTCCTGCGCGAGGAAGTGCTGGCCTGGCAGAAGACCAGCTGGCAGCTGGCACTCCATCTGGACTGACGAGCCGCCATCGCGGCGCAGGGCGACTCAGTTCACCGACGACCGTTCGGGCTGAGGGCGACTCGGTTCACCACAGCCCGTTCGGGCTGAGCCTGTCGAAGCCTCGGCGCAAGAAGAAGCTCAGAGCAGCTCCGGCGCCTGCACCGTCACCATCACCGTCTGCACCTCGCCATCGCGCTCGCGGGTGCGCAGCCACCACACCGAGCCCTTGCGCACCGAGCAGCTGTCCTGCCGAAGGCCGAGCAGCCGTGCCACCGCCTGCCCCAGGCTGGGCTGATGGCCCACCAGCACCACCACCGAGCGGCCGTGCGGCCAGCCGGCGGCGGCCAGCACCTCGTCGCCGGTGGCGTGCGGCGCGATCTCTTCGCGCAGCTTGTACTTGCGGCCCAGCGCCAGCACCGTCTGCTCGCAGCGCCGCGCCGGGCTGCACAGGATGCGGGTGCCTTCGGGCAGCTGGCGGTCCAGCCAGGCGGCCATGCGCCTGGCCTGCTTCTCGCCGCGCGGCGTGAGGGAGCGGGCCAGGTCGTCGCAGCCCTCCTGCCAGTCTTCGGCCTCGGCATGGCGCCACAGGATCAGGTCCATGGTCTTGTCTTTCCCGTGTGGGGCGGACTCAGCCGCCGGCGCTGCGTCCGCGGAAGGCATAGCGTCCCATGAGGGCGGTCTGCGCGCCGTGCGCCTCGATCGTGCGGGAGGCGCCGGGCTCGCCGGCATGCAGGTTGCCGTCCACGCGCGCGTAGCGGCCGTCGGCGGCCAGCTCCCAGGCGTCGCGGCCGTCGTGCAGGTAGGCCACCAGGCATTCGTCGATCAGGCGCTGGCGCAGCACCGGATGGGTGACGGGCCAGGCGACTTCCACGCGGCGCATCATGTTGCGGTTCATCCAGTCGGCGCTGGACAGGTAGAGCTGCTCGTCCTCGTCCTCGCGGAAGTAGAAGACGCGCGAATGCTCCAGGAAGCGGCCGATGATCGAGCGCACGCGGATGTTCTCGCTCACGCCCGGCACCTGCGCCGGCAGCATGCAGGCGCCACGCACGATGAGGTCGATCTTCACGCCCTGGCGGCCGGCCTGCAGCAGCGCGGCGATGAGCGCCTCGTCGGTCAGCGCATTCATCTTGGCGACGATGCGCGTGGGCTTGCCGGCCCCGGCGGCATCGGCCAGTGCATCGATGCGCGCCACCAGGTTCTTGTGCAGGTCGAAGGGCGCCACCCACAGCCGCTGCAGCTTGGGCAGGCGGCTCTGGCCGGCCAGGTGCACGAAGAGCGCGTCCATGTCGGCCGTGAGCTGCGGATCGGCCGTCAGGTGGCTGATGTCGGTGTACAGCCGTGCGGTGCGCGGGTTGTAGTTGCCGGTGGACAGGTGGCCGTAGCGCCGGATGTGGCGGCCTTCTCGGCGAGTGACCAGCAGCATCTTGGCGTGGGTCTTGAGGCCCACCACGCCATACACCACCTGCGCGCCGATGGATTCGAGCACCTCGGCCCAGTTGATGTTGGCCTCTTCGTCGAAGCGGGCCTTGAGCTCCACCACGGCCATCACTTCCTTGCCGCGGCGCACGGCCTCGCGCAGCAGGTCCATCAGCACCGAATCGGCGCCGGTGCGGTAGATGGTCTGCTTGATGGCCAGCACCTGCGGATCGGCCACGGCCTCGCGCAGGAATTCGATGACGCCGTCGAAGCTCTCGAAGGGCTGGTGGATCAGCACGTCGCTGCGCTGCAGCCGGTCGAAGAAGGACTGGCCGGGCGACAGGTTGATCGGGTAGGAGGCCTGGTAGGGCGTGAAGCGCAGGTCCTTGAAGCGCGGCTCGTCGATCAGGTCGACCATCTGCGAGAAACGCGCCAGGTTCACGGGCCCGGGCACGCGGTAGAGGGCGCCCGCCGGAAGGTTGAACTGCGCCAGCAGGAAGCTGGACAGCGATTCGTCGCAGTCCGCCGACACCTCCAGCCGCACGGCCTGGCCGTAGTTGCGGTGCTGCAGGCCCTGGCGCAGGGCGGTGCGCAGGTTCTTGACGTCCTCCTCGTCCACCGCCAGGTCGGAGTGGCGCGTGACACGGAACTGCGAGAACTGGCCCACTTCGCGGCCCGGGAACATGGCATGCAGGTGGGCCCGCACGATGCTCGACAGGGCCACCACCAGCGTCTTGCCGTCCGACACCTTGGCCGGCATGCGGATCAGCCGCGGCAGCACGCGCGGCACCTTCAGGATGGCGATGGGGTTCTCGCGGCCGAAGGCGTCCTTGCCCGAGAGCTTGACGATGAAGTTGAGCGACTTGTTGGCCACCTGCGGGAAGGGGTGCGCCGGATCGAGCGCGACCGGAATCAGCAGCGGCCGCACCTCGCGCTCGAAGTACTCGTGCACCCACTTGCGCTGGGCGGGGTTGCGCTTGCCGTGCGAGATGACGTGGATGCCGTGCTCGGCGAAGGCGGGCAACAGTTCGTCGTTGTAGAGCGCGTACTGGCGGGCCACCAGGTCGTGGGCCGCCTCGGACAGCGCATCGAAGGACTCGGCGGTGTAGGGGCCGCTGCCCTGCCCTTCCAGGCAGGCGCGCACATGGGGCTCGGCCCGCACCTCGAAGAACTCGTCCAGGTTGGACGACACGATGCACAGGTAGCGCAGCCGCTCCACCAGCGGGACTTCGGGCCGCTCGGCCCAGTTGAGGACGCGTCGGTTGAAGGCGAGGATGCTGTGGTCGCGGTCCAGTAGGCGCGGAACCACCGGCGCGTAGGGTGCCGGCAGCGACTCGTCGGGAAAGGGCATGACGTGGGGGTCGATGAGCAGTGGCAAGTCTGTCATGCGATTGTCATGTTTGAATGTGACGCCCTCATGACACTGTCACAAGAGCGGCCACCGCCTTCTCAGGCGCCCAGGAAGTGCCGGCGGTAGCGCGGCGGCAGGTCGGCCAGGCGCATCATCATCGGCAGGTCGGCGGTGTTGAAGTCCGGGTCCCAGGCCGGCGCGCCCAGCACCTTGGCACCCAGTCGCAGGTAGCCCTTGATGAGCGCGGGCGGCTCCACGTCGAGCGAGCCGTCGAGCTGCTCGACCGGCAGCGGCAGGCGCGGCTGCACGTGGTACTGGATGGGCGCCATGTGCGTGGCCGACAGCTGGCGCCAGATGCTGGCCGCCGCATCGCCGCCGTTCACGCCGTTCTGCAGCATGGGGATGCTGGCGCAGCCGATCATGGTGTCCAGCCGGTTGCGGTGCATGAAGGCGGCCAGGGCGCCCCACAGCGCGAGGATGACGCCGCCCTGGCGATGGTCCGGGTGCACGCAGCTGCGGCCGAGCTCGACCATGCGCTCGCGCAGGCCGCGCAGGCGGGTCAGGTCGAATTCGGTGTCGCTGTAGGTGCCGCCCACGCGGCGGGCCTGGGCCGGCGTCAGCACGCGGTAGGTGCCCACCACGTCGCCGCCGGGCTCGGCCCGCACCAGCAGGTGCTCGCAGAAGTCGTCGAACAGGTCCACATCGTGGCCAGGCAGCGAGGTCGGCAGGCGGGCGCCCATCTCCTCGACGAAGACGCGCCAGCGCAGGCGCTGCGCCTCGCGCACTTCATCCTGGTGCCGGGCCCAGGCAGCCACCACGCCGCCGGCCACGGTGGGCTGGGGCAGTTGCGGCGGCTGGGGCCACAGCGTGTCACGCAGGCCGAGGCGGGACAGGGCCAGGGTGGGCGTCGGCAGTTCTTTCATGGGCGCTCGTCGTTTCTGTGTATTCGGAGTGCCGTGCAGTCTGTGCCAGCCCGATGAAGGGTGCGTGTCCGCGCCGTGGCAATTGCGTGACGGCGCTGCACGCCCGAGGCGCCGGCGCTATGCTGCCTGCCGCCTTTCCATTCCTCACCCGACCATGCCCGACCAAGCGCCCATCGACGTCTACACCTGGCCCACGCCCAATGGCCACAAGGTGCACATCATGCTGGAGGAGACCGGCCTGCCCTACCGCGCGCATGCGGTGGACATCGGCCGCGGCGACCAGTTCGCGCCCGAGTTCCTGGCCATCAGCCCCAACAACAAGATCCCGGCGATCACCGACCCGGCCGGGCCGGACGGCCAGCCGATCTCGCTCTTCGAGTCAGGCGCCATCCTGGTCTACCTGGCCGGCAAGACGGGCCAGTTGCTGCCCAAGACCGACCGGGCGCGCTTCGAGGTGCTGCAGTGGCTGATGTTCCAGATGGGCGGCGTCGGCCCCATGCTCGGCCAGGCACACCACTTCCGCATGTACGCGCCGGAGAAGCTGCCCTATGCCATCGACCGCTACACCAACGAGGCCAGGCGGCTCTATGGCGTGATCGACCGCCGGCTGGAGAAGTGCGCCTTCGTCGGCGGCGACGACTACTCGATTGCCGACATCGCCATCTTTCCCTGGCTGCGCAGCTGGCAGAACCAGGGCGTGGTGCTCGACGACTACCCGGCCCTCAAGGCCTGGTTCGACGGCATTGCCGCACGGCCGGCGGTGCAGCGCGGCGTCCAGGTCCTGGCCGACCGGCGCAAGCCGATCACCGATGACAAGTCGCGCGACATCCTGTTCGGCAAGAGCCAGTACGAGAGGCGCTAGAATCGCCGGCTTGTCGGAGCGTAGCGCAGCCTGGTAGCGCATCTGCTTTGGGAGCAGAGGGTCGCGAGTTCGAATCCCGCCGTTCCGACCATTTTTTTCTCAGTGATGGCGCCAACTTACGCGAGTGAGTGGCGCCATTTTCTTTGGCTTCGCCGTCTAACCTTTGTAGTGGCTGTCTAACGATGCCCTACGGAGCGCAGCCCAGCCTGGCGCTCTAGTAGCACGAGAAAACCGTAGGCCCAAGGAGTGAGGCATGCGCGAGTTGGATCCGCATGCCGCCCGTGATTGCAACTGCTGCACGCGGCTGCGATGTTCTCGCGCCGGTCAGTTCCTCCATCTTGCCGCGCCCGCAGGTGCTCAGCGGTAGCTTTGGATCCGAGGGGGCGAAGGCAATAAATGCAGCGGCCGCACTGAGCTGATAGCGCTGCTTGGCGATGTCTTTGGAGTCTGGTCACGAGGGAGCTCCGAGGGTTGAACCTGGGTCCCCGTGCGCCATCACGGCGACGAATCGGGCGCTGTGCCACACGGCGTTCAGCTGTGCGTCTGAATCACTCAGAACGCGGTCCGGCGCGGTGCCGGAGCAGCTCAATACTACCTCAACGCCTCTACTGACCGTTGGCAGGTGAGCCCGGCCGCGTGGGCTGCATCAGCGAATCGCGCCAGGTCGACAAGAGCCGTTCCACCCCCGCTGAGCATGTCGGCAAGCAGATCGAGGGCGGATCCGGCTGCAGGGCCTGCGGCGGCAGGCTGGGCACCGCCGGCGGTGCCACGCTCGGCGGCGAGGACGGCGGAGAGCTGGCGGCGCAGGCCGTCAAGAGCAGCGCCAGCGCGGTCAGCGTCAGCGCGGGCCAGGTCGATGCGTGCTTGCCCATCGCGGGCCTCCTTCTCGAATGCGGTGCGCCAGGTGGCTTCCTGGGCTCGTGCGGCGCGCTCGGCCAGGCGGCCGGCCTCGGCCTGGGTCGACCGGAAGGCGGCATAGTCGCGCTGCGCGTTCGCGGTGTCCGCCCGGGCCTTCAGCACCTGGGCGCGCTCCACGCCGGCAACGGCCAGGGCGATGGCCAGCAGCGCCAGCAGGAGCCAGCGCGGCACCAGGTCGAGCAGGCGGGTCATGGAAAGGCCCGCTCGCCGGCCGCAATCGCCGCGCCCACATCGCCGCCCAGGAACACCAGCCGCGTGGCGTGGCGGCGTCGCTGCAGGCCCTTGAGCACCTGGCCGCCCGCCCGCACCCACTTCGGCAGTTCGTCGGCGGCGCCCTGGTAGTCGCCGGCGTTGAGCTTGCGCAGGAAGGTGCTGGGCCGGCCATCGGCCAGGTAGAGGATGCCGTCCCGCCCTCGCCCGCCTGGGCCGGTGTTGTAGACCGTGGAGACAGTCGCGTCCCACTGGCACTGCGACAGCGGCACCGTCACAGCCTGGCGCACGGGCGGCTCGAAGTCACGCACCAGGCGACGCGCGTAGCGGCCGTCGGCCTCGGCCTGCGTGATCACCAAACCCGGGCGCACCTCGAGCGTGTCGCCCCAGCCGATGGTCCAGGGCGCGCCGCTCAGGTTCGCGTAGGCCGCCGGTACGGTCCGGAGGTTGTACGGATCAATGCCGCCGCGGCGCAGCGCGGCGAACAGCGGGGATGCTGGGTCGGGGTAGGCCAACAGCCGGCATGCCTCATAGTGGTGGTTCAGCGCATGGCAGGCCTCGCCGGACTGCATCGTCTCGTTCGTCATGACTTGCGCCTCCAGGCCGCGGGGCGGTGTTTCCAGAAGATCGACAGGACGTAGGCGGCCAGGCAGACGGAGGTGAAGCGAAAGCCCAGGGTCATGTACTCGGTCTCATAGACCCGCCAGGCAGTGGCCACCGCGCACACGCACACGAAGCCCAGGCACACGCGCTCGGTCAGCGTGTCGTTGATGCGCGGTGAGAAAACGGCGATGAAAGCGCCCATGGCGACGATCAACCAGCACACCGCGACGAGCGCAATCCACATCGAATCGAAGACGGGGTTCATTGGTCCTCCTTCCGCGTGCCTGTGAGGCGGCGCAGCCAGGCCATTGCGATCTGCCAGAGCTCTTGCACCTCCCACGTCGACATGGATTCCCAGAGCTTGCTGACCACGGCCATGCCGAACAGCCCCACCAGGAAGCCCGTGCCGCCCTCCGGCAGCCCCGTCTGCGCCGAGACGAAGGGTGAGCAGTAGAAGCTGAGCAGCGCGCCGCTGATGGCCATGAAGATGCGCGCGGGCACGGTGCCCTTGACGAAGCCCATGCTGACGAAGCTGCCAGCGAGGCCCGCCAGCTTCGTCGGCCAGCCGTCGGGGAGTTCAGGCAGTTCCATCAAGCCTCCGCTGCGGTGGTAGTGGGTTCAGCCATCACGCCTCGCTGTCTGCAGCAGCAGCGTCCGTCGTGATGGTCACCTTGACCTTGAGGCGCGCAAAGCGCATACCCGTAGCGGTGGAAGGCGCCCACGTCGCCGCCAACTCGGCCGGGAGCGTGCCCGCGCGAATGTGGCGGGCCGTGGGCGATTCGCCGAGCGACGTGATCTCGAAGATGTCACCCATCACCGCGACCTGGTCGCCCTCGGCCAGCGCGGCAAGCGGCACATATTCGTAGGGCGATTCGTTCACGAAGAGACTCGATGCAGTGTTGTCGTTCACGGGATTTCCTGTTCTGAATCGACCGTCAGGCCAAGCGCGACCACGTGGCGTAGACGTAGATGCGCTTGACGGCACCGACGGTCGGGGTCAGCAAGACCAGGTCGCCGTTCGGGCGCAGGGCCGCCAGCAGCGGCTTGAACGCGGCAGGGGTGTCGCCGCCGTCCCAGCTGTAGCAGCCATTGATGACCTGCAGCCCGTCGCGCGGGGCCCGCCACCCGGCCGGCACGTTGCCGAAGATTGTTCCCGCGGTGAAAGAGGCGGAGGCGCCCAGCGGCACCTGGAGGTAGCCCTGCGTGATGCTGGCGTTGCCCGACGAAGCTACCCGCATCTTGTCGTCGCCAGCGCCGGGTGGCTGCTCCAGGCTGCCGTCGCTCGGCGGCGTCACGTTGATCTGCCTGCTGTCGCTCGACGAGATCCAGGGCCCCCAGGCGACAGGCTGGCCCGCCAGCGAAGCGGCCCGCCCCATGCGCGTGTAGAACAAGCCCATGTCTGCGTCGAGAAACGGCATCACCGTCTGCATGACGATTTCGTCCTGGGTGCGGACCGTCATGTGGGCGCCGTTGACCGGGAAGTTGTTCAGCGCCCGCCCGAGGGTCACGCCGTAGTCGTAGGCGCTCGGCAGCGCGTTTCCGTCGCCGTTCTGTTCGACGCCCCCGATGTTGCGCACGAGGTTGTTGCCCGCGGCGGCCTGGAGGCCGTCGGGGAACACCACCTTGCCCAGGACGTCCACGATCTGGGCGTTCATCTCGTTGTGCGGGTGGATGGCCCGGCCGTCGCCAAACGGGTTGTCCATCCACAGGCCTGCGGCGGGCTCGGAGTCCTGCAGGTAGTGGTACGTGTCGATGAAGCAGCAGTGGAAGTCGCGGGCCGCCTTCTTCAGGCCGGGGATGAGCTCCTCGTAGTACAGCGCGTCGCGGGCGTTCGGCGTGTCGAACGTCGTGCTCGGCGCCATGATGACGATGCTGAGGTTGGGCAGGGGGCGGGCGGCCCGGATGGTCGCGAGAGCCGCACGCAGCGAAGCGATCGTGTCGTTGGCATTGCGGCGGCGGTAACCGTCCGGCGACACGTAGTCCTGCCCGGCGTCGAGCAGCGGCGGCGTGCCGTTGATGAGCCAGCCGGGGTCGTTGATGCCCCACCGGAGCACGGCAAGCTGCCAGGGCAGCGTCAGGTCGCCCGGCAGCACGCCGACGCGCCACTGCTCGGTGTTCATGCCCGGGTGGCCCCCGTTGTAGACCGTCATCCCCATGGATGGGATCAGGCCCTTGGCGCGGCCGTACTTCTTGAGCAGCGTCCAGATGGCGTACGCCTCGTCGACGCCGTTGCCGCCGATGCCGTACGTGGTTGAGTCGCCCGAGCACAGCACGGCCGGCTGCATCGTCGGCGCGAGCATCTGCTGCATGAGCAACTTGTGCCAAGGCGCCAGGTACTCACGCCCAAAGACCCACTGATGGCGGTCGCCGGTGTTGTTCAGTCGCTGCTTGCCGCCGGTGATGGGCTTGTAGTACACGCCGGGGCCATCGAGGTAACTGCCGCGCGTGTCGGTGAGGCCGCTGGGCAGCTTGAACAAGCCCGGGGGCGTCCACGTGTACAGTGACTGGCTCGTCGCAACCTCATAGGCGATTTGCGAAGAACCAACGCCGGTTGGCTCGCCACCTTTGTCCAGGATGCTCAGGCGCTCCGACGCAATCGAGGCCAGGGTGCGGCCAACGGAACCAGTCCCCGGCGCCTTCGTGCCCACCATGGTCGCGCCGGTGTCGCTGGCCAGTGCGGCCGTGTCCGCCGCGATCAGCGAGGCCCACGCTGCGCTGTTCCACATGAAGGCCTGACCGAGCGTCGTGTTGAAGTAGAAGTCCCCGACCTGCAGGGGCGAGCCGTTGGGCCGCTGGGTCGGAGCCGATGCGTAACTGCCGAGATTGCGCGCTATGGTGGCCGTCGCCCCCACCACGATGGCATCGATGTTCTCGACCTTGCCTTCAATGTCGCTTTGGGCCTGTGTGGCAGTCGTGTTGACAGCAGCCACCTTGCCCGAGATCTGCGAGCTGGCTGTGGCGGCAGCCGAGGTCAGAGAGGCATTGACTGCCGCTGCGGTGGATGTCACGGAGGTGCTGGCCGCGCTCGCGGTAGATGCGATCTGAGCGGATGCTGCAGACGCCTGACCATCGACAGAGGTCACAGCAGCCTGCAGCGATCCCTCATATCCTGCAATGGTCTGGCGCTCCGTGCCGAAGCGATCCACAAACGATAGATCGTCCGAATTGACCATCTTGTCCAACGCTTCGACGTTGAATTGAAGGTCCTGCGGCTTCTGGCTTGGAATAGGGGTTAGGGTAGGCGTGACCATGTGCAGTCGGTGTGATGGACTGCACAGGGATGCTAGGAAGGCGCGGGTCAGTCGTCGGCGTAGATGCGGTCGTCGTATTCCGCCAGCGCCAGATCCATGTTGCCCTTCCCGTCCGGCCGGATCGACGTGCACACGTACAGCCCGGCCGCCTCCATCTCGCCCTCGGTCAGGCCGACGGCGAAGGCATAGCGGCTGCCCAGCTGCCGCGTCTCGCTGCGCACGTACAGGCCGGCCGGCACGCTGGCCAGCTGCACGCCTCCCGCCACCGGCGTGCACACCACGGGCGCGCCCAAACGCCGCCCGTTCGCGCCGGTGAAGAGCATGCGGCCGGACGCGAAGCCCTTCCAGTCCAGCGGCTCGCTCGTGCGGATGACGTTGCCGGCGATGGCCATGACCTCGCCCGCCTGCAGGCCGTCGTCACCAGCGAAGTCGGCCGGGTCCACCCAACGCACCAGGCTGCCCAGGCCCAGCACGCCCGCATCGTTCATGGCCTTGTCGCTCACGGTGACTCGCTGGAACAGCAGCTTTCGCGCCTCCAACTGCGCCCGGTTCAGCGCCTGGGCGTAGGTGGTGCAAGCCGGCAGCTTCACCTTGAGCGCGTTGCGGCTCTCGCCGAAGCTCACGCTGCCGTCGGCGATGGTGAGGCGCACGTAGCTCTTCTTGGCCTGCGTCGCCTCGTCCACGTATTCGAGCTCCACGCCGTCATTCGACGCGGGCATGTGCGCGGCGTAGCTGATGGCGCCGTCGCCGCCGGCGGCAAGGTTGCGGTAGTCCAACTGCAGCTCGGGGTAGCTGCGCGCCTGGTCGCGCGTCACGGTCCACCGCGTGCCGTCGCGCCACACCGTGCACCGCGCCGCGTCGGCGGCCATCTGCATCCGCTCGCCCAGGCTCATCTCGGCGTCGTCCAGGCTGGCGTCAAAGCGCAGGAGCGGCGATGTTTCGCCCAACTGCACGTTGATGGCGTTCAGCCTGTCCACGTCCAGCTCAGCCAGGTCGTTCCCGGCCAGCGTCCACATGTGCGCCATGGACCGGGCGAAGTTCCGCGTGGGCCCGATGTTCACGTTGTCGAAGAGCACGCGGCAGTGCCGCAACCAGCGGCAGTTGAACTTCCGGTCGCTGAAGCCCGTGGCCTCGGTCGTGGCCTTCGTCGTCACCCTGATCACCGTCACGCCCGGCAGCACCTTGCTGGGGTAGTGCTTCATGGCGTACAGCTCTTCGAGCTTGGCCACGTTCACCCCGCCCTCCCCGAATTCCTCGGTGATGCGTGTGAACTGCACCCGATAGCGCTGGAAGCCGGCCGCCGGCACAACCGTGGTGGTGTAGAACCGCTGGTCGTAGGTGTTGTGGGTGAAGTCCTGGTCCTGGCTCTGCCGCGTGCCGGGGATCTCCGCGCCGGCGCCGTCGATGGCCCACCACTCGGCCCGGATCTTGATCAGGCCCTTGAGCCCTCGCAGGAACACCGTGTTCCAGCGGATGCGGTCGCAGGGAACCGGCAGCGTGAAGGGCCCGATGGGCGAGTAGTGCGACGCCTGGGGCGCAATGTTCACCTCGCGCACCTCCTCGAACGTCTCGCCGCCGGTGTCCCAGGGCTCGCTCGAGAAGGTAAAGGTGCAGATGCCATCGCTGACCACGTACCCCAGCACCGTGCAGATCTGGTCGAACAGCACGGCCGGCGTGCCCGCGCCGGTGTCGGCCGGCGTGATGGTGAACCGCACACGGGCCGTGCCGGTCGGCGCCAGGCTCTTCAGGTCAGCCAGCGGCGGGTTGTCGGTGATGGCCACCCTGAAGGTCGTGGCCCCGTCCTCGGCCGTGATGGTGGCGCCGCCGCCCACGGTCGTAAACGGCACCGACGGCGCCATCTCCTGCCCGTTCACCTCGTCGCTGGCGTAGGTCTCCAGCACGTCCAGCAGCGTCGTGGTGCCGTTCTCGGGGTGGATGCCGCCGCCCACCGGCCCGAAGATCTCGTAGCTCGCGCCGGCGATGTCGCCGATGGGCGATTCTGCGTAGCGCACGTCGCTGATGTCGCCGCGGCCGCGCGAGACGCACAGCCACTCGGTGATGTACTTGATGTTGTCGATGTACTCCACGATGCTGGGCTGGATCAGGTCAGGCCAGCAGCGGCGGTAGCCGTGGACGTCGGGAATGGCCTGGTAGGCCCGGGCAATGTTGGTCTGCGCCGTCAGTGAGTTGTTGGGGCTGTCGCTGCCCGTGGGCGACGCATTGGCCGATCCCTGGGCGCGGCGCGCCGCGGCGATGCTGTAGACCGTCAGCACCGCATAGGCGGCATACAGGTAGTAGATTGCGTCGATGCCGAAGCCGGGCCGGCGCACCACCACTACCTCGTCGGCCGCGTGCGGCGGCAGGTCCAGGCGCGGATCCGTGGCGGGGTCGACCTCCTGGCCGTTGATCAGCAGCCGGCAGTCGGCGCCGGAGCGCAGGTGCCGCTGGATGTTCTCCTGCAGGCTGGCGGTGCAGTCCAGGGCGTAGCGGTCGCGGCCGAGCGCGCCGGCCGGGTCGTGGCAGATGGTCAGCATGGCGGGTGGTAGCGGTAGAAGCGCAGCAGGCCGTAGGCGCGCTCGGCGACGGCCAGGCGCGTGACGCGAACGCTGCCCGGCGGATGGATCTCGTTGGCCTCGGCGTGCAGGAGCATGTCGCCCGGCAGCAGGACGCCGCAGTGCTGCGGCGCGCCGTCGCGCCAGGCCATGAAGCAGGTGGCGCCGGCGCCGCGGCCGCATTCGCGCCAGCCCGGCGCCGCGGCGAAGCCGGCCGCGATGTCGGTCTGGGGCACCTCGCCCAGCTCGATGCTGAGGACGTGGCGGTGGTAGAGCACAATGAGGCCGAAGCAGTCCATGGCCTGCCAGTCGGAGCGCCAGCGCACCCAGGGCACACCGACGGCGCGGGCGGCGAACTGCTCGGGCGTCATACCAGTTGCAGGCCGGTGAACAAGGCCGGGTCGTAGATCGGGCCCGCCAGCCGCCGCATCGGGTTGTCCGCCGTCGCGTTCACCTGCACCGTGTCGGGTGAGAAGGTGATGCCCTGGCCATCGGCGGCGAACAGGTTCCAGGTCACCTTCGGCGCGTCCGTCTCGCCGAGGAACACGCGGTAGCGGACCACGATGGGCTCGCGCGAGCCGGACGCGCGGACCAGCCCCAGCTTGCGCTTGAACTCCCGGCCAACCACGGCGCGCGGGAAGGCGATGGACAGCTTCGCCGTGGCGTCGCCGGTCTGGTCGGGCGGCTTCACGGTCATCGGCGTGGGGATGTGGGCCACGCCGCCCAGCACCACCTCCTCGAACTGGTTCGCCACCAGGTAGAAGGTCTGGTCGAAGGCCGGGTGTTCGAACACCACCGCCTCGAAGACTGGCAGCGGGCTCTTCGTGCTCCAGAACTCGGCGCGGTCCATCAGGCCTCCGGCACCGCGGCAATGGACAGGTCCAGGATCTCGGCCCAGGTCAGCCAGTCGGGCAGGCCGATGATCAGGTCGGCCGCCTCGGTGTAGGCGTCGGGCACCACCTGAGCCCTGGCCATGATGCTGGCCTTGAACGTCCAGACGCCCCCCTCCTCCGTGGCGTCCAGCAGGCCGTCGGGCAGGAACTGGCAGACATGGTCCAGCAGGCCGAATTCCGTGAGGATCGGCATGGTGAACTCCAGAAGGCCGCGCTGCAGCTGCACGGTGAACCAGAGCTGGAAGCGCACCGCATCCTGCGCTCGAAACCGGAAGATGCAGTCCCAGATGACCGGCGTGTCAGTGCCCACCGCCTGGCGGTAGCCGTAGCCGCGGCGGGGCTCGGCCACGGTGAAGGCCGCAGGCTGGCTGCGGCTCTTCGAGGCGCGCTGCATCGGGGGCAGGTCTGGCGGGTAGGCGACGGGCACCGGATGGATACTAGGGAGCGGGGCCGCCCCACCCCGGCCGCCAGCGCCCCACATGCACGCAGCCGCCGCGCCTGATCGCGCGCTCAGGTGAGGGAAAACGGATTGACCTGCTGCGGCAGGTACCGGGCCTACACTCGGCGGGTACCACCATGCCTGCACGCATACCCAAACTCGTCGCCGACGAGATCGAGTCCGAGCTGATCGCCTTCGTTCGGTCGGTCGCCCGCTACTTGGATGCTGGCGATCCACTGATCATGGAATGGATGGATCGACTAGAGCCCGGAACGCGAGGCGGCGGCGCTCGCAGTGCCTCGCTTCTAAGGATGGCCGAGGTTGTTCACCTAACCGGCGATTTCGAATATTTCGAACGCCTCATCACACGTGCAGAGACCGCCGGCGCCCATTGGGACTCCATTCTCAATGGACGAATTGCTGCGTATCACAATTGGGGAATGTTTAGCCGAGTCCAAACGCTAATCAAAGATTTTGAGACTCACAATCTTGATTGGTATCTGTTTTTAACTGGCGTCGCGAGTTCTGGTGCATTCTCTGTGCTGCAGAAGGCTTTGGCATCAGCAGCAAAAATGAATATCGATCTTTCTGCGATTGATCAAATCGAGGATGTCAAGATGATGGCTCATAAGGCGTTTGAATTTGGGATTCCGGATTCGGAATACGCTCGGGTTCTTGACCTAGCGGGTGAAATGCTCCGGCAGCGACGGCTTTTCTGGCTTGATCGCTCACCCCGGCTGCTCTTCGATGAAGAAATGGACTGCCACTGGGTGCAGTTCCGCATTGCTGTTTCCCCGGAAGATGCCGCTGACATGACAGGCGAACTCATATCCCTGCTGGTAGAAGCCGATTTGGACCGGCTCCCCATCAACGTGTCGTTCTACGGCGCGCTGCATGAGGACGGCTCCTTAGAGACAGCTGATGCCAATTAGTCCGAGCGACCTCTTGGCCCTCGCCGCTCAAGTTTGCGGCAACACAGGGGGAGTAGAAGCGGTCAGCAGGAATGGCGTCAGTCGAGCCTACTACGCGGCCTATCACGACTCGCTGGACTGGCACACGTTGCTCGCGGAGCCTGGGGACCCCGGAAACTGCCGAGGCCTTCACGAGAAACTTGCACATCAACTATCCAATCCAGCCGCCACCCTGGACGCAGCAATTCAAACAAAGTCCCGCGAGCGAGGAAAGTTCCTCGGAGCTCTTCATGGGCAGCGTGTAAAAGCCGACTACCGCCTTCGTGCGAAGGTTTCAGGCCAAGATGCTCGGAACGCGCTCGCAAGCGCCCGCAAGATCACTTCCCTAATCTGACACCATGAGACTATTGATCGCAGCCCTGGCCGCTGCTGCCCTGGCAGGGTGCGCCGCCTCAGGCGTGCGCGTCACTGACGACCAAGTTGCGCACTTCCAGAGGGGCGTGACGACAAAGGCCGAAGTGCTGCAGGCCCTGGGCAAGCCCACCATGCAGATGCGCATGGGGGACGGCACTTCCATGGTGATCTACAGCTTCGCCGAGGTTGCCGTGCGCCCAGCAACCTTCATTCCCGTCGTGGGCGCTTTTGCAGGCGGAGCCGATTCCCGCAGCAACACCATGACGCTGCGCTTTGACGCCGCTGAGCGGCTAGTCGACACCACTAGCTCGGCGACGGAGACCGGGACCGGCCGCGGCGCCAGCGCAGGCCCGGTAGCGCCTGTTTCGGACCAGCCGAGGCGCTAGCTCAAGCCACCAGACCGAACGTTGCTGCTGGACCGCAAGGCGGTCCAGGCCGGGCCCGTGTTACTTGCAAACCCCTCGGCAACCCTGGCTTCGGCCGCTTTGGCCGCAAGGTCGATCCAGACCTCGCGGTCGTTCACCGTGACCTGCGGATTCGTGCCCGCTGGCGCATTCATCACGTTCACAGTGATGCCGCCACCCACTTGATCGGAAGGCGTGACGCTGCCGCCCCTGGCGGGTAGCAGGTACTGCGAGCCATTACCGGCGGTGTACATCTCCGGCCTGCCATCCTCGTTGACTCGGTACAGCGAGTTCGCCGACACGCTGCCGCCATAACGGCGAGCGCCGGCCAGCGGAGCCATGGCGATAGCGGGAGCGCCCAGCGCCGCCGCAGCAGCACCGGCGGCAGCCGCAGCGGCCGGCGCCAAGCCAGGGCCTGTGATCGGAATGGCTGCTGTCGAAGCAAAGGCACTGGCTGCGGCGAGCGACGAGGTCACGGCAACCTGCGCGCTCACAGCGCCCGTGTATGCCGCTGCATTGGCCGCCTTCGTTGCCAGCATGGCTGCGTCGGCCGTCTTTGCCAGCAGGGCATTCTTGATGTACTGCAGGCCAACCTGCACCAGCGCCGAGACTGCTTCATTCAGCACCACATTGCCAAGGTTCCTCATGGCATCCGAAGCCGACATGGTTCCGTTCAACAGTCCCGTGATGGCCGAAGAAGCAGTGCCGGCCAGGCTGTTCAGCGAGCCCATAAGGAACTGATTGGCAGCGCCTTGGGCGACGAATTCGGCCTCGATCAGCGCTTGGCGCTGCTGCCTGAACTGACTGGCCAGCTCCGTCTTCTTCTGCTCGGCAAAGGTGGCGCCATCCACGCCGGCCTGGGCCATCTGCTGCTCGTAATACTGGACGAGGCTTAGCTTCTGCTGGTACTCCCTCTCCAATTGGGCCAGCGGGTTGAGGCTGGCCAGCTGCTGCCGAATTGCAATCTGCGCGTCCACCGATGCCTTGGCTTCGCGCAGCTCCATTTCCTTCCGAGTAATGGCCCCCTGCTGATAGTCGGCCTGGGCCTTGCGGATTGCCTCCTGCCGCATCAGGTCGATCTTCGTCAGCTCGTCAGTGGCAGCGGTGATGGCGAGGTCGGCGGATGCTTGCGCCTCGCGGTCGCTCAGCTTCTCGCGCTCAAGCTGCGCCTGCGCCTTGGCCTTGGTGCGCGCACGCTCAGCCTCTGACGCAGTGGCGATGCCCAACCGCTCGGATGCATCGGCACGCCGCAGCGCCTCCGCCTCGATCATGGCGACCTTCTGGTCGGCGTCGCGGGTCAGTTCGATCTGCAGGTCGGCGACCTGCCGCAGCGTCTGCTCTTCGAGCTTGGCCCGCTCGCGCGCGTACTTCTTCTGGATCTCGACGCGGGCCTTCGCGTAGATCTCCTGGTTGTTCTTGTCCTCGGCGGCCCGGCGCTTGTTTTCTTCAAGGGCCTTCTGCTCTTCGGCATTGATCTTGGCCAGCGCTTGGGCGTTCTCGGCCACGAGCCCCTGGTAATAGGCCTGGGCCGCCGCCGTCTTGGCCGCCAGCTTGCGGGCCTCGTCTTCGTCCTTCGGTGCCTTGAGCTTTGACGGCGCATCGCCCGTCGGCGTGAAGCCGCGCTGCTCCTTTGCCTGCTGGGCCCACTCGCGGCGCATCCGTTCGCCCGCCAGCTCCGTCCTGGCCAGGGTCTTGGCGTCCTCGGCATCCATGATCTTGCGCCGGCGCTCGCCGTCCTCGCGCACGGCGTCAGTGATCGCCTGATACTCCGGGCTGTTGAAGGCCTTCCAGGCCGCCTTGGTGCCGAAGGGGTCAGTGATGCTGCGGCCTCCCTTGGCCGCCTCCTGCAGCAAGTTCAATTGCGCGGCGACAGCCCCGATCTCCGAGCCCACGCCCTGAAACGCAAAGAGCACGTTCCGGCCGAAGACGGAGACCGCCTGCCACGTCACGTCCAGCGCGTCGACCACGTAGCTGAGGAAGAGCTTCGTCTCTTCGGACCACCCTTGAATGGCCTTGTTCCGGCCCAGCTTGTCGGCCTCGGTCGTGACGCCAGCCATCTGACCGGTGAGGTTGTCCAGCACCTGCGACAGCCCCTGCGCAGCGCCAGCCAGCGCCGCGCTTTTGCCGCTCGCGTCGTCCATCTTCTGGTTCAGGCGTGCCGCGGCGTCCTGGACCAGTTGGAAGGCCCCGCTCACCGTCTGCGGGAACTTGGCGAAGTCCGCATTGATGCGCTCGGCCGACTTCGTGAGGGCGGCCACGACCACATCGGCAGTCAGCTTGCCCTGCTCGCCCAGCTTCTTCAACTCGCCCACGGGCTTGCCGATGCCGTCGGCCAGCTGCCGCATCAGGTACGGTGCGTTCTCGAGCAGCGAGCGCAGTTCGTCGCCCTGCAGCTTGCCCGAGCCGAGCGCCTGGCCGAATTGCAGCATGGCATTCTTGGCCTCGACCGCCGAAGCGCCGGACACCCGGATGGCCTTGGCCAGCAAGTCGACCAGGTTCAGCGTGTCGTTCTGCGTGCCGCCCATCTGGATGAGCGACTGGTTCAGCCGGTTGAAGACATCGACGTTGCCCTCGACGGCCGTCTGCGTGGTGCGGCTGATCTGCACCAGGCGGTTCATCGCCTGGGTGCCCTTCTCGACGCTGCCGGCTGCCACCTCCACGCGCGCGCTCAGCAGGCGCATCTCGTCGGCCGCCTCTGCCGCCTTCACGGCGGCCAGCGCCGCGGCCAGCAGCTTCGCCGCCAGCGCGATGGCATTGAAGTTGGCCGCCAGCTTGTCGCCCGCGTCACCGGTCGCCTTCAGCGAGCGCTGGACCTGCTGCTGATCACGCAGCAGCTGCCCCGTCTCCAGGCGGACGTCGTAGTAGATCCCACCGACCTGCTCAGCCATTCTTCCCCCTCACCAGCGCCATCGTGGCCTCGTACTCTCCTTCGTCTGGCACCTCGCCGGCCTTCGGGTCAGGGAACTTGAGGCGCATCAGGTGCTGCAGCTCGGTCATGGACAGGGCTTCGGCGTCGGTGGCCGGCAGCCCCAGGTGGACGCGCGCGGCGGAGACGAATTCGGCGGCGTCGAAGGTCTGGCTGTACTCGCCGCCGCCCTGGCCCGGCGCGGCGGTGCCGCAGATCCCGTGCTGCATCAGGTGGCGCGCCAGGATGACCTGCTCCGCCGCTGGCATGGCGCCGTCGACCTGGCGCAGCACGGCGCCCTCTTCCGCCTCCAGGCAGCCGATCAGGGGCGTGGGATCGTCCTGCTCACACAGCACGGCCAGGACGTAGCGGGCCACGTCCGCGGCCCCGGGCCCGTGCAGGGCCACGAAAAGCGCCACGATGCCGGCTGGCGAATCGAGCGCGGCCACGCGGGCGAAGGACGGGCAGAACGTGTAGACCGTCCCGTCCGGCGCCTCCGCGCGCACGTAGCCGTGCTCAACCAGCATCAGAGCTCGAACAGCTTGGCGTTCAGGCCGGTGCCGCCGGTGATGGTGACGTTGCCCTGCAGGAACAGGGCAATGTCCGCCAGCTCGACGGCCTGGGCGGTGTTGGCCGCCACCGCGATGGGATAGCCCGCGGACAGGCTGACCGAGCCGCCATAGCCCGGCAGATCCGCGGCCGTCGCGGTGGAGCCCAGCAGGGTTGCCGTGATGGTGCTGGCCGTGCCGTTGGTCAAGACCAGCAGCTGCTTGCGGTCCGGATTGACCGTTAGCGAGTCGCTGGCCGTGAGGGTCTGGCCAGTTGCCAGGAACTTGCCGTTCTGCCGGCCGTCGATGGGGGCGATTACTGCCATGGTGCTGCTCCTTACGGGGTGATGGTGACGGCGCCGTTGCTGTTGGCGGTCATCGACCAGGTGATGACGTCGGCGTAGGGGGCGTCGGTGCTGAACTCCGACACCATGAAGTAGCCGTAGTAGCGCTTGCCCGACGGGTGGGTCAGGCGCAGCCAGACGCAGGGCTGGCCGCCGGTGACGGCGCTGGGCGTGTTGATGTGCGCCTCGAGCGTGTCCTGGTTGGGCCGCTCGGTGCCGCGACTGACGCCCGAGCCCGAGATCTCAACGGACTTGAAGGTGGCGATCTGCTCCTTCGTCGCCGCCGGCGAGTCGTCGGCCGTGGCGTCCGCGGTGTCCCAGCTGAACTTGATGCTCTTGTCGCGCATCGCGCCGAGCGGGACGTAGGTCAGTGCGGTGGGCACCGAGTTCTCGGCCGCGATGGCGAACTCGAACGCGAAGCTCTTCCCGATGTACTTGCCCATGGTGGTGGTCCTCAGTCAGTGATGGTTTGAATGGAAATCTCGGCGACGGGGCGGCCGTCGTCGGTGAACCAGGGAACCGGCTCGCCCGGCTGCATGAACATGGGGTCTTCGGTGTCTGCGAGCATGGCCTGGATGACCGCTTCAGCCGCTTCATTGGGTAGGGTCGCGGGATCGTTCAAGCCAGCAATCAGAATCAGCGAGAACTGCGGCCGGCGGACCAGTTCGATGGGCAGGCCCGCCATGGGCTTGATCACGGCGTATCGGTCGGTCTTCGTGCCGTCCGTCCACTTGCCAAACTGCAGGCGCCAACCCGGCAGTAGAAGCTGCACGAACGCGCGCAGAGAATCGACTGGCGACGTCATACGCGGATCGCCCCGGTGATGACGCCGCGGATGTTGGGCTCGGCTTTCTCGAAGCCCTTCTTCAGGAACTCTTTCTTTGCCGTCGCGCGCCGGAACTGCTGCTTGTGCTCAGGATCGTGGACCGGCAGCGCGTGTTCGGCCGTGTAGCCCACCCGGCCGACGATGGCCTTGCCGTGCTTGCTGACGTCGCGATACTGCGAGTTCAGCAGGTTGGAGGTGTCGATGGGCGTCATCACGGATGCCTCGGCAGCCCCTAGCACGAGCGCCTGCGCGACACCGCGCGCGCCACGCTGCTCGGTGCGCGTGACGAATTGGGGCAGCTTGTTGACGACCTTCGTAGCCATGCCGAGGCATGCTAGGGAGGCATCAGGTGGAGATGCGGTAATCGTCGGCCTGGCGGTCGAGCGTATCGCCCCACCGCGTGACGGCGCGCACCTCGGCCGCGCCGGCTGTGATGGGGTCCAGGCTGACCGAGACGCCGATCAGGATCATGTCTCCCGGCTCCACGCCGGCGCGCTCGGTGAAGATCTGCTGCCGGGATATGAATTCTTCGCCCTTGGCGTCAGTCATGCGCATGACCTCTGCCGAGTAGTCGCAGGCGATGACTTGGGGTGCGCCGTAAGTTGCGGCGCCCGTCCAGTCGTCGCGGCCGAGCAGCGGCCAGAGCGTGGCGGCGGCGGTGTAGGACCAAGATGCGGCGGAGGACATGGCCGCTATGCTAGGGACCCCCCAATTTACGCCTCGCAGCCTGCATGCCACCTTCAGCAAACGCTCACGACAAGATATTTGATACTCCTCATCGAGCTGCCTTCGAAATATTTGGCGTAAAGCTTCATGATGCCCGCTGGGGTGGATTCGACTGCAGCAAAGCTGAGGCGGAAAAAGGGGGCGCGAGCATTTTTGCCATCGCGCTCTTTGAGCATGGTGTACTTTGGGACGAGCTGCACAAGAAGTTTCGTTACTCTGTACCTCGAGTCTGGGAAGGCAGAGTCGAAGCCAATCGAGCAAAGTTGATCAACTTGCTCTATTTAGCGAAGCGCCTACCAATGCGGAAGGTGGGATTTCTAAAGTCGGAGCCGCTGAGGCAATGTGCACCGGAACACCTGTTCACGATCACTGATATTGATGAGGAAACAGATCCGGGGGCGATATGGCTAACCCTGGACCCTGAACCCAGCAACGACCTTAGCTATCCCTACCGGCAGGCAACCCCGCGAGCCTTCCAGTTGGACTATTGCGAACTGAGCAGGCTGCGGATGAAACAGGAGGCAGAGACGCAACGTTCGCTTGCCTCAGCTGTGGAGGAGCGAAGATCTCGCCTTGCCCAAGCCGAAAAAGTGCCGCGCAAGATCGTCGTCCAGTCAGTGCAGTACGACCGCAACCCTGACGTCATCGCCGAGCGCTTGTATTTGGCCAATGGCGTTTGTGGGGGATGCGGAGCCAAGGCGCCATTCATTCGAAGGTCGAATGGCGATCCGTATCTTGAGGTCCATCACGTTTTACCGCTCAGCGAGAACGGCACCGACGAAGTGGAGAACACGATTGCTTTGTGCCCAAACTGCCATCGAGAGTGGCACTACGGGCCACCGCGGGCCTGATCCCCGGATCACACCACAAGGAATAGCGTGCCGGAGGCGGGGTCCGGCCCTACGAGAGCCGCGACTGTTCCGGCCTTGTCCAGGGCGGCGAGAGAGCGGCGCAGCTGGGTCAGGCCGTCATCGAAGTTCTTGAAGGAGCGGGACGCGCCCGAAGGCGCTCCCTGCGATGCGATGCGCCGCGGCGCGCCGGCCGCGGCGATCAGTGCGACCGCGTAAACCTGCACCAGTTGCCGGTCCTGATCGCTGTAGCCCGCCAGGATCATGGCCGGCTCGGCCGTGGCCACCTTGGCGACAGCGGCCTCCACCAGAAACCCGGGCACCGAGATGCCCAGGGCTTCCGACAGGTACTGCTGCGCCTGGGTGGCTGTGATCACTTCGCGGCCTTGGCTTCGGCGATGCGGGCCGCCAGCGTCTCGTCGCTGATGTTGCTGCGGAACTGCACGCCCAGCGCGGTGGCTTCGGCCTCCAGCGCGGCGCGGTCGGCGCCACCTTCCGGCGGCTTCAGCTGGGCGCGCAGCGCGTCGGCGTCCTGCATGGCAGCGTCGCGGGCGGCCTCCGCAGCCCGCAGCTTCTCGGCGAGTTCGTCGGCGCGGGCCTGCTCTTCCTCGGCCCGCTTCCGCCAGGCCTCGATGGCAGCATCGGCCGCGGACATAGCCTCGCGCATGCGCTCGAGGTCGGCGTTGACGGCGTCCACGGACGGCAGCGTTGCGCCGGAGCCTTCCACGACCAGCACGTCGGCCGACACATACACGTGGTCAGCGGGGGCGTCGTCGCCGGCGCGAAGGTCGGCGACGTGGTGCAGTTCGAGGACAAGGCCCCGGCCTGGGCCCTGGGCAAGTTCGTGGAAGCCGGCGACGACGCCCCCGCTGACCACGTCTATGTGTCGGCCGACGTGCTGGTCGTGGAAGGCCCCGGCGCAACGCTGCCGTCCGTGGACGCCGTCAACGCCGACCTCGAGCGCATGCGCCAGGCTCTGTCCGCGGCCGATGCTCCCATCGCGGCCCGGCGGAAGCGGGCCGCGGAAGACCCGGCCCGCGCCGACG
>NZ_LDSL01000107.1 GCF_001476815.1 Pseudacidovorax intermedius | reverse complement strand
ACTTCTGTGACGAAGCGCCGCACCCCCCCGTCGTTCACCACTCCGCGCACCCGCCCTGTGTGCCCGACGGCCTTCTCCGCCACGCGCGCTCCCTCGCCGTCCACCTCCAGGCTGGCCCCGCACAGCAGGTTGTCCCCGATCTTGGCCACGTGGCCGGCGCCGACGGCGCCGACATCCACCCCCTTGGCGCTCATGCCTTGCAGCACCATCATGGCCCGGGCCCCGTCGGCGCCGGCCAGCGCCAGGTGGGCCGCGCACAGCAGGTTGTTCGCGATCTTGGCCACGTGGCCGGCGCCGACGGGGCCGACATGCACCCGCTTGGCGCTCATGGCTTGCAGCACCATCATGGCCCGGGCCACGTCGGCCTCGCTGCCGCCGATCACCATGGTCATGGTGCCGGCCAGGGCGCCGCGCGGGCCGCCGCTGACGGGTGCGTCGATCAGCGACATGCCGGCCGCCTCGAGCTGGCCGGCCAGCCGGCGCGTGGTGTCCGGGTGCGAGGTGGAGGTGTCGACCACCAGCAATCCGTCGCGCGGGACGTCCAGCAGGCCGCCCGGGCCGGCCACCACCTGCGCCACGATGGCGGCAGTGGGCAGCGACAGCACCAGCAGGTCGGCCCGCGCGGCCACCTGCTGCACCGTGTCGACCACCGTCAGGCCCTCCCCGGCCAGCGCGGCGCGCGTGGCCGGGGCGGCATCGGTGCCGATCACGTCGAAGCCCTTGCGCTGCAGCGTCAGGGCCATGCCGCGACCCATGTTGCCCAGTCCGATCACGCCAATCGTCTTCATTCGTCTTGTCCTACAGGGAGTTGGGAGGACGGCGACTTGCCGCCGACGAACGAAGAATCTCACCAGCATGCTTGGCGAACAATAACAACGACGGTAGATTTCCGTTGACCTGCGAGCAACGCTCGTCATTCCGCCGTCACAACGTTCTCCCTTCGCCGCCGTCGATTCGCCCATGAACGAAACCCTTGAACTGCGCCGCGTCAAGTACCTGTACGAGGCCGTCGTGCGCGGCTCGGTGCGTGCGGCCGCCGACACGCTGGACATGCATGCCTCGGTGGTCAGCCGCCAGATCGCCAAGCTGGAGGCGGAGCTGTCGATGCCGCTGATCGAGCGCCACGGCCGCGGCGTCAAGCCGACCGAGGCGGGCGAGCTGCTGGTGGAATACTTCCGCGCCCAGAACTCCCACCAGGACGACCTGCTGACCAAGGTGCAGGAGCTGCGCGGCCTGGCCCGCGGCCACATCGACCTGGTGCTGGGCGAAGGCTTCGTGAGCGATCTGATGGCCGAGCCGATCCGGGCCTTCTGGCAGCGCTACCCGGGCCTGACGGTGACCATGCGCCTGGCCGGCACCAACGAGGTCATGCGATCGGTGGCGGAGGACGCCGCGCACATCGGCCTGGTCTACAACCCGCCGGTGGCGCCGGGCATCCGCTCGCGCGCGGCGGTGCGCCAGCCCATGTGCGTGATCACGCGGCCCGGCCATCCGCTCACCGAGCTCAAGCGCCAGCCGCTGCTGCGGCAGGTGGGCGCCTATCCCGTCGCGCTGATGCACGGCTCCTTCGGCACGCGGCAGGTGATCGCGCTGGCCGAGCAGATGGAGCGGGTGCAGCTGGTGCCCAAGCTGATCTCCGACTCCATCTCGGTCATCAAGCACTTCGTGCGTGCGGACCTGGGCGTGAGCCTGCTGCCGGCCTTCGCCGTGGCGCAGGAGGTGGACGCTGGCGAGCTGGTGGCGCTGCCCGTGGACCAGGCGCTGCTGGGCGCCGCCGAGGCGCACATCATCACGCGGCTGGGGCGCCAGCTGTCCATCGCCTCGAACCAGCTGCTGCTGCAGCTGATCGGGACGATGCGGGCCTTCGAAAAACCGCGGGCGCGGCGGGTGGGGAATTGACAGGCGGACCAAGGGAGACGCGCTGGCCCGGCCCGACGCCATTCCACGGTACCTCGGGTGACTTCGGCCGAAGGCCGGAACTGCTGCGCGCCGGCCCGGTGCATCAGGTAGACCGATGTCAGACAGCCCTCCATCAGAATTCGTCACTGGAGCCGAAGAAAGCCGCTGACTACGATGCGCGCCAGTCACACATCCCGTCGGCCGGACGCCTGCTCCGGCCGACGTCCAGGCAATCCCCGGCCAACCCGCCGCCCCCGAACCATACTTGCGCCCAGCCTGCGCGCGCAGGTGGATGCGCGCGCGCCGCGGCAAGGCGCGGTGGCCTTCGAGACGGCGTGCCAAGCCGCGCCGATTGGCGAAACCGCACATCCGCTCTTGCCGTCCCTCGGGATTTCACCAAGCTCCTGATGCAAAAAAGTATCGGACTTGGCATTGAAGGTACAGATCGCGCAAGACAACCTCCTCAGAATCCAGGCCCAGCGACCACCGGTCGTGGAACCACCGAGGAGACACCATGAAGCGTTTTGCCCAGGCGGGCCTCGTGCTCGCCCTTGCCGCCGCCGGCCTGGCGGCCCATGCCGCCACCGAACTCATCATCGCCACCGTGAACAACGGCCACATGATCGAGATGCAGAAGCTCACCCCCTTCTTCGAAAAGGCCAACCCCGACATCAAGGTCAAGTGGGTCACGCTCGAGGAAGGCACGCTGCGCCAGCGCGTGACAACCGACATCGCCACCAAGGGCGGCCAGTTCGACGTCATGACCATCGGCCTGTACGAGGCGCCGATCTGGTCCAAGAAGGGCTGGCTCAAGCCCATCGCCACCGATGCCGCCTACGACGTCGACGACCTGCTGCCGGCCATCCGCAGCGGCCTGTCGTACGAAGGCAAGCTCTACGCCGCCCCCTTCTACGGCGAGAGTTCGATGCTCATGTACCGCAAGGACCTGGCCGACAAGGCCGGGGTGAAGTTCAGTGACCCGCCCACCTGGGCCGAGGTGAAGGACTTCGCCGAGAAGGCCACCGACCCCAAGGCCGGCGTGTACGGCATCTGCCTGCGCGGCAAGCCGGGCTGGGGCGACAACATGGCCTTCCTCACCACGCTGGTCAACACCCAAGGCGGCCAGTGGTTCGACATGCAGTGGAAGCCGCAGATCGACACCAAGCCCTGGAAGGACGCCATCGGCTTCTACGTCGACCTGATGAAGAAGGCCGGGCCTCCCGGCGCCGCCGCCAACAGCTTCAACGAGAACCTGGCGCTGTTCAGCGAAGGCAAGTGCGCGCAATGGGTCGATGCGACCATCGCCGCGTCATTCGTCTCCGATCCCAAGCAGTCCAAGGTGGCCGACAAGGTGGCCTATGCCCAGGCCCCGGTGGCCGTCACGCCCAAGGGCGCGAACTGGCTGTGGTCGTGGAACCTGGCCATCCCGGCCAGCTCGACCAAGGACGAGGCCGCGCAGAAGTTCATCCGCTGGGCGACGTCGAAGGACTACATCCAGCTGGTGGCCAAGGAGCAGGGCTGGGGCGCCGTGCCCACCGGCACGCGCAAGTCGACCTACGCCAACCCGGAGTTCCAGAAGGTCGCGCGTTTCGCCGCCGCCGAGAAGAAGGCCATCGACTCGGCCAACCCCAACCCGGGCGAGAACACGCTGCCCAAGTCCCCCTATGCGGGCGTGCAGTACGCGGCCATCCCCGAGTTCCAGGCCATCGGCGTGGGCGTGGGCCAGCAGATGAGCTCGGCCCTGGCCGGCAAGACCTCGGTCGAGCAGGCCCTCAAGACCTCGCAGACCCTGGCCGAGCGCGAGATGAAGAAGGGCGGCTACTACAAGTGAGCCGGATGCGCATGCCGGCTGGCCGGGGGCCGGCGGCATGCGCCCTCCCGCGTTCCCGCCTGCGCGTCGTCGCCCGCCCGTTCGCCTGCCCGAGTTCCGCCTGCCATGAACCGACTGCTGCCCCGGGCGCTGATGGCGCCCGCCGTGATCGCGCTCTTCCTCTGGATGATCGTGCCGCTGTTGATGACGCTGTACTTCTCGTTCGTCAACTACAACCTCCTGCAGCCAGGCGAGCGCACCTTCGCGGGCATCGACAACTTCCAGTACTTCGTCACCGACCCCGACTTCTGGCCGGCGGTGGGCAACACGCTGCTGCTCATCGGCAGCGTGGTGGTGGGCACCGTCGTGCTGGGCGTGCTGCTGGCGTTGCTGGTGAACGAGCCCTTTCCGGGCCGCGGCATCGTGCGCGTGCTGCTGATCTCGCCCTTCTTCGTCATGCCGGCGGTCAACGCCCTGCTGTGGAAGCACATGATGATGAACCCCATCTACGGCATCCTGGCCGATCTGTGGCGACTGTTCGGCGCGCAGCCGGTGGACTGGCTGACCGACTGGCCGCTGCTGTCGGTGATCGTCATGGTGGGCTGGCAGTGGCTGCCCTTCGCCTGCCTGATCTTCATCACCGCGCTGCAGTCGCTGGACCGCGAGCAGATGGAGGCCGCCCGCATGGACGGCGCCAGCGCCACGCAGCGCTTCTTCTACCTGACGCTGCCGCACCTGGGCCGGCCCATGGCCGTGGTCGTGATGATCGAGATGATCTTCCTGCTGTCGGTGTTCGCCGAGATCGCGATCACCACCAACGGCGGCCCGGGCAACGCGAGCACCAACCTCACCTACCTGATCTTCAAGCAGTCGCTGATGAACTTCGACGTCGGCGTGGCCTCGGCCGGCGCCCTGTTCGCGGTGATCCTGGCCAACATCGTCGCGGCCTTCCTGATTCGCATCATCGGCAAGAACCTGGACTGAGACCATGTCCCACGCCAAACCGCCCAACACCCGGCTGCCGCTGCTGCTGCGCACCGTGGCCGCCTGGGCCCTCGCGCTGCTGCTGTTCTTTCCGCTCGGCTGGCTGTTCCTCACCGCCTTCAAGACCGAGCTGCAGGCCATCGCCGTGCCGCCGCTCTTCGTCTTCACGCCCACGCTGGACAATTTCGCCGAGGTCCAGCGCCGCAGCGACTACCTGCTGTATGCCCGCAACTCGCTCGTCACCAGTGTGGGCTCCACGCTGATCGGCCTGGCCATCGCGCTGCCGGCGGCCTACTCCATGGCCTTCTTCCGCACGAAGCGCACGCGCGACATCCTCATGTGGATGCTGTCCACCAAGATGATGCCGGCCGTTGGCGCGCTGGTGCCCATCTACGTGCTGGCCCAGACCGCCGGCATGCTCGACACGCTGCCGGCGCTGACGATCGTCTTCATGCTGTCCAACCTGCCCATCATGGTCTGGATGCTCTACACGAGCCTCAAGGACATTCCCGGCGAGATCCTGGAAGCGGCACGCATGGATGGGGCCACGCTGTGGACCGAATTCCGGCACGTGGTGATGCCGCTGTCGGTGGGCGGCCTGGCCTCCTGCGGCCTGCTGTGCCTGGTGCTCAGCTGGAACGAGGCCTTCTGGGCGCTCAACCTCAGCTCGGCCAAGGCCGGCACGCTGGCCACGCTGATCGCCTCGTACTCCAGCCCCGAGGGCCTGTTCTGGGCCAAGCTGTCGGCCGCCTCGCTGATGGCCATCGCGCCCATCGTGGTGTTCGGCTGGTTCTCGCAGAAGCAGCTCGTGCAGGGCCTCACCTTCGGCGCAGTCAAGTAACAAGCAGCAGGGGACAACGTCATGGCCTTCCTCGAACTCAAGAACATCCGCAAGCGCTTCGGCGAGACCGACATCATCCGCGGCGTCGATCTGTCGATCGAGAAGGGCGAGTTCATCGTCTTCGTCGGGCCGTCGGGCTGCGGCAAGTCGACGCTGCTGCGCCTGATCTCCGGGCTGGAGCCGATCAGCAGCGGCCAGATGCTGCTGGACGGCCGCGACATCACCTATGCGCCGCCGGGCAAGCGCGACCTGGCGATGGTGTTCCAGAGCTACGCGCTCTATCCGCACATGAGCGTCTACGACAACATGTCCTTCGCGCTCAAGCTGGCCAAGGTGCCGGCCGACGAGATCCGCCGCAAGGTGGAAGCGGCGGCCGAGAAGCTCAACCTGTCCAAGTACCTGCAGCGCACGCCGCGCGAACTCTCGGGCGGCCAGCGCCAGCGCGTGGCCATCGGCCGCGCCATCGTGCGCGCGCCCAAGGTCTTCCTGTTCGACGAACCGCTGTCCAACCTGGATGCGGCCCTGCGCGGCAACACGCGCGTCGAGATCAAGAAGCTGCACGAGTCGCTCGGCGCCACCACCATCTACGTCACGCACGACCAGGTCGAGGCCATGACGCTGGCCGACAAGGTGGTGGTGCTCAAGGACGGCCTGATCGAGCAGGTCGGCTCGCCGCTCGAGCTCTACGACCGCCCGGCCAACCAGTTCGTGGCCCAGTTCATCGGCATGCCCTCGATGAACATGCTGCCGGCCCAGTCGCTGCCGGCCGTGGCGCACCTCACCGGTGGTCGCCTGCCGGCCGACGGCTTCCTGGGCGTGCGGCCCGAGGGCGTGCGCGTGCACCCCGGCGCCGGTGCCGGCATGCCGGGCCGCGTGGGCCTGGTCGAGGCCCTGGGCGCCGACACGCTGATCCACGTCGACGTCGACGGTGTGACCATGATCGCCCGCCAGAACGCGCGCACGGCGCTGCAGGCCGGCGACGAGGTGGGCGTCGAGATCGACCCCGCCGTGCTCCACCTGTTCAGCCGTGAGGGCCGCGCCCTCGCCGCTGCCTGATTCCTTTGCCGGAGAACCTTCCCGTGACCTCTTCTTCCGTGGCCGACGGTGCCGGCCTGGTGATGCTCCACCTCGGTCTGGGCTCCTTCCACCGGGCCCACCAGGCCGTCTACCTGCAGGCCCTGCACGACAGCGGCGACCGCCGCTGGACGCTGGCCGGCGCCAACCTGCGCCCCGACATGGCCGACACGATCGCGGCCCTGCAGTCCCAGGGCGGCGCCTACACGCTCGAGACCGTCTCGCCCGCCGGCGAGTACCGCTATGCCCGCATCGCATCGATCCGCGAAGTGATTCCCTACGCCCCCGGCCAAGCGGCCATGGTGGCGCGCGGCGCCGATCCGGCGACGCGCATCGTGTCCTTCACCGTAACCGAGGCCGGCTACTACCTGGATGCGGCCCACCGGCTCGACCTCGGCTTCGACGACCTGGCCGCCGACCTGGCACGGGCCGCGCGCGGCGAGGCCGGCGAGACGATCTACGGCGCCGTCACCGCCATCCTGCGCGCGCGCATGGCCAACTCGGCCGGCCCGCTCACGCTCCTCAACTGCGACAACCTGCGCCACAACGGCGAGCGCTTCCGTGCCGGCCTGCTCGAGTTCATCGAGCGCCTCGGCGACGCGCCGCTGCTGGCCTGGACGAAGGCCCACACCACCTGCCCCAACGCCATGGTGGACCGCATCACGCCGCGCCCGCCGCCGGAGCTGCGCGAGCGCGTGCGCCGTGCCACCGGCCAGGACGATGCCGCGCCCATCACCGGCGAATCCTTCATCCAGTGGGTGATCGAGGACGACTTCATCGCCGGCCGCCCGGCCTGGGAAACGGTCGGCGTGGAGCTCGTGCAGTCCGTGCAGCCCTACGAAGAGGCCAAGATCCGCATCCTCAACGCCAGCCACAGCTGCATCGCCTGGGCCGGCACGCTGCTGGGCCTGCAGTTCATCCACGAGGGCACGCTCACGCCAGCCATCCGCCAGATGGCGCACGACTACGTGACCGAGGACGTGATCCCCTGCCTGACGCGCGAGGGCGCCAGCCCGGTCGACCTGCCGCGCTACCGCGACGTCGTGCTGGAGCGCTTCTCCAACCCGGCCATCCGCGACACCAACCAGCGCGTGTCGGCCGACGGCTTCTCCAAGATCCCCGGCTTCATCGCGCCGACCGTGCGCGAGCGCCTGGCGGCCGGTGCCGCCATCGGCAGCGTGGCCATGCTGCCGGCGCTGTTCCTGGCCTTCCTGCAGCGCTGGCACCAGGGCACGCTGCCCTATGCCTACCAGGACCAGGGCATGGACCCGGCGGTGGCGCATGCCATCTGCGCCGCGGCCGATCCGGTGGCCGCCCTGTGCGCCGACGCCGGCCTCTGGGGCCAACTGGCGGGCGACGCGCGGCTGGTGTCGGCGGTGCGCCGTGCCAGCGACCGCGTCGCGCTGTTCCTGGCCCAGCACGGACACTGAGCATGGACGCGCCCATGCGCATCGCCTTCGTCGGCGAATCGCTGATCGACTTCACCGCCGCCGGCGAACTGGCCTTCCAGGGCCACGTCGGCGGGGCGCCCACCAACAGCGCGGTGGCCTGTGCCCGGCTGGGCGTGCCCACGGGCTTCGTCACCCAGCTGTCCACCGACCTGTTCGGCGAGCGGCTGCTCGCGCACCTGCTGGCCAACGGCATCGACACCCGCTTCGTGCGGCGCAGCGAAGCGCCCAGCACGCTGGCCTTCGTGGCGCGCACGCCCACCAGCAACCGCTATGCCTTCTACACCCAGGGCACGGCCGACACGCTCTGGGCGCCGGCCGAGTTGCCGGCCCTGCCCGACAGCTGCCGCTGGCTGCAGTTCGGCTCCATCTCGCTGCTGCAGGAGCCTGCGGCCAGCCGCATCACGGAATTCGTCGAGGCCCAGCGCGGCCGCCGCCTGGTGCTGTTCGACCCCAATGCGCGTCCCAGCCTGATTCCCGACCTGGATGCCTGGCGCCGGCACTGCACGCGCTGGCTGGCCGCGGCCGACCTGGTCAAGATGAGCGACGAGGATGCCCAGCTGCTGGCGCCCGACCGCGCGCTGGCCGAGGTGGCCGCCGACTGCCTGCGCCAGGGCCCCAGGGCCGTCGTCATCACACGCGGCGGGGAGGGCGCCATGCTGTTCCGGCCAAGCGCCGAGCCGCTGACGCTGCGTCCGCCGCCCGTGCGTGTGGCCGACACCATCGGCGCCGGCGACACCTTCGCCGCCGGCCTGCTGGTCGCGCTGCTGGAGCGCGGCGTGGACACGCCCGAGGCCCTGTCGGCACTGCGGGCCGAGGCCTGGTCCGCCGTGCTGCGCTTCGCCGGTGCCGCCGCCGCCCTCAACTGCACCCGCGAAGGCGCCAACCCGCCGACGCGCGGCGAGGTCGATGCGCTGCTGCTGCAGGCCGACGCCTGAAACCCACCTCGATCCCATGCCCATGACGACTCCTGCCGGCTTCCACCTCTACCTCGACAGCGCCGACCTGGCCGAACTGCGCGCCTGCCTGCCGCATCCGGTGGTCCATGGCGTGACCACCAATCCCACGCTGCTGCGGCGCGCCGGCGTCCCGCGCGCGGCGCTGCCGGCGCTGCTGCACGAATGCCTGGCACTCGGCGCCCGGCAGGTGCAGGCCCAGGTGCAGGCCGCCGACGCGGCCGGCATGCTGGAGGACGCGCAATCGCTGCTGGCGCAGTTCGCGCCCGGCCAGCTGGTGATCAAGATCCCCGCCACGCGCGAGGGCCTGCGCGCCGGCGCGCAGCTCGCGGCCGCAGGCCATGCCGTCACCTACACCGCCGTCTATGCGCCGGAGCAGGCGCACTTCGCGGCGCTGCTCGGCGCGGCCTATGCGGCGCCCTACCTGGGCCGCCTGGACGACAGCGGCGTCGACGGCCTGGCGCTGATCGCCCGGATGCAGGCGCTGGTGGCGCAGACCGGCGGCCCCATGCGCCTGCTGGTGGCCAGCGTGCGCACGCGCGAGGCCTACCTGTCGCTGCTCGCGCTCGGCGTCGGCGCCATCACCATCCCGCCACGGCTGTTCCCGCAACTGCTGGACCACGACGCCACGCACGAGGCGGAGCGCGGCTTCCTCGCCGATGCCCGCGCCTGAACGTCCAAGGCGCATCGACCCATCTTCCGATCCGACACCAAAGAGAGACTTCCCATGTCCCCACGTCTTGCCCAACGCCATGTACTGATCACCGGCGCCGGCGGCGGCATCGGCCTCGCGATGGCCGAAGCCTGCCTGGCCGAAGGTGCGCGCTGCAGCCTGGTCGACCGCGCCGACGAGGCGCCCGCCGCCGTGCAGGCGGTGATGCGGCAGCATCCCGACACCGTCGCCTACATCGGGGCCGACATCACCCGCAGTGCCGACATCGCGCGCCTGCTGCACACCGCCATCGGCCGTTTCGGCCCGGTCCACACGCTGGTCAACAACGCCGCCGTGTTCGACCTGGCGCCGCTGCTGGACAGCGACGAGGCCTCCTTCGACCGGCTCTTTGCTGTCAACGTCAAGGGCCTGTTCTTCGTCATGCAGGCCGTGCTGCGCCACATGGTGGAGGCGGGCACGCAGGGCGCCAGCGTCATCAACCTGGCCTCGCAGGCCGGCCGGCGCGGCGAGGCGCTGGTGTCGCACTACTGCGCCACCAAGGCGGCCGTCATCAGCTACACGCAGAGCGCGGCGCTGGCCATGGCGCCGCACGGCATCCGCGTCAACGCCATCTCGCCCGGCGTCGTGGACACGCCCATGTGGGCGCACGTGGACAGCCTCTTCGCCAAGGCCGAGGGGCTGCCCATCGGCGAGAAGAAGCGCCAGGTGGGGCTGGCCGTGCCGCTGGGCCGCATGGGCCGGCCCGACGACCTCGGCGGCGCCTGCGTCTTCCTAGCCAGCGACGAGGCGCGCTACATCACCGCCCAGACCCTCAACGTGGACGGTGGCAACGTGATGAGCTAAGGTGGCCCGGGCCGCCGCCGACGCGACCCGCCGCCCCGCCTGCCCCGCGCCTCGTGCCCGTCCACCGACGCCTTCGACCGCCATGAGCCATTCCGCTTCCGACCCACGCGCGCGCGGCCCCCGCGCAGCCCGGCCGCGCCAGCGCCAGCCCGAGCTGGAGCGCGAGTTCAGCCGCTCGCCCGCGCTGGGCTACGAGAGTGCGGACGACGCCGGCCTGGTGCGCTGCCTGGCGCACGGCTATCCGACCCCACTGGCACGCTGGCATTTCCACGACGAGTACGAGCTGCACCTGATCACCGCCACCTCCGGCAAGGCCTTCGTGGGCGACTGGATCGGGCCCTTCCAGGCCGGCCACCTGGTGCTGTGCGGCCCGCGCCTGCCGCACAACTGGGTCTCGCTGGACAGCGGCGAAGACGGCGTGGCCGAGCGCGACCTGGTGCTGCAGTTCCGGCACGAGCCGCTGCAGCGCGCCTGCGAGGAGCTGCCGGAGCTGCGCGAGCTGATGCCGCTCCTGGAGCGGGCACGCCGGGGCGTGGAGTTCTTCGGCATGTCCGACCGCGCCCGCCGGCACTGGGAGCGCATCAAGGCGGCGCGCGGCCTGGAGCGCTTCAGCCATTTCTGCGCCTTCATGGCCGACCTCGCGCACTGCAACGACTACCGGGTGCTGTCCACCGTGCAGATCCAGGGCGCCGAGGGCGATGCCGAGGTCGAGCAGATCAACCGCCTCGTCAACCGCATCACCGCCAACGTGGCCGAGCCGATCAGCGCCGGCGACGTGGCCGCCGAGCTGGGCATGAGCGAATCGCGCTTCTCGCGCTTCTTCCGCCGCTCCACCGGCAACAGCTTCACCGACTTCGTCAACCACGTGCGCATCAACAGCGCCTGCCACCTGCTGATGCAGACCGACCATTTCGTGACCGACATCTGCTATCAGGTGGGCTTCAACAACGTGGCCAACTTCAACCGGCGCTTTCTGGAGATCAAGGGCATGACGCCCACCGAATTCCGCCGCCAGGCCGACCACCGCTTCGGCGGCAGCCACTGATCGGGAGGCGCGCCCCATGTATCTGGGACTGGACCTCGGCACCTCCGAGCTGAAGGCGCTGCTGCTGGCCGACGACCACCGGATCGTCGCCACGGCCGGGGCGCGGCTGGAACTCGGCCGGCCGCAGCCGCTGTGGGCCGAGCAGGCGCCCGCGCAGTGGGCCGATGCGCTGCACACCGTCATGGCGCAGCTGCAGGCCACGCAGGCCGAGGCGCTGGCGCAGGTGCGCGCCATCGGCCTGTCGGGCCAGATGCACGGCGCCGTGCTGCTGGATGCCGACGGCCAGGTGCTGCGCCCCGCGATCCTGTGGAACGACGGCCGCAGCGCCGCCCAGTGCACCGCGTTGACGCAGGCGGTGCCGGCGCTGGCGCAGATCACGGGCAACCTCGCCATGCCGGGCTTCACCGCGCCCAAGCTGCTGTGGGTGCGGGAGCACGAGCCCGCGCTGTTCGCCCGCACCGCGCGCGTGCTGCTGCCCAAGGACTGGCTGCGCTTCGTGCTGAGCGGCGAGGCGGTGAGCGACATGTCCGATGCCGCCGGCACGCTGTGGCTGGACGTGGCGCGGCGCGACTGGTCCGACACGATGCTCGCCGCGACCGGCCTTACCCGCGCGCACATGCCGCGGCTGGTCGAGGGCAGTGCCGTGTCGGCTTGGCTCGATCCGGCCCTGGCGCGGCGCTGGGGCCTGGGCACGGCCCACGGCGGGCGCGTGGCCATCGCGGGCGGCGGCGGCGACAACGCGGCGAGCGCGGTGGGCATGGGCATCGTGCGGCCGGGCCAGGGCTTCGTTTCGCTGGGCACGTCGGGCGTCATCTTCATCGCGGGGGCCGCGTTCGCGCCGCGGCCGGAGCGGGCCGTGCATGCCTTCTGCCATGCGCTGCCGGGCCGCTGGCACCAGATGTCGGTGATGCTGTCGGCCGCCAGCGCCGTCAGCTGGGCCGCCCGGGCCTTCGGCCTGGGCGACGAGGCCGCGCTGCTGGCCCAGGCGGCCACGCTGGACGAGGACGCGCGCGCCCGGGCGCCGCTCTTCCTGCCTTACCTGTCCGGCGAGCGCTCCCCGCACAACGACCCGCATGCGCAGGGCGTGCTGTTCGGACTGGGCGCAGGTCACGGGCCGGCGGACATCGCCTACGCGGTGGTGGAGGGCGTGAGCCTGGGGCTGCGCGACGGCCTGGACACGCTGGTGCCGCCCGACGACGCGCTCGCCCTGGTGGGCGGCGGCGCGCGCAGCCTGTGGTGGGCGCAGTTGCTGTCCGACGTCCTGGAAGTGCCGCTGACCCTGGCCGAAGGCGGCGAGGCCGGCGGCGCGCTGGGCGCCGCGCGCCTGGCCTGGCTGGCGGATGGCGGCGACGAAGCGCACGTGTGTGTGCCACCGCCGGTGCGCCAGCGCTTCGAGCCGCGGGCCGAACGGTCGCCGGGCCATCGCGCGCGGCAGGCGCGCTTCAGGGCGCTGTACGAGGCAGTGCGGCCGCTTTTCGCGGCCTGACCGGCCGGCGACGGCAGCAGCGGCCAGCGGCCCATGCGAGCCGCAGTGCCGCAGTGCCGCAGTGCCGCAGTGCCGCAATCAAACCATCGCGAATCCGCCCGAGTCGCCAATGGTCTGCCAGGTGATGAACAGCGCCTGGTCCGAGGCCAGGAAGGCCACCAGCCCGACACATCGTCCGGGCGCCCGCGATGGCCGCCTTGGCGCCGGAGTAAACGGCCATGTCGGCCTCGCCGATGCGGCCGGCCTCGGAAATGATGTTGACGATGCGCCCGCCCTTGCGCGCCACCACGCCCGGCAGCACGGCGTGGCAGCGTGCCGTACACATTGAGGTTGACGATCCTGGCCCGGTCCTCTACGGGCACGCCGAACGTGGCGGCCCCCCGCGAGATCCGGGGGCTGGCGCTGCCGCTGGCCTCGCGGGCGTCCAGCCACATGACCGGCGCGATCATCCCGGTGGATGGCGGCGCATCGGCGCGCTGGCGGCACGCTTGGCCGTGCGGGCGGCACCGGGCGCGCAGGGCGGTCCGACCCTGCGGACGTTCACTGGAAGCGCTCGATGCCGAAGGGCGTGAGGTCCATGCCCGCGTCGCCATGCACCAGCAACTCGGTCACCAGCTTGCCGGCAATGGGCGCCAGGGTGTAGCCGTTGGAGGTCACGGCGTTGAAGAAGCCCGGCACGCCGGGCACCTCGCCCAGGATCGGCGCGCCGTCGATGTTGACGTTCATGCCGGCCCAGCAGCGCACCATGTGCAGTCCCGCCACCGCGGGCAGCACGTGGCGCGCCACCCACAGGCTGCCTTCCAGGCTGTCGCGCACCGCGCGGTTGAGCCGCATGGCCGGATCGAAGGCGGCCGTCCAGCCGCCGCCGATGAGCAGCCCGCCGCTGGCCGCCTGCTTGAGGCTGAGGTGGCGGTCCGCATGGGCGATGAGGTGATCCACCAGCGGCGGTGCGGGCTCGGTCACGATCATCTGCAGTGGCGCGCCCTGCACCGGGATGCGCACGCCCAGCATGTCGCCCACCGCGCTGGACCAGGCGCCACTCGCATTGACCAGCCGGCGCGCCCGCACGGTGCCGCGCGAGGTGGCGAGCACGAAGCCGGCGCCATCGCCCGGCAGCCGCTCGATGGACTGCACATTGCAGCCGCGCACGAAGCGCGCCCCGCGCGCCTGGGCGCGAGCGGCCAGGGCGTAGGTGGCCCGCAGCGGATTGATCTTGCCTTCCATGGGGCACAGTTCGGCGCCCAGCAGTCCCTCCGACAGGGCCGGGGACAGGCGCCGCAGCTCGGCGCCGTCGATCACATGCGCCTCGATGCCGTGCCGGCGCTCCAGCGCGGCCTTGGCGTCGATGAAGCGCATGCCGGCCTCGCTGTCGGCCACCATCAACCCGCCGGTGATCTTGATCTCCAGGTCCTCGCCGCAGTCCCGCGCGATCTGCTGCCACAGCCGCACCGACAGCGGCCCCAGCGGCAGCGTGGCGGCGGCCGGCCCGCCTCCGGCCTGGGCCTTGGCGCCGAAGTCGAAGCTCAGCAACTGCACATGCAGGCTGCCGGCGTTGGCGCCCGAGGCCTGCAGGTTGAGCTCGTCCCGGTCGAGCACCAGCACGTCCTGGCCGGCCTGCGACAGGTAGTAGGCCAATGACGCGCCCAGCACGCCCGCGCCGATGACGACCACGTCGGCCTGCATCTCCGGCAGCGGCGCGGTCTCGACGGGCCGCGCCAGGTTGGGTGTGATGGCCGGCCGGTGGCCGCCCCATTCGGGCTTTTCGAAGCCCAGCGCACCGGCCGGCACCGGCCTCGCAGGCGGCCGCGGCGCGAGGTACTGCTCGGGTTCGACCGCACGCCCCGTCAGGTCGGTCACCAGCCTGGCGGCAGTCAGGGCGCAGTAGCGGCCCTGACAGCGGCCCATGCCGAGCCGGGTGTTGCGCTTGATGGCAGCCAGGGAGTCGCGGCCGGCCCGGATCTGCGCGCGGACGTCGCCGAAGCGGATTTCCTCGCAGCGGCACAGCACGGTGTCGTCGGGCACGGCCGCCAGCGACCGGGGCGGGGCCTGGTAGAGCGTCCACAGGGCACGCTGGAAAGCCTCGGCGCGGAGCAATTCGGTGACCGTGCGCGCGTCGTGGGGCGCGTCGCGGCCGAGGGCGCGTGCCGCTGCCGCGCCGGCCAGCGTGCCCCGGGCGAGCGCAACACGGGCGCCACCCAGGTCGGCGCCATCGCCCACCACGTACACGCCGGGCACCGATGTGGCGCCGTCCTCGGCCGTGGCCGTCGCGAGGTGGTCCAGGTGCCGGCCAGCCGCACGGTGCTCGCAGCCCAGCATGCGGGCCAGCTCGGTGGAAGGTATGAAGCCGTAGCCCAGGCAGAGGGTGTCCACGTCGAAGGCGGTCCGCTCGGCCGGCGCATCGTGAGGCGCGACCCATGCACGGCGCACCCGGTCCTCACCCTCGGCGGCCACCACCTGCCGGCCCCAGTGCACGGGCACGCCGGCACGTCGCAGGATGCGCAGGTAGCGCGCCCCCTGCCACACCAGGTCGGGCGCGGCACGCAATGCGGCCAGGGCAGGGCGCAGTCGTGCGGCAGAAGGCCGCGGCGCCGACTCCACCACCGCCAGCACCCTGGCGCCACCCTGCAGCAGTTCCACCGCCAACTGCAGGTTGAGCGGCCCATTGCCGGCGATCAGCACCCGCTCGCCCGGCGCCACGCGGTAGGCCCGGGCCAGGGTCTGGGCCTACCGCGTGGCGCC
>NZ_LDSL01000106.1 GCF_001476815.1 Pseudacidovorax intermedius | reverse complement strand
CACGTTGTGCGGCGTGGGCAGGTGCGGGTTGATGCCCACGGCCGAGAACGCGAATTCCGGCATGTGGCTGCGTCCCACGAAGACGGCACCCGCCGCCCGCAGCCGGGCCACCGCCACGCTGTCCGCGGCGGCGGGCGGCGCGCCCTGCAGCACGGCCGCACCGGCGGTCGTGGGCTCGCCCGCCACATCGAACAGGTCTTTCACCGACACCGCCAGCCCGGCCAGCGGGCGCTGCCGCAATTCGGGATGCGCGGCGGCGCGGCCTGCGCCCTCGAACGAGGTGCTCACGAACGCGTGCCGGCAGGGCAGCGCCTGGGCACGGTCCTGCGCCTGCGCGAGTTGCGCCTGCGGCGTGGTGGTGCCCGCCCAGATGGCCGAGCGCCGCGCGCAGAGGTCGGGAAGGGCGTCCCTCACCGGGCCGCCAGCTGGAGCGGCGCCGGAAGCTGGCGGTAGTGGCTGGCCACCTGGCCGGGCGTGGTCAGCCACACGCTGTCCCGGTGGGCCAGGATGTGCTGCAGCGCCTTGCGCAGGCGGGCCAGCCGGAAAGGCTGGCCCATGATGAAGGAGTGCAGCGAGATCGAGCACACCAGCGGCGCGGTCGCCGAGCGACGCAGCATCTCGTCGAAGTTCTCGACGATCATGTCGCAGTACTCGTGCGCCGAGTTGTGCCGGTAGGCGATGGCCGGCTGGTCGTTCAACTCGATCGGGTAGGGCACGGACAGGATGGGGCCGCTGCGGCTGTCCACCCAGAACGGCTGCTCGTCGCAGATGCCCCAGTCCAGCACGTAGGAATAGCCGGCCTCCACCAACAGGTCGGTGGTGACCAGGCTGGGCGTGAGGTAGGGGCTCAGCCAGCCCTGCGGCCGCTTGCCGTCGGCTTTCTCCATGAAGGCCGTCACCTCCTGGATCATGGCGCGCTCGGTCGCCTCGTCCATCTCGATCTGGCGCTCGGCGTTGGAGCGTCCGTGCGCGATCAGTTCGTCGCCACGCTCACGGTGGTCCGCGATCAGCTCCGGGCAGTGCACGTAGTTGGCGGTGTTCACGATCACGCCGACGTTCAGGCCGAGTTCGTCGAACAGCTCGATCAGCCGCCACTCCCCGATCCGGTTGCCGTATTCCCGCCACAGCCAGCTGCGCTGGCTCCAGGGCTGGGTCTGGCGGTCCAGGTCGACGCCGCATTGCACGCCGTAGGGAAAGTGTTCGATGTTGACGGCGATGTAGACCGCCAGCCGCTTGTTCTCCGGCCATTGGAAGACGGGCCGCTGGCGGATGCCCGAGTATTTGAAGCGGTCGTGGGATGGGAGCATGGCGGAATCGATCTTCGAAGCGGTTTTCAGTCGAGCTTGATGCCGGTGGCGGCGGCGGTGCGGCGCCACTTCTCCTGGTCGCGCGCCAGGAAGTCGCGGAACGCGGCGGTGTCGTTGCCCACGGGCTCCGCACCCTGGCTGCGGATCTGCGCCTGGACGTCCGGGCGGTGCACGCCTGCGGCGATCTGGGCCTGGATCTTCTCGACCACGGCCGGCGGCATGCCGCCGGGGCCGAACAGCGCATACCAGCCGGTCACGTCGAAGCCGGGAACGCCCGCCTCGTCCACCGTGGGCACGTCCGGCAGCGCCGGCGAGCGGGTCTTGCCGCCCACCGCCAGGGCACGCAGTTGCCCCTGGCGGATGAAGCCGATGGCCGAGGGAAGATTCGCGAACATCATCTGCACCTGGCCGGCGACCACGTCGGTCATGGCGAGCGAGTCGCCCTTGTAGGGCACGTGGGTCACGTCGACCTTGGCCATGCTCTTGAACAGCTCGGCCGTCATGTGGGGAATGGTGCCAGCCCCCGAGGTGGCGTAGTTGAACCTGCCGGGCTGGGCCCGCAGCAGTTGCAGCAGCTCCCCCAGGTTCTGCGCTTTGACGGACGGATTGACCACCAGCACCAGCGGCACGTCCGCCACGATGGTGATCGGCGTGAACGCGGTC
Organism: Pseudacidovorax intermedius; assembly: GCF_001476815.1. Lineage (GTDB taxonomy): Bacteria > Pseudomonadota > Gammaproteobacteria > Burkholderiales > Burkholderiaceae_C > Xenophilus > Xenophilus intermedius_A. Next base: position 27,135 of record NZ_LDSL01000106.1, on the reverse strand, counting down.
TTGATGTCGTAGGGCAGCTTGCTGTAGACCGTCGGCCCGATCGAGTGCGTGGAGATCGACCCCAGCAGCAGGGTGTAGCCGTCGGGCGCCGCCTGCGCCACGGCGTTCGAGCCGATCACGCCGCCCGCACCGAGGCGGTTCTCCACGGTCACCGGCTGCCCGAGCGGCGCCAGCAGCGTGCCCGACAGGCGCGCCAGGTAGTCGTTGGTGCCACCCGCCGAGAACGGCGAAATGATCCGTATGGGCTTCGACGGATAGGCGGTCTGTGCGGCCGCCGTCGAAAAGCCCAGAACGATGGCCGCCGAAGCGACCCAGGCAGTAAAGCGTTTCATGGGGTCCACCTTGAAGTGAGTGACTGAAAACGCTCCATCGGATGGATGGGGGCGATGTTCTACTATTTGGAACATCGTTCTATATTTAAGCCAAACTCTAGAACAGGCCCTTGCCGGCGTCAATGGACAATTTGGTATGGACAAGACGTTGATGAAGGGCCTGAAGGTGCTGGACTTGCTGACACAGGCGCCCCAGCCCATGGGCGTGACCGAGGTGGCGCAGGCCATGGGCCTGGTCAAGAGCAACGCGCACCGGGTGTTGCAGACCCTGGTGGCCGCGGGCTATGCGACCCCGGTGGGTGATGGCGGCCGCTACCGGCCCACGCTCAAGCTCTGGAGCATGGGCGTGCAGGTGGCGGGCAGCGGCGACCTGCGGCAGTTCGCCGCGCCGGTGCTGAGCCGGCTTCGGGACAACACCGGGGAAACCGCCTTCCTCGCCTTGCTGGACGCCGACCACGTCACCTATGTCGAAATCCAGTCCAGCGCCCATGCGCTGCGCGTGCACACCGCCGTCGGTGCACGCCTGCCGGCCCATGGCACCGCCGCGGGCAAGGTGCTGCTGGCCTTCGACGACGCCGCCGCGCAGGTCTTGCCGGACGACCGGTCCCTCGAGCGCTTCACCCCGAAGACCTTGGACGACCCCGCTGCGCTGCGTGCGGAATTCAGGAAGATCCGCATCCAGCAGTGGGCCGTGAACCGCGGGGAGTTCCGCGAGGAGATCAGCGGACTGGCCGTTCCCGTGTTCGACGCCCAGCAGCGCGTCATTGCATCGACCGGGATTTCCGGGCCCACCGAACGCTTCCGGCCCGCGGCCATCAAGGAATGGCTGCCGCTCGTCGTGCAGGCGGGCGCCGAGCTTTCCCGGATGATGGGCGCGCCGCGCTGAGGTGCGTGCGCAGCACGGACCCGCCGTCGCGGGCGGATAATCGCGCGCTGCTTTCCTCCTTCACCCTGCCGCCCGGCATCTCCATGGCCACGACCGTCCATACTTCCTCCATCCAGAGCCTGCCCCTGCTTGCGCGCGGCAAGGTGCGCGACAACTACGCCGTCGGCGAGGACCGCATCCTGATGATCGCCAGCGACCGGCTGTCGGCCTTCGACGTCATCATGGGCGAACCCATCCCGGGCAAGGGCGAGATCCTGACCAAGATGGCGCTGTGGTGGTTCGACCGCCTGGGCGGCATCTGCCCCAACCACCTGACCGGCGAGGCGCCCGAAAGCGTGGTGCGCCCGGACGAGGTGGCACAGGTCGAGGGCCGCTCGATGCTGGTCAAGCGCCTGAAGCCGATCCCGGTGGAGGCCGTGGTGCGCGGCTACCTGGCCGGCAGCGGCTGGAAGGAATACCAGGCCAACCGGGAAGTCTGCGGCGTGCCGCTGCCCGAGGGCCTGGTCAACTCGGCCAGGCTGCCGCGCGCCATCTTCACGCCGGCCGCCAAGGCTGCCGTGGGCGAGCACGACGAGAACATCAGCTACGAGCGCGTGGTCGAGATGATCGGGCCGCAGCTGGCCCAGCAGATCCGCGAAACGAGCATCGCGCTCTACGAGACCGCGGCCGAGATCGCGCTGCAGCGCGGCATGATCATTGCCGACACCAAGTTCGAGTTCGGCCTGGACGAGGCCGGCCAGCTGGTGCTGATGGACGAGGTGCTCACGCCCGACAGCTCGCGCTACTGGCCGGTGGAAGGCTACGAAGAGGCGCTGGCCGCCGGCACCAACCCGCCGAGCTACGACAAGCAGTTCGTGCGCGACTGGCTGGAAGCGGTGCGCATCAACGGCAAGCCCTGGGACAAGACGCCGCCCGCGCCGCGGCTGCCCAACGAGGTGACCGAACGCACCGCGGCGAAGTACCGCGAGGCGCTGGAGCGCCTGACCGGCTGAGCCCTTCGGCACCACGCCGCCGGCCCCGCGGCGCGATGCGTCCGGACGCCGACGCGGCGGACTCGGGGCCCGGCGCGCCCGCCCGTCAGCGGTCCAGCACCGCCACCGTGCGCCCGCCGCCGTCCAGCAGCACCAGGCGCGCAGGCGCCTGCAGCCGGTAGCTCGCCGTGGTCTGCAGGGCCTGGAAGAACTGCGTCTCGCGCTGGCCACGCTCGGGCTCGGCGCAGGCCATGCGCGTGGCCGCCAGCTGGCCGATGCGCAGCTGGCTGGCGGCGCGCGTGAAGCTTCCCGAGAAGCGGTTGCAGCCGCCGTTGCCCATCACCCGGCCATCACCGCCGAACTGCACCACGGGCGCCGCCTGCGGGTCCGCGCCAGTGTCGACCGGCGCGCCCTGCAGCTGAACCAGCCGCCACTGCGGCCCTTCGATCGGCTCGTCCAGGCTGATGCCGCTGCCGCAGGCGGACAGCGCCAGGGCGGCCGGCAGGGCCAGTGCCAGAAGACGGAGAGGATGGCGGCGGGCGAGGGCGGGCATGGGCATCGGGTCCTTTCGCGGTCCCACGGGGGGTGGGCCGGCATCCTACCCGCAGGCGCCGCGGCCCTGGCGTCGGCGCGCGCCGGCAGTCTTGCGCAGCGCCCGGCAGAGGTTGGCTGAGAGCTCAGGCGGGACGGACCGGCGCGCCCGAATGCCAGAGCACCGCGAAGAAGTGGCAGACGCTGCCGCCCAGCACGAACAGGTGCCACACGAAGTGGGCGTAGCGCAGCCGCGAATCGAAGAGGAAGACGACCGCCCCCGCCGTGTACGACAGCCCGCCGGCCACGAGCCAGGCCAGGCCCGCACCCGACATGCGCTCCACCAGCGGCACGGCGGCGACCAGCGCCACCCAGCCCATGGCCACGTAGAGCCCGGTGGACCACAGCGGATGCTTGAGCCGGTCGAACAGCTTGGCCGCCACGCCCACGGCCGCGGCGGCCCAGACGATGCCGAACAGCGTCCAGCCCCAGGTGCCGTGCAGCACGCCCAGCACGAAGGGCATGTAGCTGCCGGCGATGAAGAGGTAGATGGAGGCATGGTCCAGCCGGTTGAACCACAGCTTGGCCCGGCCGGGCGGCAGCGCGTGGTACAGCGTGGAGACCAGGTACAGCACGATGGCCGTGCCGGCGAACAGGCTGGCGCCCACCACCTCGGCGGTGCGCCCGCGCGCCGCCGCCTGCTGCACCAGGATCGGCAGCGAGGCCATGGCCAGCAGCGCGCCCAGGCCGTGGCTCAGGGCATTGGCGATCTCTTCGCCGACGGTCTGGTCGCGCAGTTCGCTGAGAAGGGACATGGAAGACGTTCGAGGAAGGCCGGTGCCGGCCCGGGCCGGCGTCAACCGCGCCGGGCCGCGCGGTACAGGCCGTCGACCTTCGGCACGTTCTCCTGCAGGACGCGGATGCGGTCCGGGCCGGTCGGGTGGGTGGACAGGAAGCTCAGGCCGCCCTGGCTCTTGGACACCTGGGCCATCTTGGTCCACAGGCTCACGGCGGCCTGGGGTTGGAAGCCGCCGCGGGCGGCGAGTTCCAGGCCGACCAGGTCGGCCTCGGTTTCGTCGTCGCGGCTGAACTTGAGCTGGGCCAGCTGCGTGAGGGCCCGCGCGCCGTAGTCGCCCGCCTGGCCCAGCCCGAAGAGCTGCGAGCCGAGCTGCAGGGCCATGCCCGTGCCGGCCGTCTTGGCCATCTGCTCGCGCGCATGTTCGCGCAGCGCATGGGCCATCTCGTGGCCCATCACCATCGCCGTTTCGTCGTCGCTCAGTTTGAGCTGCTCGAGCAGGCCCGTGTAGAAGGCGATCTTGCCGCCCGGCATGCAGAAGGCGTTGACCTGCTTGCTGCCGATCAGGTTGACCTCCCACTTCCAGCCGGCGGCGCGCTCGTTCCATCGCGGCGCGAAGGGAATCAGGCGCTGGGAAATGCCCCGCAGGCGCACCAGTTGCGGATGGTCGGGGCCGGCCAGAGCGCTCTGGCTGCGGGCCTTGCCCATCATCTCCCCGTACTGCTGCACGGCCGCGCCTTCGACCTGCTCGGCCGGCACCAGGCTGCGCAGGCGCGACGGCGGGCCGACGTCCACCTGCGCCGAGGCCGGCAGCGCGGCACCCGCCACCGCCGCGGCGCCGGCCAGCAGGAAGCCACGCCGGGCGCGCCAGCGGTGGGGCGCCAACGCCTCGTCGGCGGCAGGAACGGCGGCAGGAGCGCCAGGGGCGGAGCGCAGGTCGCAGAGCAGGCACATGGTGGGCGGAATAATAAGGTGGCACTTATTCGCCTCCATGTCCAAAACCCCCGCCGACACACCCGAATTGCCCAGACAACCCTGGCGCGACACCCTGCGCGTCTACCTGGAGCCGGCCTCGCTGCGCATGTTCGCCCTCGGCTTCGCGGCCGGCCTGCCGCTGCTGCTGGTGCTGGGCACGCTGAGCTTTCGCCTGCGCGAGGCCGGCATCGACCGCGCCACCATCGGCTACCTGAGCTGGGTGGGTCTGGCCTACGGCTTCAAGTGGGTGTGGGCGCCGCTGGTGGACCGGCTGCCGCTGCCGCCGCTGACCACGCTGCTGGGCCGGCGCCGCGGCTGGCTGCTGCTGTCGCAGGCGCTGGTGATCGCCGGGCTGGTGGGCATGGCGCTCAACGACCCGCGCGCCGGCCTGCAGCCGCTGGTGCTGTGCGCGGTGCTGGTGGCCTTCGGCTCGGCCACGCAGGACATCGCGCTGGACGCCTTCCGCATCGAATCGGCCGAGGCGCGCAAGCAGGCGGCGCTGGCCGCCGCCTACCAGACCGGCTACCGCCTGGCCATGATCTGGGCCGGCGCTGGCGTGCTATGGGTGGCAGCCTGGGCCGAGGGCAGCGCCACTGGCGCCTACCAGAACGGCGGCTGGCGCACGGCCTACCTGGTGATGGCCGGCTCGATGGTGGTGGGCGTGCTCACGGTGCTGCTGTCGGCCGAGCCGGTGCGCCTGCCACTGCCGCCCGCGCGTTCGGCCGGCGACTGGCTGCGCAGCGTGCTGGTGGAGCCCTTCGCCGACTTCCTGCGCCGCTACCGCTGGCAGGCGGTGCTGATTCTGTCGCTGATCGCCATCTACCGCATCAGCGACGTGGTGATGGGCATCATGGCCAACCCCTTCTACGTGGACATGGGCTTCACCAAGGACGAGGTGGCCACGGTGAGCAAGGTCTACGGCGTGGTCATGACCCTGGCCGGCGCCTTCGTCGGCGGCGTGCTGGCCATGCGCCTGGGCGTGATGCGGGTGCTGATGCTGGGCGCCGTGCTCAGCGCCGCCAGCAACCTGCTGTTCGCCTGGATGACCACCCGCGGCCACGACGTGACGGCGCTGGTGGCGGTGGTCTCGGCCGACAACCTGGCCGGCGGCATCGCCTCGGCCGCCTTCATCGCCTACCTCTCCAGCCTGACCAACGTGAGCTACTCGGCCACGCAGTACGCGCTGTTCAGCTCGCTGATGCTGCTGCTGCCCAAGTTCGTGGCCGGCTTCTCGGGCGCCTACGTCGAGGCCTACGGCTATGCCAGCTTCTTCACCGGCACCGCCCTGCTGGGTGTGCCGGTGCTGGTGCTGGTGGCGCTGGCCATGCGCATGGCGGCCCCTACGGCAGAACGGCCGGCTGGATCACCGGCCTGAGCCCCCTGGGTGCATTCGCGGCGCGGGGGCCGCGGGCTGTTACGCTGCGCGTCGTTTTTCAGAACCTGCCCGCCGCACCGTGCCGCAGAAGATCACGCCCCTCGTCATCACGGCCTACACGGCCACCACCGCCCTGGGCACCGGCCTCGGCCCGCTGCGCGACGCCCTGGCCGCCTCCCGCAGCGGCCTGCGGCCCAACGATTTCGGCGAGCCCGCCGAGCAGCGCCTGGCCACCTGGATCGGCCGCGTGCCCGGCGTGGAAGACGCCGTGCTGCCGCCCGAACTCGCCCCCTGGGACTGCCGCAACAACCGCCTGGCCTGGATGGGCCTGAATGCCGACGGCTTCCTGGCCGCCGCCCTGGCCGCGCGCGAGCGCTACGGCGCCGACCGCGTGGCGGTGATCGTCGGCACCTCCACCTCCAGCATCGGCGAGACCGAGCGCGCCTACACGATGCTGGGCGCCGACGGCCGCTTCCCCGAAGGCATGCGCAGCCCCGACGTGCACACGCCCCATGCGCCGGGCCTGTTCGTGCAGCGCGCGCTGGGCCTCGCGGGGCCGTGCGAGACCATCTCCACCGCCTGTTCCTCCAGCGCCAAGGTCTTCGCCTCGGCCGAGCGGCTGATCCGCCTGGGCCTGGCCGACGCCGCCGTGGTGGGCGGCGCCGATTCGCTGTGCGGCAGCGTGCTGTTCGGCTTCAACTCGCTGGAGCTGGTGTCGGACGAGCCCTGCCGGCCCTTCGACGCCGAGCGCGGCGGCATCAGCCTGGGCGAGGCCGCCGGCTTCGCCCTGCTGGAGCGCCACGGCACCGGCCCGCGCCTGCTGGGCCACGGCGAGGCCAGCGACGCGCACCACATGTCCACGCCGCACCCCGAGGGCGCCGGCGCCGAGCGCGCGCTGGACGACGCCCTGGCCCGCGCCGGCCTGACGACCGGGGACATCGACTACATCAACCTGCACGGCACGGCCAGCAGCAAGAACGACGAGGTGGAGGCCGCGCTGGTGGCCCGCCGCTTCCCGGCCCGCACCCATGCCAGCAGCACCAAGGGCTTCACCGGCCACACGCTGGGCGCGGCCGGCATCGTGGAGGCGGCCGTCAGCCTGCTGGCGCTGCAGACGGGCCTGATGCCCGGCAACCTCAACGCCCGCACGCTCGACGCCGTGTGCGGCCCGCAGATCCGCCGCGAGCCGGCCACCGGGCGGGTGCGGCACGTGCTGTCCAATTCCTTCGGCTTCGGCGGCAACAACTGCGCGCTGATCTTCGGCGAGGCCCAGGACCACGATGCGGCCACGGCCGATGGCGCCGCCGCGCCGCGCACGGCCGACGGCCTGCCGCAGTTGCCCACGCTCTACCTCGAGGGCCCGGCCTTCTGGCATCCGCAGCTGCCCGGCTGGGACGCCGCGCGCGCCGCCTTCCGCGGCGAGGCCGGGCTGGCCGAGGCGCCCGCGCGCCGGCCGGCGCCGCAGATCCTGGCACCTGCCGAACGCCGCCGCGCGCCGGACACCGTGGCGCTGGCGCTCGAGGTGGCCAGCGCGGCCATCGCCGGTGCGGGCCGCGCCGCGGTCGACCTGCCCTGCGTGTTCACCTCGGCCCAGGGCGACCTGGCCATCAACGACTACATGTGCACGACGCTGGCCCAGGCGCCCACGCAGCTGTCGCCGATCAAGTTCCACAACTCGGTGCACAACGCCGCCGTGGGCTACTGGACCATCGGCACCGGCTGCCAGCAGGCCAGCAACGCCATCAGCGCAGCGCTGCACAGCTTCGCCGCCGGCCTGCTGGAGGCCGCCACCGAATGCGCGGCCGACCGCCAGCCGGTGCTGCTGGTGGGCTTCGACGCCGCGGCCAACGGCCCGCTGGCGCAGGTGCACGACACCCATGGCCTGCTGGCCGGCGCCGTGGTCATCGCGCCCGAGCGCAGCGAACGCACGGTGGCCACGCTGACGCTGGCGCTGCAGCCCGGCGCACCGGCCGCGACGGGGCTGCAGTCCGAGGCGGCCCGCGCGCTGCCGTCCAACGGCATGGCCGATGCCCTGCCCTTCTTCGAGGCGCTGGCGCGGGGCCCCGATGCGTCGGGGACGCCGCTGGTCCTCGCCCTGTCCGACACCCTGTCGCTGCGCCTGACCCTAGGCTGAGCACCCTTTTCACCGGAGCGCCCATGGACCCCACCCCCGCCACCCACGACGTGATCATCATGGGGGGCGGCCTGGCAGGCCTGACGCTCGCGCTGCAGCTCAAACGGCAGTTCGGCGACATCGACGTGCTGGTGCTGGAGCGCCGCAGCCACCCGGTGCCGCATGCCACGCACAAGGTCGGCGAATCGTCGGTGGAGATCGGCGCGCACTACTTCGACACCGTGCTCGGCCTCAAGCAGCACCTGGACGAATCGCAGCTGCGCAAGTTCGGCTTCCGCTTCTTCTTCTCCGAGGGCCGGCGCGACATCGACGCCGTGACCGAACTGGGCGCCAGCCGGCCACTGGCCATTCCCAGCTACCAGATCGACCGCGGCATCTTCGAGAACCACCTGGCCGAGGTGGCCGCGCAGCAGGGCGTGCGCTTTGTCGACAACGCCATGGTGCGGCGCATGGCGCTGGACCCCTCGCCGCAGGGCCTGCACCGCATCGAATGGACCGAGGGCGGCGAGCCGCGCGCCGCGCAGTGCCGCTGGCTGGTGGACGCCTGCGGCCGCGCCGGCCTGCTCAAGCGCCAGCTGGGCCTGGTGCAGCCCAACGACCACCGCGCCCATGCCGTGTGGTTCCGCATCGGCAACCGCCTGACGCTGGACGACTGGGGCCAGGACCCGGCCTGGCGCGCGCGCTGCACGCCGGCCGCGCGCTGGCTGTCCACCAACCACATGGTGGGCGCGGGCTACTGGGTGTGGCTGATCCCGCTGGCCTCGGGCTCGCATTCGGTGGGCATCGTGGCCGACCCGGACTTCCATCCGCTGGAGCGCATGGACAGCTTCGACAAGGCCATGGACTGGCTGGCCGAGTACCAGCCCGCGGTGTTCGACGTGCTCGATGGCCAGCGCGACAAGCTCCAGGACTTCGCCTTCATGCGCAAGTTCTCGTACGGCTGCAAGCAGGTCTTCAGCGGCGAGCGCTGGGCGCTCACGGGCGAGGCGGGCCTGTTCCTCGACCCCTTCTACTCGCCCGGCAGCGACTTCATCGCAATGAGCAACACGTTCATCTGCGACCTGATCGGCCACGACCGCGCCGGCCGCTCGGTGCAGGCGCGGGCGCAGCTCTACGACCAGATCTACCACTCCTTCTACGACAGCACGCTGGCGCTCTACCAGGACCAGTACGGCCTGTTCGGCGACCCCGAGGTGCTGCCCGTCAAGGTGATCTGGGACTACACCTACTACTGGGGCGTGCTGTCGCAGCTGTTCTTCCACGAGCGCCTGACCGACGTGGCCACGCTGGGCAACCTGCGCGACGAGCTGCAGCACTGCCAGCGGCTCAACATCGCCATGCAGGGCTTCCTGCGCGCCTGGTCGGCATCGAGCGCGCGCCGCAACCCGGCCCGCATGCTGGACCAGGCCGCCCTGCCCTGGTTCTCCGAACTCAACGCCAGCCTGCGCCGGCCGCTGGCCGACGCGGCCGCCTTCCAGGCCCGCATCCGCGAGTGCGTGGGCCTGCTGCGCACCCTGGCCGCACAGATCCATGCGCAGGCACTGGCGCAGCACCCGGGCCTGGACGACGCCGAATTGGCCGCCCTGCTTGCGCTGCCGATGCCGCGCGCGCCCATCGACCCGGACGCGGCGCCGATGCTCTTCGCGCCGGTGGCGGACATGGCCGACGACGCCGTGGCCGCCTGAGACGCCCCCGGCGTTTACCCAACTTTACGAAGGCTTCAACCGCCCTTGCCGGCGGCGTGGGAGCATCTGTCTTCACCATGACGACCCCACAGCTGCTCATGATCGAAGACGACCAGCGCCTGGCGCAGATGGTCGTCGAATACCTGGCCCAGTCCGGCTTCGCCGTCACGCATGCCGGCGATGGCGCCGGCGGCATGGCCGCACTCGAGCGGCAGCTGCCCGATCTGGTCATCCTCGACCTGATGCTGCCCGACGCCGACGGCCTGGAGCTGTGCCGCCGCATCCGCGCCCTGCCCGGCGCGGCGGGCAAGGTGCCGGTGCTGATGCTCACCGCCAAAGGCGACCCCATGGACCGCATCATCGGCCTGGAGCTGGGCGCCGACGACTACCTGCCCAAGCCCTTCGAGCCGCGCGAGCTGCTGGCCCGCATCCGCGCCGTACTGCGCCGCCGCGGCGAAGGCGGTTTGGCCGGCGGGGCTGAGCCGGCGCGCGGCCTGCGCTTCGGCTCGCTGGAGATCGACCGCGACGCCCGCACCGTCACCGTGGCCGGCCAGGCGGCGGAACTCACCTCCTACCAGTTCGACCTGCTGGTGGCCATGGCCGAGCGCGCCGGCCGCGTGCTGACCCGCGACCAGATCATGGAGGCCGTGCGCGGCCGCGAGCTGGAGGCCTTCGACCGCTCCATCGACGTGCACATGGGCCGCATCCGCGCCGCCATCGAGGCCGACCCCAAGAACCCCAAGCGCATCCTCACCGTCCGCGGCGTCGGCTACGTCTTCGCCAAGCAACAGGACTGACCGGCCCATGATCGGCCTGTTCACCCGCCACCTCTACGTGCGCATCTGGCTGGCCGTGCTGGCCGGCGTGGCGGTGGTCGTGCTGGCGGCGGGCTGGGCCTGGAAGGTGGCGGACGACCAGCGCAGCGCGCCGCTGCCGCGCGACGTGACGCTGCGCGATGCGCAGAACAACGCCTTCGCCAACGGCAAGTCCATGCGCACCAGCCGGCCGGGCGAGCCGCTGGAGTTCCTCATCACACTCGACAACGGCCAGCGCTTCACCATGGAACTGGGCCCGCGCATCGACCGCCGGCCTTCGCCGCCGCCCTGGCTCAACCCGCACACCGGCATCTTCTGGCTGCTGGGCATGGTGGGCCTGGCGACGGGCCTGGGCCTCTACCCCATCGTGCGGCGGCTCACGCAGCGGCTGGAGGGCCTGCAGCGCAGCGTGCAGCGCTTCGGCGAAGGCGACCTGTCGGTGCGTGCGCGCGACAGCGGCGAGGACGAGGTCGCCGACCTGGCCCGCCGCTTCAACGACGCCGCCACCCGCGTCGAGCAGCTGGTGCGCTCGCACAAGTCGCTGCTGGCCAATGCCTCGCACGAGCTGCGCTCGCCGCTGGCGCGCATCCGCATGGGGCTGGAGCTGATGGGCCCGCAGGCCAATGCGGCGGCGCGGGCCGAGATCTCGCGCAACATCGCCGAGCTGGACCAGCTGATCGACGAGATCCTGCTCGCCAGCCGCCTCGATGCGCGGGAGGCCGACGTCGGCACCGTCGAAACGGTGGACCTGATGGGCCTGGCGGCCGAGGAATGCGCCCGCGTGGACGCCGACCTGGGCCTGGCCGACGGGTCGGCCCTGGAGGCGCTGACGGTGCAGGGCGTGTCGCGCCTGCTGCGCCGGGCGCTGCGCAACCTGCTGGAGAATGCGCGGCGCCACGGCGGTGCCGGCATGGTTACGGTGGAGTTGGCCGCCGAGCCCGGCTGGGCGCTGGTGCGGGTGGACGACCAGGGCCCGGGCGTGCCCGAGGCGCTGCGCTCGCGCATCTTCGAGCCCTTCTACCGCCTGCCCGGCGCCAGCGAGCGCGACGGCGGGGTGGGCCTGGGCTTGGCGCTGGTCAGGTCCATCGCCGAGCGCCACGGCGGCAGCGTGCGCTGCGAGTCGGCGCCCGGCGGCGGCGCGCGCTTCGTGCTCCGGTTGCCGCGGCCGGCCTGAACCGCCGCGCCCAGCGCGAAGCGCCCGCGTCAGGCCGCTGCCACGAAGGGCTTCCTAGAATCGGCGGCCCTCCCACGGCGGCACCGCGCCGCCGGCACGGCGACCGCCGTGAGCCAAGGACCTTTCCCGATGCGCCTTCCCCTTCTTCCCCGCGCCGCCGCCTGCCTCTGGGGCGCGGTGGTGTTCATGCCGGTGGGCCTGAACTACCTGGCCTTCCTGCTGCTGCTGGCCGTGATGCCGTTGGCCGGCGACTGGCGCGAACGCCTGCACCGCCTGGCGACCCATCCGCTGCGCTGGCCATTGGCCGCCCTGGTGCTGTGGCAGCTGGTGGTGCTGGCCATCGGCCCGCACTATGCCGAGACCGGCGTGAACCTGTGGCACGGCATGCGCATTCCGCTCACCATCGCGCTGGCCGTGATGCTCACGCGGGAGGAGGCGGTGTGGGCCATGCGCGGCTTCCTGGCCATCGCCTTCTTCAACATCGCCTACACGGCGGTGTTCTATGTCATCCTGCTGCACTACGGCGTGATGCCACCCATGGGCGTGCTCAAGCCGATGATCATGCTGGTGGGCAACAAGTCCATCAACGATGCGCTGCTCTACACCGTGCTCGGCGCGGCGTCGGCCGCGTGGGCGCTGCAGCGGCTGGTGGAGCACCGGCCCTATCGCGCAGTGGCCGGCTTCGCGCTGACGGCCGCGGCGGTTTTCATCGTCAACTGGAACCTGCCCTCGCGCACCTCGCTGCTGGCCATGCTGGTCGTGCTGCCGCTGCTGTGCGTGCACCAGTGGCGCAGCCACTGGCGCGGCATGGTGGTGGCGCTGGCGGCGGTGGTGGTGGTGCTGGGCTTCGCGCTGCGCGAGGCGCCGCCGGTGGTGGAGCAGAAGCTGGCCCAGGGCGTCTCCGAGATCGAAGCCGCGCGCGCGGGCGCGGTGTCCGAAGGCAGCTGGGTGGTGCGCTACCACATGTACACCGTCACCGGCCGCATGATCGCCGACCGGCCGCTGGCCGGCTGGGGCATCGGTGCCTGGAACCAGATCTGGCGCGAGCGCGGCCCGGCCCTGCTGGCCAACTACAACATGCCGCACAACGACTTCCTGTGGATGGGCTCGCAGACCGGTCTGCCCGGCGTGGCCGCCCTGCTGGCGGTGATGCTGTGCGCCGTGTGGCAGGCCTGGAAGCGGCCCGACCTGGCGGGGCGCGTGGCCTTCGCCGCCACGCTGATCGCGCTGCTCGCCAGCTGCGTCAACTCGGCGCTGCGCGACGCGCAGATCGGGCTGTCGCTGCTGTGGGTGGCGATGGTGTTCCTGCGCCTGGCGCGCGAGCCGGCGGGGGCGTGGCTGGACGTGCTGCCAAAGCGCTGGCGGGGCGCGTCCTAGCGGCCTCCGCCGATCACGCCATCGCCGCCCGCGGACCGCAGAGAGCAGGCGAGCCGCGTCGAGCAGGCAAGTGCTTGGCTGGCGTCAGGTCAAGCTGCCATCCAGAGCGACTCCGCAAGAACCCCTGCAGGACGCAGAAACGACAAGGCCGCCAGACTGGCGGCCTTGTCGTTTTGCTGTCACCAGCGGACTCGACGCCCGCCGCTCACAACACACGCTCAGTGGTGCCCCGCCACCACCTCGCCCGCCTTCAGGCGGTACAGCGTGCCGCAGTACGGGCACTTGGCCTCGCCCGTGCGGGCCACGTCCAGGTAGACGCGGGGATGGGTGTTCCAGAGCTTCATCTCGGCCTTGGGATTGGGACAGAACACACCGCCCTGGTGGTTCAGGTCCTTGGCGGCGAGTTCGACGACGGCGGAAGTGGACATGGCGATCAGACCTTGGTGAGCCAGTGGGCGTACTTGGGATTGCGGCCGTTGACGATGTCGAAGAAGGCGTTCTGCACCTTCTCGGTCACGGGGCCGCGGCTGCCGATGCCGATCTGCACACGGTCCAGTTCGCGGATGGGCGTGACCTCGGCGGCTGTGCCGGTGAAGAAGGCTTCGTCGGCGATGTAGACCTCGTCGCGGGTGATGCGCTTCTGCACCACCTCGATGCCGAGGTCCTTGGCGATGTGCAGGATGGTGTTGCGCGTGATGCCGTTGAGCGCGCCGGCCGACAGGTCGGGCGTGTAGATCACGCCGCCCTTGACCACGAAGATGTTCTCGCCCGCGCCTTCGCTGACGAAGCCGGCGGCGTCGAGCAGCAGGGCCTCGTCGTAGCCGTCTTCCGTGGCCTCCATGTTGGCCAGGATGGAGTTGCTGTAGTTGGACACCGCCTTGGCCTGCGTCATCGTGATGTTGACGTGGTGGCGGGTGTAGCTGCTGGTCTTGACGCGGATGCCGCGCTTCAGGCCCTCTTCGCCCAGGTAGGCGCCCCAGGCCCAGGCCGCGACCATGGCGTGGATGGTGTTGCCCTTGGGGCTCACGCCCAGCTTCTCGGAGCCGATCCACACCAGCGGACGCAGGTAGCAGCTCTCGAGCTGGTTGGCCCGCACGACTTCCTTCTGCGCCTCGTTGAGCTGCTCCTTGCTGAACGGGATGTTCATGCGCAGGATCTTGGCGCTGTTGAAGAGGCGTTCGGTGTGCTCTTCCAGACGGAAGATGGCGGTGCCGTTCACGGTGTTGTAGGCCCGAACCCCTTCGAAGGCGCCGCAGCCGTAGTGCAGCGTGTGGGTCAGCACATGGATCTTCGCGTCGCGCCAGTCGACGAGTTCACCGTCCATCCAGATCTTGCCGTCACGGTCGGCCAGCGAGGGGATCGCGCTCATGTCTTGCTTGTCCTTGCAGGGGGAAATGCGGGGGGAATGCGGGGAGCGCGCGATTTTAAGGCGCCGGCCTGCCCGGGCTTTTACTCGGGCTTACAGGCCGGCCGCGCGGCGCCAGGGACGCGGCGCACGCACAATCGCCCGCTTCGCGTTTTTCCCGCCGACCTGCCGTGCCCCGTTTCAAGAACGTCATCAGCTTCCGCATCGAGCCCGCCTGGGCGCCCGACTTCGACGCCGCCCAGCAGCAGCTGGAGAAGGAGCGCTTCGTGCCCTGCGGCGCGACGCAGGAATCGTCCGCCGGCTGGGTCGAGCCGCGCGGCCAGGCGGCCGGCCCGCTGCTGGAGTCCGTGGGCGGCCAGTGGCTGCTGGAGTACATGGTCGAGAGCAAGACCCTGCCCGCCTCGGTGGTGCGCCGTAAGCTGGACGAGCGCTGCGCGCAGATCGAACAGCAGACCGGCCGCCAGCCCGGCAAGAAGGAGAAGAAGCAGCTCAAGGAAGACATCACCCAGGAGCTGCTGCCCATGGCCTTCACCCGCCATGCGCGCATCGCGGTGTGGATCGACCCTGCGGCGCGGCGCCTGACGCTGGACACCTCCAACCAGGCCCGCGCCGACGGTGTGGTGACAGCGCTGGTGAAGGCGCTGGACGGCTTCGGCGTGTCGGCCTTCCACACGCAGGTGGAGCCGGGGAGCGCCATGGCCGGCTGGCTGGCGACGCAGGAGCCGCCGGCGGGCTTCTCCATCGACCGCGACTGCGAGCTCAAGGCCACGGACGATTCCAAGGCCGTGGTGCGCTATGCCAAGCATCCGCTGGACATCGAGGAGGTGCGCGAACACATCGCCCAGGGCAAGCGGCCGACGCGCCTGGCGCTCACCTGGGAGGACCGCGTGTCCTTCGAGCTGACCGAGGGCATGCAGCTGCGCAAGCTGCAGTTCCTGGAAGGCGTGTTCGACGGCGCCGGCAGCGATGCGCAGGCCAAGGACGAGGGCTTCGACACCGACGCCGCCATCGTCACCGGCGAGCTGGGCCAGCTGCTGCCGGCGCTGCTGGAGGCGCTGGGCGGCGAGATGGCGCCGGGGATGGCCGCTGCACCGGCACCGGCACCGGCACCGGCACCGCTGGCCGAAAAGCAGGTGGCGACGGCAGCGGCCGAGGACGACGGCCCGCCGTTCTGAGCATCGCCCGGGCCGGGGCGGCCGGGCTCAGCGCGCGTCCGACGTCGCGCCCGTCACCGCATCCGCCGTGTGAGGCGGCACCGCCGCAGCCGCCGCGGCCTCTTCCACCGGCACCGGCCGCGTCAGCTTCCACGCCTGCAGCTTGCCCTCGAGAAACGTCGCGTCCACGTAGGAATCGCCGTTGTCCGTCCAGCGGAACACCTCGGGCTGCACGCCCTCGGGCGTCTGCGCGGCGCCGATCGAACGGGTCATGGCGATCACGTGCAGCAGCGTCATGCGCGGCTTGAGCTTGGCATTGAGCATCACCGCGCTGTCCACATAGCCCATCGGCCGGTTGCCGGCGCGGCGCAGCACGGTCATCGTGCGGGTGAAATGCAGCAGCAGGAACATGATGATGCCGCCGGCCACGCCGACGAAGCCCGCCAGGCCGTAGCTGCGCCAGCCGATCACCAGCAGGGCCAGTCCCGCAACGGGGACGAGGATTTTCGAGAGAGTCATGGCGGCGGATTGTCCCTGCTCCGGCCTGCGGGCCGCATTGCGGACAACCGCAGCCCGCGGCTTCGGGTCAACCCTGCCTGTCGGCCATCTCGCGCATGCGCCGGCGCAGGGCGCGCTCGCGCTTCTGCTCCTCGTCCCAGTCGTGGCGGATGGCGAGCGTGACCGAGATGGCCATCAGCACCAGCACCAGCGCGAAGGGCAGCGCGAAGACGATGGTGGCCGTCTGCACCGCATTCAGGCCGCCCGCCAGCAGCAGGCTCAGCGCAATGGCGGCCACCAGCACGCCCCAGACGATCTTCACCCGGTTGGGCGGGTTGGGATTGCCCTGCGTGCTCATGGTGCCCAGCACCAGCGTGGCCGAATCGCCCGAGGTGACGAAGAACACGAACACCAGCACCGTGGCCACCACCGACAGCAGCGCGCCGGCCGGCATGGCGTCGAACATCACGAACATGGTGCTGGAGACATTGGCGGCCACCGCC
This sequence comes from Pseudacidovorax intermedius, assembly GCF_001476815.1. Taxonomy (GTDB): domain Bacteria; phylum Pseudomonadota; class Gammaproteobacteria; order Burkholderiales; family Burkholderiaceae_C; genus Xenophilus; species Xenophilus intermedius_A. The sequence continues at coordinate 10,563 of NZ_LDSL01000106.1, read as the reverse complement.
TCGGCCAGCGGCACGCCGCGGAAGATCTCGAAGTTCAGCGCCGTGCCGCCGAACACCGCGAACCAGGCGAAGCCCACCAGGCTGGGCGCGAGCACCGTGCCCACCAGGAACTGACGCACCGTGCGACCGCGCGACACGCGCGCGATGAACAGGCCCACGAAGGGCGACCAGGCCAGCCACCAGGCCCAGTAGAAGATGGTCCAGTCGCCGATCCACGAACTCTGGCGGAAGGGCGTCATGCGCAGGCTCATGCGCACGAATTCGCTCAGGTAGGTGCCCAGCGTGGCGGTGAAGGTGTCGATGATGGCGATGGTCGGCCCCAGGCACATGACCACCAGTGCCAGCACCCCGGCCATGATCAGGTTGCCGATGGACAGCCACTTCACGCCGCGCTCCACGCCGCTGACGGCCGAGGTGATGAACAGCACCGTGGTCACCACGATGATGCCGGCCTGCGTCCACTGGCCGATGGGCAGGCCGAAGGCCTGGTTCAGGCCGGCGCCGATCTGCGTGGCGCCCATGCCCAGCGAGGCCGCGACGCCGAAGGCCGTGGCCACCACCGCCAGCACGTTGACCACCGGCGACAGCCGCCGGGCCCAGGCCCAGGGCAGGGCCTCGGTGGCCGAACTCACCAGCGGCAGCGCCTTGCGGCGGAAGGTGAAGAAGCTGATGGCCAGGCCCACGATGCCGTAGATGGCCCACGGATGGAAACCCCAGTGGAAGAAGGCATAGCGCATGGCCGCGCCCGCCGCCTCGGGCGTGTTGGGCGCGATGCCCGGCGGCGGCTTGATGTAGTGCGACACCGGCTCGGCCACGCCCCAGAACACCAGGCCGATGCCCATGCCGGCGGCGAAGAGCATCGAGAACCAGGCGCCGATGGAGAACTCGGGTTCGTCGTCCTCGTCGCCGAGCTTGAGGTCGCCGTAGCGGCTCACGGCCAGGAAGAAGGCCAGCAGCACCAGGCCCAGCACCACCCACAGGTAGAACCAGCCGAAGGTGCGGGTGATGTCGGCGAGCAGCGTGCTGAAGACGCTGTCGAGCGTGCGGGGCGAAATCAGGCCCCAGAGCACCACGGCACCGATGATGGCCGCGGAGACGATGAGTTGCATGGCGCACTCCTCCTCGAAGCGCCCCATGGCCAACGGCGTCGCCGGCGGTGCGCATGCACCGCCATCGCATGCCGCAGCCCGACGGGGCGTTGATGGACGACAGGCCTGCGGCGCTTGGCCGCAGACGGGAAAAGCGGGCGGCAGCAGGGCCGCCCCGATGCCCAGACTACCGGCGCGCAGGGCCGGATAGGGCGAAACGAAGGCGCGGATTGTAGGCGGCCGGGGCCATGCGCCGCCGTAGGTGCCCGCGCTCCGGGTTCACTGGGTCGTGGTGTAGTCCGACACCACCTTCCACTTGCCGTCCACGATCTGCGACAGGCGCGAATTGTTGTTGCCCAGGCGCTTGGTGGCGCTGAAGGTCATCCTGGGCGAGCCGAACATGTCGGGCTCGAAGGTGCTGGCGTCCATGACCTTGATGAAGCTGTCGGTGCTCAGGTTGGCACCCGCCTTCTGCGCCGCCTGCGCGAAGTCGTCGATGATGGAATAGCCGTAGACCGAGAAGACCGTCGGGTCCTCGTTGAACTTGGTCTTGTACTTGTTGGCCCAGAAGCGGATCTTGTCGTTCTGCTCGTCGGTGTAGGGGTTCTGTACCGTCATGGTGGCGTACATGCCGTCCATGGCCTTGCCGCCCAGCTTGTGGATCAGGTCGGTGTAGGCGGCGCTGGTGCCCAGGAACACCGGGTTGAAGCCGGTCTTGCGCGACTCGGCGATGGTGCCGATGGTCTCGCGGATGATGGTGCCCAGCACCACCATGTCGCAGCCGGCGGCCTTCATCCTGGCGACCTGGCTGCTGAAGTCGGTGGCGCCGCGCTTGAAGCTGGTCTTCTCGGCCAGCTCCATGCCGGCGGCCTTGAGGCCCGCCTCGGCGCCGCGCTGCACCTCCAGGCCGAACTCGTCGTCCTGGTAGATGGTGCAGACCTTCCTGGCGCTCTTTTCCTTCACCAGCGCCGGCAGCGCGCCGCGCACCTGGTCGTAGTAGGTGGCCGAGAACGAGTACTTGAGCCGGTTGAGCGGCTCGTACATCTCGCGCGCGGCGGTGATGGGGAAGAAGTTGACGACGTTCTTGTCGAACTGCACCGGCATGGCCGCCATGTTCTGGGCGGTGCCGAGGTGGCCGGCCATGATGAAGATCTTGTCCTGGTTGACCAGCTTCTGCGCCGCCAGCACGGCCTTCTTGGGGTCGTAGCCCGAGTCCTCCACGTAGAGCTTGAGCTTGCGGCCGTTGATGCCGCCCTGCTCGTTGATTTCCTCCACCCGCAGCTGCATGCCGTTGCGGGCCTGCTTGCCGAAGCCGGCCAGCGGGCCGGACAGGTCCTGGATGGTGCCGATGCGGATCTCGTCCTTGCTCACGCCCTGCTGGGCGGAGGCGAATGGACTGGACAGCGCCAGCGTGGTGGCGGCCAGGGCCGTCAGGGAAGTCTTCATGGCGGTCGTCTCCTTGGCGTTGCGGAAGTGAACGGGGTCAGGCATACATCGCATCGATCTGGGCGGCGTACTTGGCCTGCACCAGCTTGCGCTTGAGCTTCATGGTGGGCGTGAGCTCCTCGTCCTCGGCGCTGAGCTGGGTGTCGAGCAGGAAGAACTTCTTGATCTGCTCCACGCGCGCGAACTTCGCGTTGACGCGGTCGATCTCGGCCTGGATCAGGTCCTGCACCTCGCGGGCGCGCGTCAGGCTGGCGTAGTTGCTGAAGGGCACGTCGTGGTCCTGGGCGAATTTCTCGACGTTCTCCTGGTCGATCATGACGATCACCGTGAGGTAGGGCCTGGCATCGCCGATCACCACCGCGTCGGTGATGTACGGGCTGAACTTGAGCTCGTTCTCCAGCTCGCTGGGCGTGATGTTCTTGCCGCCCGCGGTGATGATGATGTCCTTCATGCGGTCGGTGATGCGGAAAAACCCGTCCGCGTCCACCGTGCCCACGTCGCCGGTGTGCAGCCAGCCCTCGGCGTCCAGCGCCTCGGCCGTCTTGTCCGGCAGGTTGAGGTAGCCCATGAACACGTTGGGGCCCCGCACGCGGATCTCGCCCGTGGCCTCGTCGATGCGCACCTCGTTGTAGGCGGTGGCGGGGCCGATGGAGCCGGGCTTGATGCGGTCGGCCGGCATGCCGGTGGCGGCGCCGCCGGTCTCGGTCATGCCCCAGACCTCCAGCATGGGCACGCCCAGCGCCAGGTACCAGCGCACCAGTTCGGGCGAGATGGGCGCCGCCCCCGTCACCAGGAAACGCGCGCGGTGGATGCCGATGAGCTTGCGCACGTTGTCCAGCGCCAGCGCGCGCGCCAGGCGGAACTGCAGCTTCAGCGCACCGCCCACCGGCTGGCCTGCGAGCACGCGGTCGGCGATGCGCCCGCCCACGCCGATGGCCCAGTCGTAGGCGGCGCGCTGCAGGGGCGTGGCTTCCTTGAGCGCGATCGTCACGCCCGAATAGAACTTCTCCCACACGCGCGGCACGGCCAGGAAGACGGTGGGCGCGATCTCGCGCACGTTCTCGGGCACCGTCTCGGGGTTCTCGACGAAGTTGAGCACCGAGCCGGTGTACATGGCGAAGTACTCGCCGCCCATGCGTTCGGCCACGTGGCACAGCGGCAGGAAGCACATGCGCTCGTCGTGCTCGTCCTGCGCGATCAGCGTGTTGTAGCCGCGCATGGCGTACACCAGCCCGCCATGGCTGTGCATGGCGCCCTTGGGCTTGCCGGTGGTGCCCGAGGTGTAGATGAGGATGGCCAGGTCGGTGGGCTGCAGCCGCGCCACCCGCTCGTCGATGGCCTGCGGATGCAGCCGCCGGTGCTCGCGGCCCAGGGCGCGCAGGTCGTCCAGCGAGAGCACGTCGGGGTCGCGGAAGTCGCGCAGCCCCTTCATGTCGAACACCACCACCTTGCGCAGCCCCGGCAGCTGGGCGCGCACGGCCAGGGCCTTGTCGAGCTGCTCGTCGTCCTCCACGAAGAGTATCGAGGTGGACGAGTCCTCGCACAGGTAGTGCACCTGCGTGGCGGCATCGGTGGGGTAGATGCCGTTGGACACGCCCGCGCAGCTGAGCACCGCCAGGTCGGCCAGCACCCATTCGACCACCGTGTTGGACAGAATCGACGCGCAGTCGCCCGGCGCGAAGTCCAGCGCCATGAGGCCGTGGGCGATCTCGCGCACGGCCTCGGCGGTCTGCTGCCAGGTCCAGGCACGCCAGATGCCCAGCTTCTTCTGGCGCAGCCACACGCGATCACTGCGGGCACGGGCCGCGTTCCAGAACACGGCGGGCAGCGTTTCGCCGGGCACCAGCAGGGCGCTGTTCGGCTGCATGTGGCCGGTGTCCCAGAGGCCGGCGGGTCGGTAGGCCGTCATCGCCAGGTCTTCTTCTTTTTCCAGCGCCGCTCGCCGCGGGCGCCGCCGTCCTGCATGCCGAGGTAGAACTCCTGGATGTCCTCCTTCTCGCGCAGGCGCTCGCAGCTGTCCTCCATGACGATGCGGCCGTTCTCCAGCACGTAGCCGTGGTCGGCCGCGTTGAGCGCCATGTTGGCGTTCTGCTCCACCACCAGCAGCGTGGTGCCGCGCTCGCGGTTGATGCGCACCACGATCTCGAAGATTTCCTTGGTGAGCTTGGGCGACAGGCCCAGGGACGGCTCGTCCAGCAGGATCAGCTCGGGCGCGGCCATCAGCGCACGCGAGATGGCCAGCATCTGCTGCTGGCCGCCCGACAGCAGGCCGGCGTCCTGCGCGGCGCGCTCGCGCAGGATGGGGAAGTAGCCGAACACCGTCTCCAGGTCGCGTGCCACGCCATCGCGGTCGCGCCGGGTGTAGGCGCCCATCAGCAGGTTGTCGCGCACCGACAGCAGCGGGAACACCTCGCGGCCCTCGGGCACGTGCGACAGGCCCTGCTGCACGATGAAGGCCGGATCGCGCGCGGTGATGTCCCGGCCCTTGAAGTGCACCGTGCCCTTGCGCGGATCGATGATGCCGGAGATGGTCTTGAGGATGGTCGTCTTGCCCGCGCCGTTGCTGCCCAGCACGGTGGCGATCTCGCCGCGCCGCACCCGGAGGCTGACGCCGCGGATGGCCTTGATGGGGCCGTAGGCGCTTTCGACGTTGAGCAGCTGCAGCACGTCCTCGGCGGGGGCGGCATCCACGCCCGGCGGCAGGACGGCATGCACCGGCAGGCTGGTCGAGGCGATGGCGATGCCGGTCATGGGCGCGCTCCCTGCACACCTGCGGCCGGCCGGGGAAGGGCGGGCACGGTGCGCCTCATGCCGCCACCTTCGGCCGCCGCAGGCTGCTCACGTCCTCGGCGGTGCCGAGGTAGGCCTCGATCACCCGCGCATCGGCCTGCACCTCGCGCGCGCTGCCCAGCGCCAGCACCTGGCCCTGGGCCATGGCCAGCACGCGGTCCGACACCTTGGAGACCAGCGTCATGTCGTGCTCCACCATCAGCACGGAGATGCCCAGCTCGTGCTGGATGTCCTGGATCCAGAAGGCCATGTCGGCGGTCTCCTCCACGTTCAGGCCGGACGAGGGCTCGTCCAGCAGCAGCAGTTGCGGCTCGGTGCACAGGGCGCGCGCCAGTTCGACCACCTTGCGCACGCCGTAGGGCAGGCCGGCGACCAGCGAATCGCGGTGGTGCTGCAGGTCCAGCAGGTCGATCACCTGCTCGGCCTTCTCGCGCGCGGCCACCTCGGCGGCGCGCGTGGCGGGCGTGAAGAACAGCTCCGACCAGAAGCCCGTGCGCCGGTGCACGTGCCGGCCGATCAGCAGGTTGTGCAACACCGTCGCATGCTCGAAGAGCTCGATGTTCTGGAAGGTGCGCGCGATGCCCAGCGCGGCAATGGCATGCGGCGGCTGGTCGGTCAGCATCAGCGGCGCCGCGCCGCCGTGCCAGGTAATGCGGCCCGTCGTGGGCTGGTAGATGCGGCTGATGAGGTTGAACACCGTCGTCTTGCCCGCGCCGTTGGGGCCGATGAGCGTGAACACCTCGCCGCGCCGCACGTCGAAGCTCACCTGGTTGACCGCCAGCACGCCGCCGAAGCGCACGCTGAGGTCCTGGGCGGAAAGCAGCACGTCGCTCATTTCAGCCTGTCGGATTTTGTAAAGGACTTCTGCCGCTTGAACATGCCCCGGCGGTAGAAGGGAAAGAGCTGCAGCCAGGTGCGGACCTTGAGCCAGCGGCCGTACAGGCCCATCGGCTCGAAGAGCACGAAGGCGATCAGCACCAGGCCGTACACCAGCCCCTGCAGGCCGGGTGCCTGGCCGATGGCGGCGGGCAGCCAGTCCTTGCCGAGCGCGATGAGCTGCGGCATGGAGATCAGGAAGATGGCGCCCAGGAACACGCCGTGCACCGAGCCCAGCCCGCCGATCACCACCAGCAGCAGCAGGTCGATGGACTGCAGGATGCTGAACTGGTCGGGCGAGAGAAAGCTGATCTTGTGCGCATAGAGCGCGCCGCCCAGCCCGGCCAGCGCGGCCGACAGCGCGAAGGCCAGCGTCTTGTAGCGCGCGAGCGGAATGCCCATGCTCTGCGCCGAGATCTCCGAATCGCGGATGGCGACGAAGGCCCGCCCGGTGGGCGCGCGCAGCAGGTTGAGCACGCCCAGCGTGCACAGCACGGCCGTGATGAGGCAGACGAAGTAGAAGGCCTCGCCGCCGCCGAAGTCCAGGCCGAAGAGCTTCGGCGACTTGACGTGCAGGCCCGCGTTGCCGCCGGTCACCGACTCCCAGCGCGCGAAGACCTCTTCCACGATGAAGCCGAAGGCCAGCGTGGCGATGCCCAGGTAGATGCCCTTGACGCGCAATGCCGGCATGGCCACCACCACCCCCACCGCGGCCGACAGCAGCGCCGCCGCCACCATGGCCAGCGGGAAGGGCAGGCCCAGGTTGACCAGCACGCCCTGCGTGTAGGCGCCCGTACCCAGAAAGGCCGCATGGCCGATGGAGAACTGGCCCGTGAAGCCCGCCAGCAGCATCAGCCCGAGGCCGACCACCGAATAGATGAGCACGAAGTTCAACTGCGCGAGCCAGTATTCGTCCAGCAGCCAGGGCGCCGCCAGCAGCACCACGCCCAGCAACGAATACCAGAAGCGGTGGCCGCCATGCCTGGCGAGGTCGATGTCCTGCGCGTAGGAGGTCTTGAAGATGAAACGCATGGCTCAGACCTTCTTGCGCAGCTTCTCGCCGAACAGGCCGTTGGGCTTGACCATCAGCATGGCCAGCACCACGATGTACGGTGCCGTGTCCTTGAAGCCGTCGGGCAGGTAGAAGCCGGCCAGCGACTCCACCACGCCGATCACCAGCCCGCCCACGATGGCCCCCGGCAGGCTGCCGAAGCCGCCCACCACCGCCGCCGGAAAGGCCTTGAGCCCGATGAAGCCCATGTTGGCATGCACGAAGGTGATGGGCGCGAGCAGGATGCCCGCCACCGTGGCCACCGCCGCCGCCAGGCCCCACACCAGGCCGTTGAGCCGCTTGACCGGAATGCCCATGTAGTAGGCCGCCAGCTGGTTCTGCGAGCTGGCCTGCATGGCGATGCCCAGCTTGCTGTAGCGGAACATGGCGTACAGCAGCCCGCACAGCACCGCCGTGGCGGCGATCACCACCGCCTGCTCCACGTTGACCACCAGGCCGCCCAGGTTCCAGACCTGGTCCTTGTAGGGCACGGGCAGCGTGTGCGTCTCGGTGCCGATGCCCGGCACCATGGTGATGAGCCCGCGCACGACGTAGCCGATGCCGATGGTCAGCATGACGATGGAGAACTGCGGCTGGCCCAGGATGGGCCGGATCACCACCAGCTCCAGCAGCGCGCCGAAGGCCACCAGCGCCGCCACGGCCAGCACGGCGGCCAGCCAGAAGGGCAGACCCAGCAGCGTCATCGCCGCAAAGGCCGCGAAGGCGCCGAGCATCATCAGGTCGCCCTGGGCGAAGCTGACGGTCTCGGTGGCCTTGTAGATGAGCACGAAGCCCAGGGCGATCAGCCCGTAGATGCAGCCCTGGGCGATGCCCGAGAGCAGGAGTTGCAGCACCTGCATGTGCGTCGGGGTGGGCGTGGGCGCGCGGCGTGCGTCGCGGTGGGGCGGCGTCGGCGCGTGCTCAGGCCGACGGCCCGTGCGCGTCCATCACGGCCAGGCGGCGCGAGCCGGCGACGATGTCGCTGGGCGTGAGGCCGTAGACCTGTCGGATCGAATGGCTGAAGTGGGTGGAGTCGGGATAGCCGGCATCCAGCGCGATGTCGGTGAGGCTGGTGCCCTGGTGCACGTAGCGCAGCAGGCTGCGCGCGCGCTTCCAGGCGCGGAACACGCGGAACGGCACGCCGGCCTGGCTGCGGAACAGGTGCAGAAAGCGCGAGAAGGACAGGCCCACCGACGCCGCGCAGGCCTCGGCCGTCAGCGGCTCGGCCGGGTTGGCGCAGATGCGGGCGACGATCTGCGCGATGCGCGGGTCGAGCCGGCGCGGTGCCAGCGCCTGGCCGAAGAACAGCCGGTCGAAGTCCGCCGGCGGCGGCGCCTCGCCCTGGCTGGCGGCGAGCAACTGGGCATGGGCGACCCGCATGCGGCGCACGACGTCGTCGTCCTGCACGGCGCCGGCCTGGCCAAGCAGCGGCGGCAGCGCATCGGCATCCACCGATTCGGGTTCGACCAGCACGCTGAGCACCAGCGGCTCGGCGCTTTCCACGCGGTGCGGCGCATGCGGCGGCACCACCAGCAGCTCGCCCGACTGCCAGGGGCCGCCGTCGATGCTCACGCGGTTGGGCAGGCCGCGCGGCGACACGTAGAGCGCATGGCCGCCCAGGCTGCGCGAGCGCGTGGCGCCCAGCAGGCCGGCGTAGAAGACGCGCTGCGACGTCAGCCACATGACGCGTTCGCCGCCTTCGGCACGGGCGGTCCTGCTGGTGTGCATCCTCGTGTCTCCTCCTGGCAGAAGGTCCGGGCCCGCGGTGCCGGGCGATGGGCGCGGCGCCATGCCCACCGCGGCGGCGGCGGCCTGGGGCAGGCGCGGGCCATCGTAGTGGCGGCTCCGGCCGCTTGGAAGCGGGCGGCGCGAGGGACTTACCCTAGGGCGCATGGACGGTGTCTCCGACGGTTGTGCAGGCCCTGGCTCTGGAGGCCGGGTCGTGGCCGGGAGCGTAGGCAGCCGGGTGGGTCGGCGCTTGCGGCAACTGGCTGCGGGGCCCGCGCGGGCATCGGGATCGACCCGGAGGGCCGCCGCGCGCCCGCGCGCTTCGCCTGCGCGACGGTCCCGGCGGCGCCTCGCCGTTAGCATGCAGGCCAAGCTTTCCGCCTCTTTCCCCTTTCTTCCTTTCCGACCTCGAGGAGCGAATCAATGGACATCCAGACCGTGGGCATCATCGGTGCCGGCACCATGGGCAACGGCATCGCGCAGGCCTGCGCCGTGTCGGGCGTCAAGGTGGTGATGGTGGACATCAACCAGGCCGCCGTGGACAAGGGCTTGGCCACCATCGCCGGCAGCCTGGACCGGCTGATCAAGAAGGAGAAGCTGACCGAGGCGCAGAAGGCCGACGCGCTGGCGCTGATCCGGGGCTCGACGAACTACGACGACCTGAAGGCGGCGCAGCTGGTCATCGAGGCCGCCACCGAAAACCACGAGCTCAAGCGCAAGATCCTCAAGCAGGTCGACGCGCTGCTGGCGCCGGAGGTGATCGTGGCCTCCAACACCTCGTCCATCTCGATCACGCAGTTGGCCGCCGACACCTCGCGCGCCGACCGCTTCATCGGCATGCACTTCTTCAACCCGGTGCCGATGATGGCGCTGGTGGAGCTGATCCGCGGCTACCTGACCAGCGACGCCACGCACGACGCCGTGAAGGCGCTGGCCCTCAAGCTGGGCAAGCAGCCCATCACCGTGAAGAACGCGCCCGGCTTCGTGGTCAACCGCATCCTGGTGCCGATGATCAACGAGGCCTTCTTCGTGCTGGCCGAGGGCCTGGCCACGCCCGAGGACATCGATGCCGGCATGAAGCTGGGCTGCAACCATCCCATCGGCCCGCTGGCCCTGGCCGACATGATCGGCCTGGACGTGTGCCTGGCGGTGATGGAGGTCTATCTGGAGGAATTCGGCGACTCCAAGTACCGGCCCTGCCCGCTGCTCAAGGAGATGGTCGCGGCCGGCCAGTTGGGGCGCAAGACGGGGCGCGGGGTGTACCACTACTGACCTGGGACGCCTGCGCACGACGGTGCCGCCCGGCCCGCCGCCTGCGATACCCTTGCCTGCCTGCCTGCCTGCCTGCCTGCCTGCCTGCCTGCCTGCATTCGCGGCACCGATCCGGCGTCCCGCTGCTGCGGGACTTCCCCCCTTTTCCGAAGGAGCATCCCATGCCCGCCCTGCCAATCCGCCAGTCCGTCCTGGCCCTGTCCCTGGCATGCGCCGCCACCTCCGTGCCGGCCGCAGAGTCGGCAGCGGAACCACTGGCCGCCACGGATGCGCCGGCTGGTCCATCCGCGCCCCAGCCCCCCCGCGCCCCCG
>NZ_LDSL01000105.1 GCF_001476815.1 Pseudacidovorax intermedius | reverse complement strand
CAGCAGCGCCTGCGCCGCCGGCGACAGCGACCGGTCCCGCCGCCGCACCAGGTAGACCTGCCGGCTGAGCCCCGGCAGGGGCAGCGGCCGGGTGTGCAGTCCCGGCTGCTGGAAATGGAACAGCGTCAGCGTCGGCACCACGCTGATGCCCAGGCCCGCGCGCACCATGCCCATCACGGTGGCGAGCTGCTCCACCTCCATCAGCGTGCGCAGCGGCTGCGGGTGCAGGGCGGCCTCCAGGTACTGCCGCACGCTGCTCGTGCGCGCCAGGTGGATGAAGGGCCAGTCGCCCAGGTCGGCGGCCGCGAGCCGGCGGCGCCGCACCAGCGGATGGTCGTCGCGGCAGACCAGGTGGAAGTCGTCGCTGCAGAAGGGCTCGGCCTGCAACTGCGGCGTATCGGCACGGATGGCGGCCAGCGCGAAGTCGGCGCTGCCGCCGGCCACGCGCGCGATGCAGGGCTCCGACAGCACGTCGGCGATCTCCAGCTCGATGCCCGGATGGGCCGCGCGGAATTCCGCCAGCACCTGCGGCAGCCAGCCGGCGGCCAGCGAGGGCAGCAGGGCCAGCGACACGCGCCCGCGCCGCAGCTGGGCACTGTCGCGCGCCGCGTCCAGCGCGGCATCGATCTCGGTGCGGATGCGGCGGGCCGCGTCCAGGAAGTGCCGGCCCTCGTCGGTCAGCGCCACGTGCCGCGTGCTGCGGTCGAACAGCCGCACGCCCAGGCCTTCTTCCAGCGTGCGGATCAGCGCGCTGAACGCCGGCTGCGACAGGTGGCACTGCTCGGCCGCGCGGGTGAAGCTGCGTTCGGTGGCCAGGGCCAGGAAGGCATCGAGCTGGCGGCTGCTGAGATTCATTTGTGGGGCGGATGAATCGATCTTGACAATCTATTTCACAGAATAACGCCCCGCGCCTAGAGTGCCGCCGCAGGAGACACGCATGGCACTGAAGGAACGACTGCTGATCGGCTGCGCCGCCGGCTTCTCGGGCGACCGGGTGGATGCCGCCGCGCCCGTGGTGCGCGAGCTGATCGCCCGCGGCCAGCCCGCCGTGCTGATCTTCGAGACCCTGGCCGAGCGCACGCTGGCGCTGGCCCAGCTGGCACGGCGCGACGACCCCGACGCCGGCTTCGAGCCCCTGCTGGACGACCTGCTGCGGCCCGTGTTGGCCGACTGCCTGGCCCATGGCGTGCGCATCGTCAGCAACTTCGGGGCGGCCAATCCGCAGGGCGCGGCGCGGCGCATCCAGCAGCTGGCGCGCGAGCTGGACCTGCGCGCACCGCGCATTGCCGTCGTGCAGGGCGACGACCTTTCCGGCCCCGAGCACCACGATCTGCTGGCCCGCTGCCTGGGCACGGTCGCGCCGGCCGGGCCGCCGGTCAGTGCCAATGCCTACATCGGCGCCGAGGCCATCGCCGATGCCCTGCGCGACGGGGCCGACGTCGTGGTCGCCGGCCGCGTGGCCGACCCGGCGCTGGCCCTGGGCCCGGCGCTCGCGCATTACGGCTGGGCCCTGGACGACTGGGACCGCCTGGCCGGCGCGACCATGGCCGGGCATCTGCTGGAATGCGGCGCGCAGGTCACCGGCGGCTACTTCGCCGACCCGGGCTACAAGGAGGTGCCGGGCCTGGCCGAGCTGGGCTATCCCATCGCCGAGATCGAGGCCGACGGCAGCTGCACCCTCTTCAAGCCCGCCGGCACCGGCGGCCGGCTGGACCTGCACACGGTCAAGGAACAGCTGCTCTACGAACTGCACGACCCGGGTGCCTACCTCACGCCCGACGTCGTGGCCGACATCCGCGAGGCCGAGGTGCTGCAGACGGACCGCGGCGTGCGGCTGCAGGGCGTGCGCGGCCATGCGCGGCCGGCCACGCTGAAGGTCAACGTGTGCCATGCCACCGGCTGGTTCGCCGAGGGCGAGATCAGCTATGCCGGCGCCCGCGCCCTGGACCGGGCCCGCCTGGCCGGCGAGGTGCTGCGCCAGCGCCTGCGCGACGCCGGCCCGCTGCGCGTGGACCTGATCGGCGCCTGCAGCGTGTTCGGCGACGACGCAGGCCGGGCGCTGGCGGCGGCGCTCGATGCCGCACCGGCCCTTCCGGAGGCCACCCCACGCGACGTCCGCCTGCGCGTCGCGCTGCAGCATGCCGACGTGGCCGTCGCCCGCCGCCTGGTGCGCGAGGTCACGGCCCTGTACTGCTGCGGCCCGGCCGGCGGCGGTGGCGTGCGCACGGGCATGCGGCCGCGGCTCGGCATGCTGTCCTGCCTGGTACCTCGCGAGGCGGTGCACACCCGCCATGTCATGGTCGATTGAAGGTGCCGACGATGAATGCCATGCCCTCCGCCCGCTCCGCCGACGCCGGTGCCGAACTGCTCGTCCCCCTGCACCGCCTGGCCCACGGCCGCACCGGCGACAAGGGCAACCGCTCCAACATCAGCGTGATCGCCTGGCGGCCCGAGTTCTGGCCGCTGCTGGTCGAGCAGGTGACCGAGGCCGCCGTCGCTGCCTGCTTCGCCCACCGCCAGCCGCGACGCGTCACCCGCCACCTGCTGCCGAAGCTGCAGGCCATGAACTTCGTGCTCGACGAGGTGCTCGACGGTGGCGTCAACGACGCCCTCAACCTCGACAGCCATGGCAAGGCGCTGTCGTACCTGCTGCTCGACCTGCCGGTGCGCGTGCCCGCGTCGCTGCGGCCGCAGCTGGCCGGTCCGCCACCGGACTGAGCCCTTCCTTCATCCACCCGACCCGAGGAGACAAAAGACATGAACCGATTCCCGCGCCTGCACCGCCGCACCTGGCTCGCCGCCGCACTTGCCACCGCAGCCACGCTGCCCGGGCTGGTGCAGGCCCAGGCCTATCCCGCGAAGCCCGTCACCTTCGTCGTGCCCTTCGCGGCCGGCAGCGCCACCGACCAGCTGGCGCGGGCGCTCGGCCAGTCCTTCACCGAGCAGACCGGCCAGTCAGTGGTAGTGGACAACCGCGCCGGCGCCAGCGGCATGATCGCGGCCCAGTACGTGGCCAGGGCGCCTGCCGACGGCTACGTGGTGCTGATCACCACCAACACCACGCACGCGGCCAACGAGCACCTCTACCGCAAGCTCTCCTACGACCCGGTGAAGGACTTCGCGCCCGTCACCGGCCTGGGCAAGGGCGGGCAGGTGCTGGTGGTCAACGCCAGCGCGCCGTACAAGAACGTGGGCGAGCTGCTGGCCGCCGCCAGGAAGAGCCCGGGCAAGCTCAGCTTCGGCAGCGGCAGCTCGTCCAGCCGCGTCGCGGGCGAGATGCTCAAGCAGATGGCGCAGGTGGACATCCTGCACGTGCCCTACAAGAGCAACCCGCTGGCCATCACCGACCTGCTGGGCGGGCAGATCGACATGATGATCACCGACACCGCCACCGGCGTGCCGCAGATCAAGGCCGGCAAGCTGCGGGCGCTGGGCTATTCCACGCAGAAGCGCAGCACGCAGCTGCCCGACGTGCCCACGCTGGACGAAGCCGGCGTCAAGGGCTACGACATGGGCTACTGGTTCGCGGCCTATGCGCCGGCCGGCACGCCCGCGCCGGTGGTCGCGAAGCTGAACGAGGTGCTGGGCAAGGCGACGAAGAGCGCCGCCGCCAAGGGCTTCTTCGACGGTACCGGCTCCGAGGCCTGGACCACCACGCCCGAGGAACTGGCCCGCTTCCAGGCCGGCGAGACGCGCAAGTGGGGCCAGGTCATCAAGGCCGCCGGCATCGAGGCCGAGTAGTCCCGCGCGCCGGCCCGCGCCGGTCGCCGCTGCACCGGCTGAATCGCTCTTCTTCCAGACAGCGGGCACGGCCCGCGTCCTGGCCGCAAATCGGCGGAGGAGGGCGCACGTCCGTCGCGCGGCTGCCATTCCTGACTGAGAGAACGACGGAGACAACCATGAGACAGCATCGTCATCCGAGGCGCCCCGTGCGCCGTGTCCTGACCGCCTGCGGCCTCGGCGCCAGCCTGCTGCTGGCCGCCTGCGGCGGCTCGGGCGGCAGTGGTTTCGTGCCGCTGGCGGCGGCGCCAGCCCCGGCACCTGCGCCTGCGCCTGCACCCGGTCCCGCGCCGGCACCCGCTCCGGCCCAGCCGCAGATGCGGCTGACCATCACGGCCACCGAAGACTTTCCGGGCACATACGGCACGGTCGGCGCCTACGAGAAGCTCACCGGCACGGTGCAGGGCGAGCTGGATCCGAAGGACCCGCACAACACCGTCATCCAGGACCTGGCGCTGGCCCCGGTCAATGCGCGCGGCCTGGTCGAGTACAGCGCCGACTTCGTCCTGCTCAAGCCCAAGGACATGAGCAAGGCCAACGGCCTGCTGCGCTACGACGCGCCCAACCGCGGCAACATGCTCACGCTGCTCAATCCCGCGGCCACGCCGGGCGACGCGGTCTACCTGCAGCGCGGCTACACGGTGCTGTACTCGGCGTGGCAGGGCGACGTGCCCAAAAGCAGCCCCGCCCGCCTCACCGCGACCGTCCCCGTGGCCCGCAATCCGGACGGCAGCAGCATCACCGGGCCCTACCGCGCCGAGCTCGTTCCCACCGCCGCCACGCCTGCCATGGCCCTGCCCGGCGGTGTGTTCAACGGGACCATGATTCCCTATGAGCCGGCCAGCCTGGACAACACCCAGCCCGGCTATTCGCTCACTCGTCGGCGCAACGAGACCGACCCGCACGAGCCCATCGCGCCATCGCAGTGGAAGTTCGCCACCTGCGATGCGGCCACGCCGTTCCCGGGCACGGCCAGCCCCGCCAGCGTCTGTCTGGCCGGCGGCTTCGACCCGCAGTACCTGTACGAGCTGGTCTACGTCGCCAAGGACCCGAAGGTCATGGGCGTCGGCCTGGCGGCGCTGCGCGACACGGTCAGCTTCTTCCGCAAGCGCAGCACCGACGACTTCGGCCGCGCCAACCCGGTGGCCGGCCGGCTCACGCATGCCATCGGCCAGGGCACCTCGCAGTCGGGCAATGCGATGAAGACCTTCCTGCACCTGGGCTTCAACCAGTCGCTGGACGGCAGCAAGGTGTTCGACGGCATCTATGCCCATGTGGCCGCGCGACAGACCAACATCAACACGCGCTTCGCCGTGCCAGGCGGCGGGGGCGGCTTGCGCACCGACCACACGGCCTTCGGCCAGACCGCGCCGCGTGGGCTGGCGGCCGACTACAGCGACGAGCTGGCCGGCCGCAGCGGCGGCGTGATGCGCCGCTGCAGCGCCACCGGCACCTGCCCCAGGTTCTTCCTGGGCCTGTCGGGCACCGAGTTCTGGCAGCTGCAGGGTTCCCCCGTCCTGACCGACACCTACGGACTGCGCGACCTGGCCCAGCCCGACAACGCCCGCATCTACTACTACGCCAGCACCCAGCACGGCGGGGCCGGCGGCACCGCCAGCATCGGCTATGCGCCCACCCGCAACGTCTATCCGGCCGGCACGGTGGTGCACTTCAACGACACCTTCCGGGCGCTGTTCGTCGCCCTGGAGGACTGGGTGATGCGCGGCGTCACGCCGCCCGCGAGCCGCGTGCCCCGCATCGACGACGGCACCCTGGTGCGGCCTTCGCAACTGGCCTTCCCCGCGATGCGGGGCCTGAGCTGGAACGTGGGCAGCACACCCACGGCCATCCCCGACTTCAACTACCTGGCGCGCTACAACGACTTCCCGCTGCTGGACTTCGGCCCGCAGTACGTGCCGCAGGACGAAAGCGGCATCGCCACGCTGCAGCCGCCGCGTTACCTGGGCCGCAGCTACGCTATCCTGGTGCCGCAGGTGGATGCCTCCACCGGCCTCACGCGGGCCGGTATCCGCGCCGTGGAGGCGCAGGTGCCGCTGGGCACCAGCCTGGAGTTCAACTACGTGGCCATGCCGGGGATCGTCGACCTGTCCAACCTCACGGGCAGCTACATCCCCTTCCACAAGACGCGTGCTGCACGCCTGGCGGCCGGGGATGGACGTCCATCGCTGGAAGAGCTGTATGGCGATCAGGCCGGCTACGTGGCCGCCGTGCGTGCCGCCGCCCAGTTGCTGGTGGCCGAACGGCTTCTGCTGCAGGCCGATGCGGATGCGCTGATCGCGCGGGCGCAGGCGACGCCCGTGCTGCCCTGACAGGGACTGGCCGGCGCGGGGAGGGGGCAGCCCTGCGCCGCCGCGGGCCATGCCGACCCATCGGCCTCGGCGCTGCGCCGATGGCGGTAGCCTTGGCGGCATGACCGTCCAGACCGCCAATGCCCCCGCGGCGGCGCCACTGCCTTCGCACCCGCCGCCGCCGGCACCGGGCATGCCGCCGCCGTCCCCGCCCATCATCGTGCCGCCGCCCGCCGGCGATCCACCGCCGGACGGGGTGCCGCCCTTCCAGGAGCCGCCCGCGCCGCCGCCCGTCGGCGACCCGCCCCGGCCCGTCGCGGCTCTGGGCCGCGTGCACATGCGCCGCCTGCGCGAGGTCTACCGCTCCGCCGGCTGGCCCTGCTGCGACGCCATCGAGATCGACCTGCTGGCCGCCGGCCTGCTGGAGCGCCTGCGCTCGCCCCAGGGGCACGAGACCGTGCGGCTGAGCGAGGCCGGCGTCGCCCGCCTGGCCGGCGCGCTGGCGGGCAACCGCAGCGCGCTGTCGGCGCACGAGGCACTGGTGGAGCAGGTGGCCCGCGCCATGACCCGCAGCGGCCGCATCGCCTGGCGCGGCCTGGGCCTGCGCGCCCGCCTGCCGCCGCTGGAGCCGGGCGGCCCGGCGCGCTGGTGCATGGCGCGGCCCGACGTCTTCTCCATCCGCAACACCAGCGTCGAGGCCTACGCCCACCCCGTGGTGCACGAGGTCAAGGTCAGCCGCGCCGACCTGCTGGGCGACTTGCGCCGGCCGGACAAGCGCGCCGCCTACCTCGACCTGGGTGGCGAATGCTGGTACGTGCTGGGCAACGATGCCCGCGGCCGGCCCATCGGCGGCCCGCAGGACGTGCCGGCGGAATGTGGCGTGATGCAGCTCGACGGCACCAGCCTGGTGGTGGCCCGCCCCGCGGTGCACCGGCCGGTGGAGCGGCTGCCCTTCGGCGTCTGGATGGCCCTGGCCAAGTCGCAGCCGGTGGCCGGCTTCGATGAAGACGCCCAACAACTGCTCTGCGACCCCGGTTTCGGGGACCCGGCGGGATAGGCCTACCGGCAGGGGCGCGTGGCGCCGACACAGGCATGGGGCGTCGATGGCCCCCGTTGAAAGCGCTTGCAGCTAGACTGCAAACATTGTCACAAACGCGCCGTGGCAAGAGGCCGCAGCAAGCCGGCCGTGCGGGGTGGACGGTGCAGGCGACGATGTGCGGGCCGCGCCACTCATGGTGCAGGCATCGGGCGTCGCCACACTGCGGTGAACCCCCCGATGATTTCAAGTCTTGAATCCGCGCGGTCCCACCACTGGGACGCACTGTGCCGCGATCTGCGTGCCAGCGGCTGGGCCGTGCCTTCTGCGGTCGACGCCCCGCTGGTGCCTGGCGACGACCTGCCCTTCGTGCTGCGGCGCGGCGGCGAACTGGTGCTGGCCACGGGCCGCTGGGGGCTGGTCACGCGCGACACCCTGCGTGGCGGCATCGCCTCCGCCATGCGGGCGCGCACCGCGCTGATCCGCGACGACGAAGTCCGAAAGACGGCGGTGCGCACCGCCTGGAGCGGCACCCAGCAGTGCCTGGTGCCGGTGGCCGCCGTGCACGTGCCCGATTACCGCAATCCCGAAGGTGTTCCACGTCTCACGCGCATCGCGCGCCGCGACGGCGGGCCGCTGTACCTAGCCGGCCTGTGGAGCAGTTGGGCCGACGAGAACGGTGTGCGGCGCCAGAGCGTCGGGCTGCTGACGGTCGATGCGACCAGCCATCCGCTGATGGGCAACTACGGCGAGCCGGACCGGCCGCGCCGCATGCCCGTCATCCTGCCCCGCGGCCTGGGCCGCGCATGGCTGCTGGCGCAGGGGGAGGAGCGGGTCTCCTTCCTGCGGCCCATGCCTGCCGCACAGCTCACCGGCGTGTGCATCGAGACCACCGGCGAGGAGGCCGCCGCCGACCCCGCGCCGCCGCCCGTGCTGGCGCTGCCCCCGGCGCCAGAGCCCGGCCGCATGACCATCCTGCTGGTGGACGACGAACCCAGCAACCTGCAGCTGCTGCGGCTGTCGCTGCAGGCGGACTACCACCTCATCTTCGCCACCGAGGGCGAGCGCGCCATCGAACTGGCGCGCGAGCGGCGGCCCGACCTCATCGTGCTGGACCTGATGATGCCCGGCACCGACGGCTATGCGGTGTGCGAGGCCCTCAAGAACGACGCCGCGACGCAGCGCATCCCCATCGTGTTCTGCACCGCGGTGCACGATGGCGATGCCGAGGCCAAGGCCCTGCAGCTGGGCGCGGCCGACTACATCACCAAGCCCTTCTATCCCCACGTCGTGGCGGCGCGGGTGCGCACCCACCTGGCGGCGCTGAACGTGCTGGCGGCGCAGCAGTCCAGCCTGCGCCAGCTGCAGCGGCTGTGCGACGCGGCGGCGATGCGGGCCGGCGTCAACACCTCGCACCTGCAGCGCATGAGCCAGACGGCGCACGAGATCGCGCTGGAGGCGGGCTGCCGCGCCGACTGGTGCGCCATGCTGCAGAGTTCGGCGCCGCTGCACGACATCGGCGTGCTGGCCGTGCCCGACCGGCTGATGCGCAAGCCCGGTCCGCTGAGCGACGAGGAATGGGCGGTGGTGCGCTCCCATCCGCTGCTGGGCGCGCAACTGATCGGCGACGACCCGTCGGACGTGCTGAGCATGGCGCGCGACATCACGCTGAGCCACCACGAGCGCTGGGATGGGCAGGGCTACCCGTCGGGCCTGGCCCGCGAGCAGATTCCGCTGGCGGCCCGCATCGTCGCCATCGCCGACAGCTTCGACGCCATGACCACGCGGCGCGCCTACCGCGCCGCCCTCGAGGTCGACGAGGCGGCGGCGCAGATCCGCGCCGGGGCGGGCACGGCCTTCGACCCACGCCTGGTGGAAGCCTTCGAGCGGGCGCTGCCCCGCATCCTGCGGCTGCGCCAGCGCTGGGCCCGGCTGGAGGAGGTGGCCTCGCTGCCTGCGGGCGGCGGCGGCGCCATCGTGCGATAGTCCGCGCGCGGCCTGGCGCCGGCGGCGGTTGCGGTTGCGGTAGGGTCCCGGACGGCGGCGCCCGGGCTGGCCAGGGCAGGCGCTGCGCTACACTCGCGCGCTGTTTCCCGCCCGCAGGCGGCGAAGCGGCCTCGGCACCCGGCACGGGTGCCCCAGGCGGGTGTAGTTCAATGGCAGAACGGCAGCTTCCCAAGCTTCATACGAGGGTTCGATTCCCTTCACCCGCTCCACCCCCTCCTTCCATGCACGTCTTCTCCCTCGCCCGATGCCGCGAGGGCCCATGGGTCGCGCCCTGGTGCGGCCGCGGGCTGCGGCGCGCAAGGGTGCACTGAGGTGATGTCCGGGGCCGGCCGCGTGACTAGGGCCAAGCGCCCCTTCGAACTGCTGCCCTGCCGGATGCCGGGCATCGAGGCGGTGTGCGCGGACACGGCCCGCAGCTTCGGCCGCCACACGCATGGGCAGTTCGGCCTTGGTCTGATCGCGCGTGGCGCGCAGAAGTCGGCCAGCGGGCGTGGCATGGTCGAGGCGGGCGCCGGAGACCTCATCACCGTCAATCCGGGCGAGGTGCACGATGGCATGCCGCTCGACGCAAACGGACGCGCCTGGCGCATGCTCTACCTCGATCCCGCGCTGGTGGCAGGGCTCGTGGCCGACATCGCTGGCGGATGGCACGCCAGCGTCTTCGAGTTCACCCGACCGGCGCTGCGCGACCCGCGCCTGGCTGCCGGTTTCCAGACGCTGTTTGCCGCGCTGACGGCCCCGGGTGCCGATGCCGACGAACTCGCGGCGGAACAAGGGCTGATGCTGCTGCTGCGGGACCTGCTGCAGGCCAAGGTGCCCGACACGCGTGGCGTGCCGGCGGGCATCGCCGCGGCACGCGCACGCATGGACGACGATCCTGCCGCGACCCCGGCGCTGGCGGAGCTGGCACGCGAGGCGGGGCTGGGGCGCTACCAGTTCCTCCGCGGCTTCGCGCGGGCGACCGGCCTCACGCCGCACGCCTACCTGGTGCAGCGGCGACTCCAGCGGGCACGTAGGCTCATCGGCCATGGCCTGCCGCTCGCCGATGCCTCAGCAGCCTGCGGCTTTGCCGATCAAAGCCACATGACCCGTGCATTCGTGCGCAGCTTCGGCCTGACGCCGGGTGCATACGCCCGTTCGGCGGGCTGAGACCGCCGCGCTGCAATTTCGTTCAAGACGTTCCGTCGGGGGACGGGGAGGATGCGGCGGTCTGCACGCCAATGGGAACCGCCACCATGAACCTCGAATTCCTTCTCACCTCGCTGATCGTCGTCGCATCACCTGGCACCGGCGCGCTCGTGACGCTGGCCGCCGGTCTTTCGCGCGGGGCACGCGTCTCGCTGGTCGCGGCGCTGGGGTGCACGCTCGGCATCGTGCCGCACATGCTCGCGGCCATCACCGGACTGGTCGCGCTTCTGCATGCCAGCCAGTGGGCCTTCAACGCCATGAAGTACGGCGGCATCGCGTATCTGCTGTACATGGCGTGGATGACGCTGAAGGACGACGGCCCCCTGGCCGTTCAGGCCGAGGTACCGGCCCGCTCGGCGGGGCAGGTGATCCTGCATGCGATTCTGGTGAACCTGCTGAATCCCAAGCTGTCGATCTTCTTCCTCGCCTTCCTGCCGCAATTCATCGCGCCTGGCGAGTCGAGGCCGGCGCTGGCGATGCTCCAGCTTTCGCTCGTCTTCATGGCGATGACCTTCGCCGTGTTCGCGGCCTACGGCGTCTTTGCGGCGGCGGTGCGTGACCGGGTGCTGGCCCGGCCCGGCATGCTCAGGTGGCTGCGGCGCGGCTTCGCCGCAGCCTTCGTCGGGCTGGGCCTCAAGCTGGCGTGGGTGCGGCCGTAGCGGCTTCGATGCCCGGGCTGTGTCGCGGCCGCCGGTGCAGGTGTTCCGGATGTCTGCGACTGCGGCTGGGCCCGGCGGTGAAGAGTGAAGGTGCCGACGTTGCGCCGACTGGTCGGCGCCAGCGCCTTGTGGGACGCCGACTCGACGGCGCCGCATCGTGGGCGGCCGGTCGACGTCTCGGTCGCAGGCTATAGTCGCCACCCGCTATGTAAATCGGTACACAACCCTTGGCGACCCTGCCCCAAGCCACCTCCGCCCCCGGGCTGGACCTGCTGCGCACCACCGACTGGCACCCGCTGCTCCTGTCGCTCAAGGTGGCGGGCGTCGCCACGCTGCTGGCGCTCGTCGCCGGCACGGCGCTGGGCTGGCTGTTCGCGCGGCGGCGCTTTCCCGGCCGCAGCGTGCTGGAGGCGGTCTGCATCCTGCCGCTGGTGCTGCCGCCGACGGTGATCGGCTACGCCATCCTGGTGCTGGCCGGCCGGCGCAGCGCCGTCGGCGGCTGGCTGTACGACTACTTCGGCTACACGATCGTCTTCAACTGGCATGGCGCCGTGGTGGCCTCGGCCGTGGTGGCGCTGCCGCTGGTGCTCAAGTCGGCCAGTGCGGCCTTCGGCGGCGTGGACCGCAGCCTGGAGGCCGCCGCGCGCACCCTGCGCCAGTCGCCCTGGAGCAGCTTCGTGCGGGTGACGCTGCCGCTGGCCTGGCCCGGCATCCTGGCCGGCACGCTGCTGGCCTTCGCCCGTGCCATGGGCGAGTTCGGCGCCTCGCTGATGGTGGCGGGCTCCATCCCCGGCAAGACCCAGACCCTGTCGATGGCCATCTACGACGCCGTGCAGGCCGGCGAGGACCGCACGGCCCTGCTGCTGGTGCTGGTGACCTCGGTGCTGTCGGTGGCGCTGCTGGTGCTGTCCAACCGCTTCCTGTCGCCGCGCTGAGCGGGCCCGTGTCGCCGTCCATGCCTGCCACGTCGAATCCCTCGCCTCTGCCAACAAGGAGTCCGTCCATGCCCCGTTGCTCGTCCCTCGTCCGTGTCGCCCGCCGTGGCCTGGCCGTGCTGGCCCTGGCCGCGCTGCCGGCGCTGGCCGCGGCCCAGACACTCACGGTGTCGGCCGCCGCCAGCCTGACCAATGCCTTCAAGGAGCTGGGGCCCAAATTCGAGGCCAGCCATCCGGGCTCGAAGCTGGTCTTCAACTTCGCGGCGTCGGGCACGCTGATCCAGCAGATCGCCCAGGGCGCACCGGTGGATGTGTTCGCCAGCGCCGACCAGACCACGGTGACGCAGGGCATCGAGAAGAAGCTCTTCGACGCCGACAGCAAGCGCGACTTCGCCCTCAACACCGTGGTTTCCGTGGTGCCCGCGCAGGGCGGCCCGGCGCTGGCCTCGGTCAAGGACCTGGCCGGCGCCGCCGTCAAGCGCATCGCCATCGGCAAGACCGCCACCGTGCCGGTGGGCCGCTACACCCGGGAGTCGCTGGACGCTGCCGGCCTGTGGGCCACCCTGGAGCCCAAATTCGTCTACGCCGACAGCGTGCGCCAGGTGCTCGACTACGTGGCGCGCGGCGAGGTGGACGCCGGCTTCGTCTACCGCACCGATGCCGCCATCGGCGGCGACAAGGTCAAGATCGCCTTCACCGCCACGGGCCACACGCCGGTGAGCTATCCCGTCGTGGTGGTCAGCGAGAGCCGGCAGAAGCCGCTCGCGAAGGCGTTCATCCACTTCCTCTCGACGCCACCCGCACTGGAGGTGCTGAACAGGTACGGCTTCGGCCAGCCCTCCTGATGCCGTTGATCGACGTCGACCTGCAACTGGCCGTGAGCGACGGCCCGCGCCGCTTCGCGCTGCACACGTCCTTTCGCAGCGACGCGCGCAGGGTGGCGCTGTACGGCCCCTCCGGCGCGGGCAAGTCGCTGACGCTGCAGGCGGTCGCCGGGCTGCTGCGGCCCGACCGGGGCCATGTGCGCATCGGGGGGCGCACGCTCTTCGATGCCGCCGCCGGCATCGACCTGCCGACGCCGCAGCGGCGCGTGGGCTACCTGTTCCAGCATTACGCGCTGTTCCCACACCTGAGCGTGCGGCAGAACATCGGCTTCGGCCTGACGACGTGGTGGCGCCGTCGGCTGGACGGGCGTGCCGCGCAGCGCGTGGACGAACTGCTGGCCAGCTTCGGCCTGGACGCGATGGCCGACGCGCGCCCGGCGGCGCTCTCCGGCGGCCAGCAGCAGCGCGTGGCCCTGGCCCGCGCCCTGGCCTGCGATCCGCAGCTGCTGCTGCTCGACGAGCCCTTCGCCGCCCTCAACCCGATGCTGCGGGACGGCCTGCGGCAGGAGCTGGCCGCCGTCTGCGCCCGCTGGCAGCTGCCGGTGCTGATGATCACGCACGACATCGACGACGTGCTGGCGCTGGCCCAGGAGGCGGTGCTCATCGAGCACGGCCGCGCCGTGCGGCAGGTGAACGTCGCCCGGGGCACCGGCGTCGAGCTGCAACTGCGCGGCGGCGTGGCGCGGGCGCCGGAGCCGCCGCAGGCCGCCGCCGTGCGCCGCCTGCTGGGCGGTGCGGAAGCGGGTGGCCATGGCTGACGCCACGCTGCTGGACGGCGAGCTGCGCCTGGCGGGCCGGCTGGACGCGCGCTTCTTCGCGCTGCTGGCCGCCATCGACGGCAGCGGCTCCATCAACCGGGCCGCCCGCGCCGCCGGCTACAGCTACAAGGGCGCCTGGCTGGTGCTGGAGACGGCCGCCAACCTGTCCGCCGCGCCGCTGCTGGAACGCGCCACCGGCGGCAAGGGCGGCGGCGGCACGCGCCTCACCGACGCCGGACGCGCGCTGCTGGCCGCCTGGGCCGGGCTGCAGCGGGCCCACACCGACTTCCTGCGCGCGCAGGAAGCCCTGCTCATCCAGCAGCCCGCCATCGCCGGCCTGCTTCGAAGGATCGCCATGAAGACCACCGCACGCAACCAGTTCGCCGGCACCGTTCGCGCCATCGAGGCCGGCCCCGTCACCACCGCGCTCACCCTGGCCCTGGCCGGCGGCCAGGAGATCGTCGCCACCATGACCACCGCCGCCGCCGAGCGGCTGCAGGCGGCCGTGGGCAAGGAGGCGATCGCGCTGGTCAAGTCCTCGGCCGTGGTGCTGGTGACCGACTTCGCCGGCTACCGCCTGTCGGCGCGCAACCAGTTCGCCGGCACCGTGTCGCGCGTGGAGCGGGGCGCGGTGTCCTCGCTGGTGGGGCTCACGCTGCCCGGCGGCGCGGTGCTGACGGCCAGCGTCACCAACGACGCCATCGATGCGCTCGGCATCGCGGTCTTCCAGCCGGCGACGGCGGTGGTGAAGGCGTATTCGGTGATGGTAGCGATGCAGGCTTGAAGGTCGATCAGCGGCCGCATCCGGGATGCGCAGGCGCCAAGGGGCGCCAGCCGGCATCACGCCATGTGTCGCCTATGCGACTTTGATAGCGTGAAATATTGTGACAAAAGTCCGCTTTCGCCATAATTTGTACAAATGATCATTCGCATCGGCCAACCCCCGACTTTTTCCTGGGCGTTCGTGCCGATCTCCGCCTGCACCGCCGTCCCGGCCCTCTCCGAGCGTGCACGCGGGCCCCGTTGCGGCCGCGTGTGCGCCTGAGCGGGCGCCGGTCCCGATGACGAGCCGCTGGTTGAACTGGCTGCGCGGTCTGGGTGCGCGCGACGCAGAAGGCGCAGAGCCCGTCGCCGCCCGGCCATCGCCCCATGCCCCTGCTTTCCCCGCGTCCTCCGCCGGCCTCGCCGCGATGTCGCCCATGCACCCGGCCGGCGCGCCCGCGCGGCCGGATGCGGTGGTGACCGAGGCGGACGGGTCCGACGACGACGCCGCTGCGGTGACCCTCGTGCCGCCCGTGGTCGGCGGCCTGCCCGAGACCCTGGCCAGCTTCCAGCTCGCCCCCGCGGAGACGCTGCTCGAGGAGCAGGCGCGCCGCCTGGGCACGGTGCTGCGCGAGATCCCGCCGCCGCCCCGCGCGCTGCGCCAGCTGGTGTCGCCGGACTTCGTGGCGAGTGCCGGTGCCGCCGACCTGGCCGACCTGGTCATGGGCGAGCCCCTGGTCGCGGCCAAGGTGATGGCGGCGGTCAACTCGCCGCTCTACGGCGTGCGCCAGCCGGTGACCAGCATCAGCCAGGCCATCACCTTCCTCGGCATGACGGTGGTGCGCAACATCTGCCTGCGGCACATGATGGGCATCTCGTTCAACGTCAATTCGGCCTATGGCCGCCGCGCGCTGGACACGCTCGACGCGTCCGGCGGCCTGGCCGGCGCGCTGTGCCTGCGCCTGGCGCCGCGGCTGCCCGTGGACGACCCAAGCGGCCTGGCCACGCAGGTGGTGATCTCCTTCATCGGCCATCTGGCGGCCATCACCTTCCAGCATGCCAGCCGCGCGCCGGACGACGCGGTGGCGCCGGGCGCCTTGCTGCCGCGGCTGCGGCTGCAGCAGGCACACTGGGGGGTGTCGGCCGGCGCCATCGGCCAGCTGCTGATGCGCGAATGGAAGCTGCCGCCCGGCCTGGCGCAGGACGCATGGGCGCTGGAGTCGGTGCTGGTCACGCCCGTGGAGGCGGTGCCGCCGAGGCGCGCGCCGGCGCTGGCGCTGGGCTACGTCTGCGCCCGGCTGGGAGAGCGCCTGGCCTGCGGCCAGCCCCTGGGACCGCAGGAGCTGGACCAGGCCTTTGCCAGCGACCCGGATTTCCACCACGTGCGCGCCTACCTCGACCTGCCCGCGCTGGCAGACCTGCCGGGCCTGCTGCGCGACGAACGCACCCTGGAAGGCTTGCGCACCTGAGGGGCGGGGCGGCCCGGCGGCACCCCGCGGCGCCCGAGGTCGTGAAAGGCCATCGCCATGCGGCGCCCCCTGCCGCCGCCCGCGCTGTAATTGCAACGAATCGTTAATAATCGACATCGTCCATCGACCGCAGCGCCGTGCCCGCCTGTGCGCGCCGCCGGCCTCACCGCCTTCATCGTCCTCTCGAGCATGTCGACCCCGTCCTCCCCGTCCCTGCCGGCGCCGCTGGTCGGTTTTCTTCCCACCCGGGCCGATGCGCTGCCGGCCGAGCAGGCCGCCAAGGTGGGCGCCGTGCTGCGCAAGATCCCGCCGCCGCCGCGTGCGCTGCGGCAACTGGTCTCGGCCGACTTCATCGAGCAGGCCAGTGCGGCCGACATGGCCGATCTGGTGATGGGCGAGCCGCTGGTGGCGGCCAAGGTGCTGGCGGCCGTCAATTCACCGGTGTACGGGCTGCGCCAGCCGGTGGCCAGCGTGAGCCAGGCGATCACCTTCCTGGGCACGGGCACGGTGCGCACCATCTGCCTGCGGCACATGACCAACCTGTCGTTCAAGAACGCGGTGAAGCTGGGCCGCCGCGTGCTGGACACGCTCGACACGCTGGATGCCGCCGGCGGCATC
>NZ_LDSL01000104.1 GCF_001476815.1 Pseudacidovorax intermedius | reverse complement strand
TGGCGGTGCTCAACACCGGCGTGGTCAGCCCCGGCCATTCGCCGGGCGTGGACAACGTCAGCAGCTATACCCAGAGCGCCGGCGGCACGCTGCAGATCGAGCTGGGCGGCAGCAGCGCCGGCACCGGCGCCGGCCACTACGACCAGATCAACGTCTCGGGCAACGCCACCCTGGACGGCAAGCTGGCCCTGAGCCTGATCGACGGCTTCAAGCCCACCGACGGCCAGCAGTTCACCTTCATGACCTATGGCAGCGTCTCGGGCCACTTCTCGAGCAGCCAGGGCTTCGTGCAGTCCGCCGGCAGCGACACCTACTACTTCGAGATCAAACAGACGGGCGACACCAACACCGCTGGCGCGGTGGTGCTCACGGCCCACAAGCTCAACGCCACCGCGGGGCTGCTGATCGGTGCCATCGACAGCGCCACGCCCACTGGCCTCACGGGCACCATCAAGGACGGCGTGGGCCAGCTGATCAACGCCGGCTACTTCCAGTCCAGCGGCCCGCTGAACTTCGGCGCCACGGCGCTGGACCTGGGCCAGGGGCTGCACCTGTCGGGCAACTTCAGTCTGGGCTACATGGCCGACGCCGACCTGGGCGACGGGGCAGGGCGCGCGCACGACATCCTGCTGCTGGGCCTGCACGACGGCAGCGGCGTGCTGGGCTCGCTGGACGCGGCCAGGCCGGGCATCGCGTTCTCGGATGCGGACATCGGCATCGCCTACATCGCCGATGCGAGCCGGGCCGACTCGGGCTGGGTGCTGGGCGAGGGCACGGTGACGGGCCTGACGCTGCAGGGCACGAGCGGGCTGTCGCTGACGGCCAACCAGCTGACGCTGGACTTCGCGGTGGGCGTGGGCCCGGGCGCGAGCGCCAGCAGCCCGGACCTGAGCGCCCATCCTCTGAGCTTCGGCGGTGCGAGCAATGCGCCCACGTTCACGCTGGACGCGCCGGCCACGGACGTCACGCGGGTCACGCTGTCGGCGCACCAGGGCACGCTGACGGTGTTCAACGACATCACCGTCTCGGGCGACTTCGGCTTTGCGATGGCGGGCAACCAGTTCGTGGCGGCGGGCCACGACGTGTCGGCGCGCATGGCCGGTGGCGGCATGTCGGTGGGCATCGACCATGGGGCCTTCGCCCTGTCGGTGGACACGAGCGGCAAGATCGCGCTGGAGGCCTCGGGCGGCGCCTACGTCAACGGCGGGGACTTCGCCAACGCCTCGGCGGCTTCGGCCACGCTGCACTTCAACCAGCAGGCGGGCGACCTCACGGGCGTCAAGCTGGACTTCCGCGGCTTCAGCTACACCTTCGGCAGCATGGCCGCCGGCAGCACGCCGGTGGTGGACATCCAGGGCCTGAGCGCCACGGTGGGCGCCTTCGTGCTCAGCGGCGACTTCTCCTTCGGCAAGGACACGGCCACCGGCGCGATGCAGGTCATCGCCAGCCATGCGTCGGTGTCGCTGGCGGCGGGCGGCTTCAAGGTGGGCGTGAGCGATGCGTCGGTGGCGCTGCGCGTGGTCACGACCGCGGGCCAGTCCGGCACCGTGCTGGAGGCCTCGGGCAGCGTGCAGGCCACGCTGGGCGACGCCGCCACCCTGGGCGGCACCAGCGCCGCCGTGCGCTGGAACAGCACCGGCAGCGACTTCGCCGCGCAGACGGTGACGGTGGGCAGCGCCAGCTATGCCTACGGCGCCGGCCTGGTGGCCGGCGTGCAGGAAGTCGCGGTGCGCGGCGGCCTGCTGGACATCGACGGCTTCTTCCGCGCCAGCGGCGACTTCGCGCTGCACCGCAGCGTGGGCAGCGTGCAGCTGGCCAGCGGTGGCAGCCCCATCGCCGTGGACATGCTCACGGTGGGCGCCAGCAACGTGAGCGCCTCGGCCGGCCTGCTCGGCAGCGCGCTGGACCTGGACCTGGCCGGCGTGCAGTTCGCGCTGGCGCTGATGAGCGACCGCAGCGACGCCACCCGCACCTGGACGGCCGCCAAGGCCACGGCCGCGAGCGTGTCGGTCAGCGCGGGCAACGGGCTCAGCGTGAGCGGCACCCAGCTGGGCGTGACCATCAACCGCGCCGGCAAGGCGGGCGATGCGGTGGCCAACCTGGCCGGCGCCAACGCCATCAGCGTGGCCACCGGCAGCGGCACGGTGTCGCTGGACCTGGACGGCAGCCTGGGCGCGCAGACGCGCGCCAATGGCAACCTGGCGCTCAACCTCTTCGGCTTCGTGCGGGCCGAAGGCCAGGTCAACATCGACAAGCGCAATGCCGCGGTGGTGCTGGCCGACGGCAGCACCGTCGATGCCAGCCTGGTGGACCTGAGCCTGGCCAACACCAACGCCTTCGTCGGCGTGAACAAGGGCCAGGCCAACGAGGTCGGCCTGACGCTGTCGGGCGCGGACCTGGGTATCGCCCTGCTGGCCGACCGCAACGACGCCACGCGCACCTGGACCAGCGTGCAGGCCCGCGTGGCCGGCGCCAGCCTGCACGGCATCGACGGCCTGGCGCTGGCCGGCCGCGACATGATCGTGGCGGTCAACCAGGCCGGCCGCGCCGGCGATGCGGTGGTCGACTACGCGGTGCAGGGCCTGCGCCTGGGCCTGGGCACCGATGCCGTCGCGCTCGACATGGACGGCCGCCAGGGCGCCCTGCTGCAGGTGGCCGGCCACCTGAACCTGGACGCCTTCGGCTTCTTCGGCGCCGAGGGCGACTTCGCGCTCAAGAAGAGCAGCCAGACGGTGCTGCTGGCCGACGTGGCCGCCACACCGGCGGACGAATCCGCCTCGGCCGTCAACGTCGACGTGCTGAGCCTGGCCGGCCGCGGCATCTCGGCCTTCGTGGGCGTGAACGGGCAGGGCGCCAACCCGGTGGGCCTGCGCCTGACGGGCGTGGACCTGGGCCTGGCCCTCATCAGCGAAGTGCTGCCCCAGGGCAGCACCGCCACCGCCCGCCAGTGGACCAGCCTGCAGGCCACGGCCGACAGCGCCTCCTTCGTGGGCATCGACGGCCTGGTGCTGGGCGCCGGCAAGCTGTCGGTGCAGGTCAACCGCGCCGCGGGCGACACCAGCGTGGTCGACTATGCGCGCACCACGCTCAGCGTGCCCACGGGGCCGGCCAGCAGCGTCGCCTTCGGCATGCACGGCGCCGACGGGGCGCTGCTGCGCGCCTCGGGGCACCTCAGCATCGACGCCTTCGGCTTCCTGCAGCTCGAAGGCGATTTCGCTTTCTCCAAGTCCACCTCGTCCGTGGTGCTCGCCAGCGGCGGCAGTCCGGTGGACGTGAACCTGCTGACCCTGGGCGGCCACGACGTGCGCGCCTTCGCCGGCATGGCGGGCGGCACGGCCCAGGCCGCCGGCCTGCAGCTGGCCGGCATGGATTTCGCGCTGGCCGTGGCCAGCGACAAGGTGGCAGCCGGCCAGACGGCCCGCACCTGGACGGCCCTGCAGGCGACCGCCGGCTCGGCGTCCTTCACCGGCGTGGCCGGCCTGGAACTCGCCGCCGAGGCGCTGCGGCTGGACATCAACCGCGCCTCCGCCGGCGCGTCGGTGATCGACTTCGGCGCCGGCAAGACCCAGCTGGCGATCGACACCGGCAACGGCCACACCATCGCCTTCGACATGAAGGGCCAGGACGGCGCCGTGACCCGCGCCGCCGGCACGCTGCGGCTGGATGCCTTCGGCTTCCTGCAGGCCTCGGGCAGCTTCGCGCTGAGCCAGTCCGACGCCACGCTGCAGAAGGCCGACCGGGCCGCCACCGCCAACGTGGACGAATCCGGCGCCGTGGCCGTGCGCCTGCTGACGGTGGGCATGCACGGCGTGTCCGCCTTTGCCGGCGTGCGCGGCGGCACCGATGGCGCCATGGGCTTCGCGCTGTCGAACGTGGACGTGGCCCTCGCGCTGGCCACCGAGACCCTGGCCGCCGGCCAGGGCACGCCGCGCCAGTGGAGCACGCTGCAGGCCAGCGCCGGCGCTGCTTCCTTCGTGGGCCTCGATGGCTTCAAGGCCTCGGGCACGCAGCTGTCCGTGGCCATCAACCGCGCCGCGGCCGATGGCGTGGTGCTGGACTTCAGCGGCAGCCACCAGCTGACGGTGGCCACCGGCGCCGCCAGCAGCGCGACGCTGAACCTGGACGGCGCCCTGGGCGCCACCGTCCGCGCCGCCGGCCAGCTGGACCTGGACCTGTTCGGCTTCGTGCAGGTCAGCGGCAACTTCGCCTTCGACAAGAGCAGCGCCCGCGTGACGCTGCAGGGCGGCAGCCAGGTCGACGTCGACCTGCTGACGGTCGGCGCCAGCCAGGTGCAGGCCTTCGCCGGCATCACCGGCAGCAGCCCCATCGGCCTGTCGCTGAACGGCTTCGACTTCGGCCTGGCGCTGGCCAGCGAGCAACTGGCCGCGGGCGCCACCGGCACCGCACGCCAGTGGACCGCGCTGGACATCGCCAGCAACGCGAGCACGCCGGGCACCGCTTCCTTCGTCGGCGTCAGCGACCTGACGGCGGTGGTCTCCAACGTGCACGTGGCCGTCAACCGGGCCAGCGCGCCGGCCGGCAACGTCATCGACTGGCAGGCCGCGCCGCTGAACGTGGCGACCGGGCCCGGCAGCCACGTCACGCTGGCCATGGCCGGCAGCGCCGGCGCGCAGCTGCTCGCCACGGCCCATCTGGACCTGGACGTCTTCGGCTTCTTCAATGTCTCCGGCAGCTTCGCGCTGGAAAGCAAGACCCAGCCGCTCACACTGTCCGACGGCAGCCAGATCCAGGCCCAGACGCTGAGCCTGGGCGGCGCCGGCATCACGGCCTTCGCCGGCGTCAACGGCCGCAGCAGCAGCGATGCGCTGGGCCTGCGCCTGGGCAATGCCGACTTCGGCCTGCTCTTCGCCGTCGACCGCGCCAATGCGGCGCACAAGTTCACCAGCCTGCAGGCCTCGGCCCAGCTGGCCACCTTCGTGGGGCTGGACGACGTGCACGTCGCCGCCTCCAACCTCGTCGTCAACATCAACCGCGGCGTGCAGGTGCCGGCCACGGCGGCCACCTCGGACCAGCAGAACGCGCTGTGGACGCTGCAGCTGCCCGCCACCGCCGTCGGCAGCCTCAAGTTGAGCTACGGCGGCGCCGATGCCACGGCCACGCTGACCGGCCGCGAGAGCACGGCCGAGCTGATCGCCAGCCTGACGCGCACGCTGGAGACGCTGGTCGGCGCCGGCAACGTGCACGTGACCGGCTCGCGCGAGCAGGGCTTCGCCATCGAGCTGATCGGCAGCCTGGCCGGCCAGGCCGCGGGCACGCTGGGCGTCCACCTGACGGCCGCCGGCATCACCGCCACCGTGAGCACCGACGCGCAGGCCGCGGCAGGCACCAGCGAGGTCAAGCAGATCGTCATCGAGGCCGAGCGCGTGGTGCCGGCGCCGGTGTCCATCGCCATCGGCGAAGTCTCGGCCGCCCGCACCGCCACGGGCGAAGTGCAGCAGATCGTCTTCGACACGCCCTACACCTCGGTGGGCAGCTACATCCTGTCGGTGGCTGGCGTCGCCGGCTCGGTGACCGAATTCTTCGCACAGAACAGCGTCAGCTTCAACGCCGCCAACATCAAGGCCGCGCTGGTCCAGCTGCTGAACGCGAACGCCAACGACATCCGCGTCACCTTCGACCAGAAGACGACGGGCAGCCATCGCTACCTGATCAGCTTCAGCGGCGCCCTGGCGGGCACGGACGTGGGCGACATCAGCGTGGTGGGCACCCGCACCGTGTTCGGCCACGTCAGCGCCTCCAACGTCAGCGCGGCCGGTGCGGCGCTGGGCGAAGTGCAGCGCGTGGCCATCGACACCGCGGCCGCGGGCAGCTACACGCTCTCGCTGACCTACAACGGCTCGGCCTACACCACCGGCGCCATCGCGCTCGGCGCCGGCGCCTCGGCGGTGCAGTCGGCCCTGAATGCCGCACTCGCGGGCATCGGCGGCAGCGTGACCGTGTCCACCGACGCGAATGGCGCCTTCCTGGTGGGCTTCGGCGGCAGCCTGGCCGGCCAATCCCTGAACGCGCTGCGCAGCACGGTGACCGTGGCCGAGACGGCGCCCAGCGGCTCGTTCACCATCGAATATGCGGGCCGCACGACGGCCGCCATCGCCTACAGCAGCGATCCCGCGACCCAGGCCGCCAACATCCAGGCGGCCCTGCTCGCCATGGGCGGCTTCCAGGCCGGCGAGCTGAGCGTGAGCTACAACGCCGGCGCCTCCGGCGGCCGCTTCAGCAGCTACGACGTCCAGTTCGCCGGTGCCAAGGCGAACACCGACATCGCCGACTTCACCACGCATTTCGGCAGCCTGGTGAATGCCACGGCCAAGCCCTACAACCTGGCCCAGGGCCAGGCGGCGGTGGCCGAAGCGCAGCGCGTGGTCTTCGACATGCAGGCGCTGGCCGGTGGCTTCACGCTGGGCTTCACGCACGGCGGCCAGACCTACACCACGGGCAGCATCGCCCTGGACGCGGGCCGCGCCGAGATCAACGCGGCGCTGGACGCCGCCATCAACCAGTCCCTCGCCGGCGCCCAGGTCGAAGCGACCTTCTGGAACGGCAAGGAACTGGTGGTGCGCTTCGGCGGCAGCCTGGCGGGCGTGGACGTCGCCGCGCTGGCCGTCACGGCCTCGGCCCAGGTGGCGACGCCCGGCCTGTCGCAGGTGCATGACGGCTACACGCACAGCACCCCTGGCGTGCCGGCCCATGCGCTGGTGATCGACTACGCCGCGCAGGGCGTGGCGGTGCCCACCGGCACCGGCACGGTCATGACGCTGAACATGGCCGGTGCCAAGGGCCAGCTGCTGCAGGTGCAGGGCGACCTGGACATCGACGTCTACGGCTTCTTCCAGGTCTCGGGCGGCTTCGCGCTCAACAAGAGTGTCGAGACGCTCACGCTGGCCGACGGCAGCAGCCTGGCCGTTGACCTGCTCACGCTGGGCGCGCATGGCGCCAATGCCTTCGTCGGCGTGAACGGCGGCAGCGCCGCCAAGGCCGGCCTGGCGCTCACGGGCGTGGACTTCGGTCTGGCGCTGGCCACCTCGCAGGCCGATGCCTCGCGCCACTGGACCACGCTGGTCGCCACCGCGGGCAGCGCCAGCGTGGTGGGCCTGGCCGACCTGACGATGCAGGTCTCCGGCCTCAGCATCGCCATCAACCAGGCCAGCCGTGCGAACGACCAGGTGCTGGACTTCAGCGGCGCGCACGCCTTCTCGGTGGCCACGAGCAGCAGCACGTCGGTCGCCCTGAACATGGCGGCGTCGCGCGGCGAACTGCTGGAAGCCAGCGGCCACCTCAGCCTGGACGTGGCCGGTTTCTTTGCCGTCGACGGCCAGCTGGCCATCGAGAGGAGCCGCCGCGACGTCACCCTGGCCAGCGGCGAGCAGGTGCTGGGCGCCGAGGTGCTCGCCATCGGCGGCACCGGCCTGGACGCCTTCGCCGGCGTCGGCCACGGCCGCGCCAACGCCATGGGCCTGCAACTCACCGGCGTGGAATTCGGCCTGGCCCTCATCAGCCAGCACATGGCCACCGGCAGCACCACGCCGGCGCGCAGCTGGACCAGCCTGCAGGCGACGGCCGCGGGTGCGTCCATCACGGGCGTGGACGGGCTGACCCTGTCCGCCGGCCAGATCCGCGTGGCCGTCAATCAGGCGCGCAACGCGGGCGACAGCGTCGTCGACTACGGCCGCACCACGGCCTTCGACGTGACGACCGGCACCAACGGCGCCCACGTCACGCTGGCCCTGGACGGCGCCAAGGGCCGCCTGCTGCAGGCCTCGGGCAACCTGGCGCTGGACCTGTCCGGCTTCGTGCAGCTGTCGGGCAGCTTCGCGATCGAGAAGAGCAGCCAGACGGTGACGCTGGCCAACGCGGCCCACGAGCAGGTCGACACCGACCTGCTGGCCATCGGCGGCACGGGCATCAGCGCCTTCATCGGCACCAACGGCAGCCAGGCCAATGCCGTGGGCCTGCGCCTGACGGGCATGGAATTCGCGCTGGCCCTGATGAGCCAGAAGTCCGTCACCGGCCAGCCGGCGCCCACCCGCGCCTGGACCAGCCTGCAGGCAAGCGCCACGCAGGCCGACTTTGCCGGCGTCAACGGCCTGACGCTGTCGGCCGGCAGCGTGCAGCTCGCCTTCAACCAGGCCAAGGCGGCCAACGACGCGGTCGTCGAATACAGCGGTGCCAACAAGACCGCGCTGTCGGTGGCGACTGGCACGGGCAGCAGCGTCAATCTGTCGCTCGACGGCAGCAAGGGCGAACTGCTGCAGGCCTCGGGCCATCTGACGCTGGATGTCTTCGGCTTCGCGCAGTTGACGGGCGACTTCGCGTTCGAGAAGAGCAGCAACAAGACCATCACGCTCGCCAACGCCGCGCACGAGCAGGTCACGGCCGATGTCCTGACCATTGGCGGTACGGGCGTCAATGCGTTCATCGGCGCTAACGGCGGACAGAGCAATGCGGTCGGCCTGAGCCTGACCAATGCCCAGTTCGGCTTGGCCTTGATGAGCCAGCACATGGCCGCAGGCAGCACCACGCCTGCACGGACCTGGACTAGCCTGCAAGCCACGGCCACCAGCGCGCAGATCGTCGGCGTGAACGGCCTGACGCTGTCAGCCGGCTCCATCGACATCGCGGTGAACAAGGCGGGCACGGTCGGCGACGCCGTGGTCGAGTACACCGGTGCGAACAAGACGAGCCTGTCCGTCGCGACGGGCACCGGCTTCAGCATTGACCTGTCCCTTGACGGTAGCAAGGGCAGCCTGACGCGCGCTTCGGGCAATCTGACGCTGGACGTCTTCGGCTTTGCGCAGCTGTCGGGCAGCTTTGCTTTCGAGAAGAGCAGCAGCCAGACGATCACGCTGGCGAACACTGCGCACGAGCAAGTCAACGCTGACGTGCTGACCATCGGCGGCACCGGCGTCAATGCCTTCATCGGCGCTAACGGCGGACAGAGCAATGCGGTCGGCCTGAGCCTGACGAACGCGCAGTTCGGCCTGGCGCTCATGAGCCAGCACATGGCCGCCGGCACCACCACGCCCGCGCGCACGTGGACCAGCCTGCAAGCGACCGCGACCAGTGCCCAGATCGTCGGTGTGAACGGCCTGACGCTGTCGGCCGGTTCCATCGACATCGCGGTGAACAAGGCCGGCACGGCCGGTGACGCTGTCGTCGAGTACAGCGGTGCGAACAAGACGAACCTGTCCGTCGCCACCGGCACGGGCACCAGCATCGATCTCTCCTTGGACGGCACCAAGGGCAGCCTGCTACGCGCGTCGGGCAACCTGACGCTGGACGTGTTCGGCTTTGCTCAAATCTCTGGCAGCTTTGCCTTCGAGAAGAGCAGCAACCAGACGATCACGCTGGCGAACACTGCGCACGAGCAAGTCAACGCTGACGTGCTGACCATCGGCGGCACCGGCGTCAATGCCTTCATCGGCGCTAACGGCGGACAGAGCAATGCGGTCGGCCTGAGCCTGACGAATGCCCAGTTCGGCCTGGCCCTGATGAGCCAGCACATGGCCGCAGGCACCACCACGCCTGCGCGTACCTGGACCAGCCTGCAAGCCACGCCCACCAGCGCGCAGATCGTCGGCGTGAATGGCCTGACGCTGTCTGCTGGAAGCATCGACATCGCGGTAAACAAGGCGGGCACGATCGGTGATGCTGTCGTCGAATACACCGGCACGAACAAGACCACGCTGGCTGTTGCGACCGGCACGGGCACAAGCCTCGACCTATCGCTAGACGGAAGCAAGGGCAGCCTCACGCGCGCTTCGGGCAATCTGACGCTCGACGTCTTTGGCTTCGCGCAGCTGTCGGGCAGCTTTGCCTTCGAGAAGAGCAGCAACCAGACCATCACGCTGGCGAATGCCGCGCATGAGCAGGTCACGGCCGACGTGCTGACCATTGGTGGCACGGGCATCAACGCCTTCATCGGCGCGAATGGCGGCCAGAGCAACGCGGTCGGCTTGAGCCTGACGAACGCGCAGTTTGGCCTGGCCCTGATTAGCCAGCACACGGCTGCAGGCAGCACCACGCCTGCGCGCACTTGGACGAGCCTGCAGGCCACGGCCACCAGCGCTCAGATCGTCGGTGTGAATGGCCTTACGCTGTCTGCTGGAAGCATCGACATCGCGGTCAACAAGGTAGGCACGGCGGGTGACGCAGTGGTCGAGTACAGCGGTGCGAACAAGACGAACCTGTCCGTCGCCACGGGCACGGGCAGCAGCATCGACCTGTCGCTTGACGGCAGCAAGGGCAGCCTGACGCGTGCCTCGGGCAACCTGACGCTGGATGTGTTCGGCTTCGCCCAGCTGTCGGGCAGCTTTGCCTTCGAGAAGAACAGCAACAAGACCGTCACGCTGTCGGACGCCAGCAACGTCACCGTTGACGTGCTGACCATCGGTGGCACGGGCATCAACGCCTTCATCGGCGCCAACGGCGGCCAGAGCAATGCGGTTGGTCTGAGCCTGACCAACGCACAGTTCGGCCTGGCCTTGATGGGCGAGCGCCTGGCTGCGGGCACCACCACGCCTGCCCGCACGTGGACGAGCTTGCAAGCGACCGCCACCAGCGCCCAGTTCCTGGGTGTGGATGGGCTGACGCTGTCTGCCGGCGCCATCGACGTGGCGGTGAACAAGTCGAGTACTGCCAATGGTGCCGTTGTCAACTACATCGGTACGAACAAGACCGATCTGTCCGTCGGGACAGGCACGGGCTCGAGCCTGACGCTGTCGTTGGACGGCGCCAAGGGCAATCTGCTGCGTGCGTCGGGCAGCCTGACGCTGGATGTGTTCGGCTTTGCGCAACTCTCGGGCGACTTCGCCTTCGAGAAGAGCGCGAACAAGGTCGTCACGCTGTCGGACGCCAGCAACGTGACCGTGGATGTGCTGACCATCGGCGGCACGGGCATCAGTGCCTTCATCGGCGCCAACGGTGGACAGAGCAATGAAGTCGGCCTGAAGCTGACCAATGCCCAGTTTGGCCTGGCCCTGATGGGCGAGCGCATGGCCGCAGGCTCAAGCACGCCTGCGCGCACTTGGACCAGCCTGCAAGCGACCGCGACCAGTGCCCAGATCGTCGGTGTGGATGGGCTGACGCTGTCGGCCGGCGCCATCGATGTGGCCGTGAACAAGACCAGCACCGCAGGCGGTGCGGTCGTCAACTACAGCGGCGCGAACAAGACCGACCTGTCTGTGGCGACAGGCACGGGCTTGAGCCTGACGCTGTCGCTGGATGGCGCCAAGGGCAGCCTGCTGCGTGCGTCGGGCAACCTGACGCTGGACGTGTTCGGCTTCGCCCAGTTGTCGGGCAGCTTCGCTTTCGAGAAGAGCAGCAACCAGACCATAACGCTGGCGAACAGCGCACGTGAGCAAGTCAACGCTGACGTCCTGACCATCGGTGGCACGGGCGTCAACGCGTTCATCGGCGCCAACGGTGGACAGAGCAATGCGGTCGGCCTGAGCCTGACGAATGCCCAGTTCGGCCTGGCCCTGATGAGCCAGAACATGGCCGCAGGTACCACCACGCCTGCGCGGACCTGGACTAGCCTGCAAGCGACCGCGACCAGTGCGCAGATCGTTGGCGTGAACGGGTTGACGCTGTCGGCCGGTTCCATCGACATCGCGGTCAACAAGGCCGGTACGGCCGGTGACGCGGTCGTCGAGTACACCGGTGCGAACAAGACCACGCTGGCGGTTGCGACCGGCACGGGCACCAGCATCGACCTCTCCCTGGACGGCAGCAAGGGCAGCCTGACGCGCGCTTCGGGAAATCTGACGCTCGACGTCTTTGGCTTCGCGCAGCTCTCGGGCAGCTTCGCGTTCGAGAAGAGCAGCAACCAGACCATCACGCTCGCCAACGCCACGCACGAGCAGCTGACGGCCGATGTCCTGGCCATCGGCGGCACGGGCATCAATGCCTTCATCGGCGCCAACGGCGGACAGAGCAACGCCGTCGGCCTGAGCCTGACGAACGCGCAGTTCGGCCTGGCGCTGATGAGTCAGCACATGGCTGCAGGCAGCACCACGCCTGCGCGCACCTGGACGAGCCTGCAGGCCACGGCCACCAGCGCGCAGATCGTCGGCGTGAATGGCCTCACGCTGTCTGCTGGAAGCATCGACATCGCGGTCAACAAGGCTGGCACGGCAGGGGATGCCGTCGTCGAGTACACCGGCACGAACAAGACTACGCTGGCTGTTGCGACCGGCACGGGCACCAGCATCGACCTCTCCCTGGACGGCAGCAAGGGCAGCCTGACGCGCGCTTCGGGCAATCTGACGCTCGACGTCTTTGGCTTCGCGCAGTTGTCGGGCAGCTTTGCCTTCGAAAAGAGCAGCAACCAAACCATCACGCTGGCGAACACTGCGCATGAGCAGGTCACGGCCGACGTGCTGACCATCGGTGGCACGGGCATCAATGCCTTCATCGGCGCGAATGGTGGCCAGAGCAACGCGGTTGGCTTGAGCCTGACGAACGCGCAGTTTGGCCTGGCCCTGATTAGCCAGCACATGGCAGCAGGCAGCACCACGCCCGCGCGTACCTGGACGAGCCTGCAAGCCACGGCCACCAGCGCGCAGATCGTCGGCGTGAACGGCCTGACGCTGTCTGCTGGAAGTATCGACATCGCGGTCAACAAGGCAGGCACCGCCAACGACGCGGTGGTCGAATACACCGGAACGAACAAGACCACGCTGGCCGTTGCGACCGGCACGGGCACCAGCATCGACCTCTCCTTAGATGGCAGCAAGGGCAGCCTGCTGCGCGCCTCGGGCAACCTGACGCTGGACGTCTTCGGCTTCGCCCAACTGACTGGCAGCTTCGCATTCGAGAAGAGCAGCAACCAGACCATCACGCTGGCGACTGCCGCGCACGAGCAGGTTACGGCCGACGTCTTGACCATCGGCGGCACGGGCATCAACGCCTTCATCGGCGCTAATGGTGGCCAGAGCAATGCGGTCGGACTGAGCCTGACCAATGCCCAGTTCGGCCTGGCCCTGATGAGCCAGCACATGGCCGCAGGCACTACCACGCCTGCGCGGACGTGGACGAGCTTGCAGGCGACGGCCGCCAGCGCCCAGATCGTCGGCGTGAACGGCCTCACGCTGTCGGCTGGAAGCATCGACATCGCCGTGAACAAGGCGGGCACGGTAGGCGATGCAGTTGTCGAGTACACCGGTGCCAACAAGACCGACTTGTCCGTGGCGACGGGTACGGGCACGAGCCTCGCGCTGTCGCTGGACGGCGCGAAGGGCAGCCTTACGCGTGCTTCGGGCAATCTGACGCTGGACGTCTTCGGCTTCGCGCAGTTGTCGGGCAGCTTTGCCTTCGAGAAGAGCAGCAACCAGACGATCACGCTGGCGAACGCCACGCATGAGCAGATTACCGCCGACGTGCTGACCATCGGCGGCACGGCCATCAATGCGTTCATCGGTGCCAACGGCGGGCAGAGCAACGCAGTCGGCTTGAGCCTGACGAACGCGCAGTTCGGCTTGGCGCTGATGAGTCAGCACATGGC
This sequence comes from Pseudacidovorax intermedius, assembly GCF_001476815.1. Taxonomy (GTDB): domain Bacteria; phylum Pseudomonadota; class Gammaproteobacteria; order Burkholderiales; family Burkholderiaceae_C; genus Xenophilus; species Xenophilus intermedius_A. Next base: position 28,593 of record NZ_LDSL01000104.1, on the reverse strand, counting down.
CGCAGGCAGCACCACGCCCGCGCGGACCTGGACGAGCTTGCAAGCGACCGCGACCAGCGCCCAGATCGTGGGTGTAAATGGTCTGACCCTATCGGCTGGATCCATCGACATCGCGGTGAACAAGGCCGGTACGGCCGGCGACGCCGTGGTCGAGTACACCGGTGCAAACAAGACCGACTTGTCCGTGGCGACGGGCACCGGCACGAGCCTCGCGCTGTCGCTGGATGGCGCGAAGGGCAGCCTGACGCGTGCCTCGGGCAATCTGACACTCGACGTCTTTGGCTTCGCCCAACTCTCCGGCAGCTTCGCGTTCGAGAAGAGCAGCAATCAGAGCATCACGCTGGCGAACACTGCGCACGAGCAGGTCACGGCCGACGTGCTGACCATCGGCGGCACGGGCATCAATGCCTTCATCGGCGCCAACGGCGGCCAGAGCAACGCGGTCGGCCTGAGCCTGACGAACGCGCAGTTCGGCCTCGCCCTGATGAGCCAGCACATGGCCGCAGGCAGCACCACGCCTGCGCGTACCTGGACCAGCCTGCAAGCCACGGCCACCAGCGCCCAGATCGTTGGCGTGAACGGGCTGACGCTGTCGGCCGGTTCCATCGACATCGCGGTGAACAAGGCGGGCACGGCAGGGGATGCCGTCGTCGAATACACGGGCGCGAACAAGACCAGTCTGACCGTTGCGACGGGCACGGGCTCCAGCCTCGACCTGTCGCTCGACGGCAGCAAGGGCAGCCTCACGCGTGCTTCGGGCAACCTGACGCTGGATGTGTTCGGCTTCGCGCAGCTCAGCGGCAGCTTCGCTTTCGAGAAGAGCAGCAATCAGACCGTCACGCTGGCGAACGCTGCGCACGAGCAGGTCACCGCCGATGTGCTGACCATTGGCGGCACGGGCATCAACGCCTTCATCGGCGCGAATGGCGGCCAGAGCAACGCGGTTGGCCTGAGCCTGACGAACGCGCAGTTCGGCCTGGCGCTGTTGAGCCAGCACATGGCCGCAGGCACCACCACGCCCGCGCGCACCTGGACGAGCTTGCAAGCGACCGCGACGAGCGCGCAGATCGTGGGTGTGAACGGTCTGACTCTCTCGGCCGGTTCCATCGACATCGCGGTGAACAAGGCCGGCACGGCCGGTGACGCTGTCGTCGAGTACACCGGTGCGAACAAGACGAGCCTGTCCGTCGCGACGGGCACCGGCACCAGCCTCGACCTGTCGCTGGACGGCAGCAAGGGCAGCCTCACGCGTGCTTCGGGCAATCTGACGCTCGACGTCTTCGGCTTCGCCCAGCTGTCGGGCAGCTTCGCCTTCGAGAAGAGCAGCAACCAGACGATCACGCTGGCGAACAGCGCACATGAGCAAGTCAACGCTGACGTCCTGACCATTGGCGGCACCAGCGTCAACGCCTTCATTGGTGCGAACGGCGGCCAGAGCAACGCCGTCGGCCTGAGCCTCACGAACGCGCAGTTCGGCCTGGCGCTGATGAGCCAGCACATGGCCGCAGGCACCACCACGCCCGCGCGCACCTGGACCAGCCTGCAAGCGACCGCCACCAGCGCCCAGATCGTGGGCGTCGACGGCCTGACACTGTCGGCCGGCAGCATCGCCGTTGCCGTCAACAAGGCAGGCACCGCCAGCGACGCGGTGGTCGAATACACCGGCGCGAACAAGACCACGCTGGCCGTCGCGACCGGCACGGGCACCAGCATCGACCTGTCGCTGGACGGCAGCAAGGGCGCGCTGACGCAGGCATCGGCGCACCTGACGCTGGACGTGTTCGGCTTCGCCCAGCTCTCCGGTGACTTCGCTTTCGAGAAGAGCAGCAACCAGACCGTCACGCTGGCGAACGCCGCGCACGAGCAGATCACGGCCGACGTCCTGACCATCGGTGGCACCAACATCAACGCCTTCATCGGCGCCAACGGCGGCCAGAGCAACGCCGTCGGCCTGAGCCTGACGAACGCGCAGTTCGGCCTCGCCCTGATGAGCCAGCACATGGCCGCAGGCACCACTACGCCCGCGCGCACCTGGACCAGCCTGCAAGCGACCGCCACCAGCGCCCAGATCGTGGGCGTCGACGGCCTGACGCTGTCGGCCGGCGCCATCGCCATCGCGGTCAACCAGGCCGGCACCGCCAACGACGCCGTCGTCGAATACACCGGCGCGAACAAGACCAGCCTGTCCGTCGCGACGGGCACCGGCACCAGCCTGGACCTGTCGCTCGACGGCAGCAAGGGCAAGCTGATGCAGGCATCGGCGCACCTGACGCTGGACGTCTTCGGCTTCGCCCAGCTGAGTGGCGACTTCGCCTTCGAGAAGAGCAGCAGCAAGACCGTCACCCTGTCCGACCGCAGCACCGCGACCGTCGACGTGCTGACCATCGGCGGCACCGGCATCGATGGCTTCGTCGGCGCCAGCGGCACCGGCGTGCAGCTGAACAACGTTCAGTTCGGCCTGGCGCTGATGGGCGAGAAGATGGCGGCGGGCAGCACGGCCCCCGCCCGCAACTGGACCAGCGTGCAGGCCAAGGCCGGCTCCGTGGCCTTCGTCGGCATCTCCGACGTGACGCTGCGCGCCACCGACCTGGAACTGCTGGTCAACCAGAGCGGCCAGACGGGCGCCGGCGCCAACGTGGTGGTCGACTATGCCCACGGCACGCAACTCGCCGTGGCCACCGGCACCGGCACCACGCCGCTGCAGCTGAGCATGGACGGCGCCAAGGGCAAGCTGCTCCAGGCCTCGGGCCACCTCACGGTGGACGTGTACGGCTTCTTCCACGTCGAAGGCGACCTCGCGATCCAGAAGAGCAGCCGCCAGGTCACCCTGGCCGCGCACGGCAGCACGCCCGCCGCCACGGTGGACGTGGACATGCTCACCATCGGCGGTGCCGACCTGGAGGCCTTCGCCGGTGTCGGCGGCGGCACGGCCAGCGCCTCCGGCCTGCAACTGCACGACGTCGACTTCGGCCTGGCCCTGATGACGCAGCGCGCGGCCAGCGGCCAGGCGGCCACCGGCCGCAGCTGGACCTCGCTGCAGGCCAGCGCCGGCAGCGCCGGCTTCGTGGGCCTGGGGGACATCAACCTGTCCGCCAGCGGCCTCAAGGTGCTGATCAACCAGGCCAGCGTCGTCAACGACGCCGTGGTCGACTACGCCAGCGGCGCGACCGACCTGACGGTGGTCACCGGCGGCGCGCCCATCCACCTCGACATGGCCGGCGCCAAGGGCGAGCTGCTGCAGGCCAGCGCCCACCTGTCGCTGGACCTCTACGGCTTCTTCCAGGTCGAAGGCGACTTCGCGCTGCAGACCAGCAGCCAGACCGTCAAGCTCTCCGACAGCACGACGGCCAACGTCGACCTGCTGACGCTCGGCGCCTCGGGCGTCGATGCCTTCGCCGGCCTGAACGGCGGCACCGCCAACCAGATGGGCCTGAAGCTCAGCAACGTGACCTTCGGCCTGGCGCTGATGCACGAGCACGGCGGCACCCGCAGCTGGACCAGCCTGCAGGCCACGGCCGGCGGCGCCGCCATCGTCGGTGCCGGCGACCTGACGGTTTCGGCCTCCAACATCGCGGTGGCGATCAACAAGTCCGGCTCGTCGACCAGCGTGGCCAACAACACGGTGGTGGACTATGCCGCCGGCGCCACGCAGCTGGCCATCGCCACCGGCGGCAGCAGCACGCTGGCACTGGACATGAGGGGCAGCGACGGCGCCCTGATGAAGGCCAGCGCGCAGCTGGTGGTGGACCTGTACGGCTTCGTCCAGGTCTCGGGCGACTTCGCCATCCAGACCAGCACCGCCACCGTGCAGCTGGCCGATGCGAGCCGGGTGAACGTCAACCTGCTGACCATCGGCGCCAGCAACGTGCATGCCTTCGCCGGCGTCAACGGCGGCACGTCCGACGCGCTGGGCGTGGAACTCGACGGCGTGGACGTGGCCCTGGCGCTCATGACCAGCCAGGCCGACGCCACCCGCCACTGGACGGCGCTGCAAGCCAGCGCGGCCGGTGCCCGCTTCCTGGGCATCGACGCCCTGACCATCGCCGCCACCGACGTGGCGCTGACCATCAACCGCGCCGGCCTCGCCGGCCAATCGGTCATCGACTTCAAGGCCTCGCCGCTGCGCGTGGACATCGGCGGCAGCCGCAGCGTGCTGCTCGACATGGACGGCAGCCGCGGCAACACCACCGCAGTGCAGATCGGCCGCGCCACCCTGGCCATCTCCGACTACATCTACATCAGCGGCGGCTTCTACTTCGAGCAGCTGGCCACCACCCACGTGGACGTGGCCACCGGCCTGCCGGCGGGCAACCTGCCGGCCTCGCTGGCGAGCGGCCTGGCGCGCGTGCAGGGCCTGTCGGCCGACCACAAGCGCATCGAGGACCTGGAGGTCTCGGCCCTGCTGCTCAGCGGCAGCAACCTGGAGGTCTTCGCCGGCCTCGGCCCGTACTTCATCGACGCCAACCACAACGGCATCCGCGACGCGGGCGAGCAGCTCAACCCCGATGCCTTCGGCGTCAAGCTGGACCGCATCGACGTCGGCCTGGCCATGTTCGACTCGACCCTGGCGGCCGATCCGCTGTCGGTCATTCCCAAGCTGTACGCACTGCAGGTGCGCTACAACAACAGCATCGACATCGACCTGGGCGGCGTGTTCCGCTTCGCGGCCGACGGCCTGAGCATCGACGTCAACCAGGGCGGCAAGTGGGGCACCACGGCCACCGGCGTGCTCAACCCGTACGTCGACTTCTCCACCAGCTTCAACGGCGGCTTCTCGATCCCGACCTCGGGCGCGCCCATCGCGATCGACTACAGCCGCGCCATGATCGGCGTCAACATCGATCACGCGCTGCTCAACATCGGCGGCTTCTTCCAGATCGAGGGCGGCTTCGCCTTCGAGCGCACCACCACGCTGGTGGACGTGAACACCGGCCTGGACCGGCTGCAGGCCGCGTCGCTGGGCCTGGGCCGCCTGGCCAACGGCATGCTGAGCACCGACGGCTCGCGCATCACCGGCCTGGCCGTCAACGCCATCACCATCGGCGCGTCCAACGTGGTGATCAAGGTCGGCGACACGAGCGACCCGCTGTTCACGCTGTCGGGCATCGACGTCGCCTTCGCCGCCTTCAAGGACACCCAGGGCGTCGTGCCGCTGATGTACAGCCTGAAGGCCTCGTGGGCAAAGCCGGTCGACGCCGACTGGGGCTTCATGCAGCTGCAGGTGCAGGGCCTGGAGGTACAGCTGAACTCGGGCTCCAACTGGAGCGCCGCCGTCAAGGTGGCGCCCACCATCGACTTCGCCAGCAGCTTCCGCTCGACCGGCGGCTTCGAGGTGGCCACCGGCGGCACGCCGGTCAAGTTCGACTTCAACGGCGCCTTCTTCGGCGTGCAGGTGCAGCACGCGCTGATCTCCATCGGCGACTTCTTCCACGTCGAAGGCGGCTTCTCCGTGGGCCGCGGCGGCAGCGTGGGCGTGGACATCGTCACCGGCCTCAGCGCCGTGCAGGCCCACAGCCTGGGCCTGGGCAGCGGCACCGTGAGCGCCGACGGCTCGCGCATCGACAACTATGCGATGAACGTGACCACGATCGGCCTGTCGAACGTGAAGATGTTCGTCGGCGCCGGTCCGTACTTCATCGACACCAACGGCGACGGCGTCAGCGACAGCCGCAGCAGCGACGCCACCGGCCTCGTCATCGACAACTTCGACATGGCCCTGGCCATGTTCACCGACCCGACGAAGAAGGTCGGCACGCTGTGGGCGCTGTCCGCCTCGGTGGACAACGTGGCCTTCGTCGGCCTCGAAAGCTTCCTCACGCTGTCGGCCGAAGGCGCCAGCGTGCGCGCCAACTCCGGCGCCGCCTGGAGCAGTGCGCCCACCATCCGCCCCTACGTGGACTTCGTGTCCACCTTCGGCGCGGCGGGCCTGCTGGTGCAGACGGGCAACGCGCCCATCGCGCTGGCCTTCGCCAGCGGCTACATCGGCGTCGACGTGGCGCGCGCCACCATCGTGGTGCAGAACTTCGTCCACATCCAGGGCGGCTTCAGCTTCGAGATGGGCCGGCGCCAGTCCTTCCGCGTCGACACCGGCGCCACCCTCACCAGCCTGGCGGCCGGCTCGGTGGCGCAGGTGCTGGCCTCGGGCGGCAAGGTGTCGTCGGACTTCACGCACATCGACGACGTCGAGATGCAGATGATGACCATCGGCGTCAGCCAGGCCAACGTGTTCGTCGGCTACGGCACGCCCGACTTCCAGTCGACCACGCCCATCCGCGACCAGGACGGCGTGTTCGGCGTGGCGGTCAAGAACATCGACCTGGCGCTCGCCATCCTCACGCCCACGGGCCGCCTCGCCAAGGTGATGCCCAAGTTCATCGCGGTGGATGGCTCGGCCGACGAGTTCATCGTGGCCGGCGGCGCGGACATCTTCGAGCTGTCCAGCGGCCGCATCGACGTGCAGATGAACTGGAGCACCGGCTGGTCGACCGACCCGGCCTCGCGCCCCTCCATCGACTTCGCCCACAGCGCGCAGCCCCTCAAGGTGCGCGCGGGCGCCACCGAGCTGACCATCGACTACGCCGGCGGCGCCTTCGTGCAGGCGACGGTGCACGACGTCCTGCTGACGGTGTCGAAGTTCGTCTACGTCTCCGGCGACTTCGCCTTCCGCATGAGCGGCGCCACCAGCCTGGACGTCAAGACCGTCGGCAACGTGGTGATCCCGAACGTGCAGGCCAATGCCATCGAGATCGGGGCCAACAACGTCACCGCCTTCGTCGGCGTCAACAAGCCCTTCGTGCGCGACACCAACGGCGACGGCAAGATCAACAGCGCCGACGCGCTGAACCCCGAGTCGGTGGGCCTGCTGATCCGCGACTTCGACTTCGGCATGACGATCCTGACGGCGAAGAACGCCATCGATCCGTCCAACCCGCTGTCGGCCCTGGCCGCCGGCGCCAAGTTCGTGGGCATGAAGGCCCATGGCGAGCAGATCGGCTTCGTCGGCTTCGGCTCGGACTTCATCCAGTTCGACCTGCAGGACGTCAACGTCGGCATCAACATCAGCAACCGCACCGGGCTGATCGCCGACTTCTCCAACGGCGGCAAGGGCCGCGAGATCGCCACCGGCGGCGCGCCGATGGTGATCGACTATGGCAACGCCATCCTGGAGGCCTCGGTCGGCAAGGCCACCGCCTCCATCGCCGGCATCCTGGCGCTGCAAGGCGGCTTCACCTTCCAGAAGCGCACGCTCGACGAGGTGGAATTCCACGGCCCCGGCTTCGGCCTGGGCATGCCCGCCGAGGCCCTGGTGGTCGCGGGCAAGAACGTCAGCGCCTTCGCCGGCATCAACGGCCACATCCAGGCCGACGGCAGCATCAGCAGCGGCGCCATCGGCCTGGCCGTGACCGGGCTGGACTTCGCGCTGGCCATGCTCTCGCCCTCGCTGGGCGCCAACATGCCGGCCGCCGGCCCCGCCAAGTTCTTCGCGCTGGACGCCAAGGCCGACTTCGCGGGCCTGGTGGGCACCGACCCCTGGCTCACGCTCAACGCCACCGACCTGCGCTTCGCCTTCAACGGCGCCTTCGCCGGCCAGTACCCGCTGCCCGGCTTCTATGCCGACCTGTCGAAGATCGACGGCGGCAAGGGCCTGGAAGTGCCGATCGGCACCACCGACAAGCTGGTGCTGGGCTTCAGCGGCAACACGCTGGGCATCGGCATGACGGCCCACCTGGGCATCATGGATCTCATCAAGATCGATGCCGGGTTCAACTTCAACTTCACGCTGCCCGACACCGGCAACCTGTTCCCGAAGATCAGCCTGTCGGGCCTGGGCGACATGTTGCCCACGCTGTCGCCGAACTTCGACTTCCTCAAGGGCGCGATCTCCTTCATCCGCGACCTGGACATCTCGATCGGCTTCGACGGCAAGCTGCCGACCATCATGGGCACGCTCAAGCTGCCCAACCTGTCGCTGGACCTGGGCGACTTCGTCCACCTGCGCGGCGACTTCCAGCTGAACATCGGCGAGACCTTCACCGGCAAGATGTACACCGGCCTGCCGGCGGACCTGGCGTCGGTGGAGTCGCTGCTGAACGGCACGCCCGCGGCGGCCGTCATCGACGGCCTGAAGGCGCTGGGCGGCGTCTCGGGCGACTACTCGACCATCGACGGCGTCACCTTCAAGGGCCTGAGCTTCGGCGCCAGCAACGTCTACGCCTACGTGGGCGTGGGCAACCCGCACTACGAGGCCGTGACCGGCCAGCCGGGCAAGCTGCGCATCACCAACCCGAACGACCTGGTGGGCTTCAGCGTGGAAGGCGTGGACGTGGGCTTCTCCATGTTCAAGGCCGACCTGCCGCAGTTCTTCAACGCGCAGAACTTCTTCTCGCTGTACGTGCATGCCGACAAGGCCACCACCTACGGCATGGGCGACGTGCTCAAGGTGCGCGCCGAGGACGTGACCATCGAGGTCAACTACGGCGGCCTGCTGTTCGGCGGCCTGCTCAAGTCCACAGCCAACTTCAGCTCCATCGTCGATCCGGTCACCAACCAGCACGGCTTCAAGGTGCGCACCGGCCCGAGCACCGGCGTCTACCTCAACTTCGAAGGCACCCAGCTGCTGGGCGTGGACATCGGCTATGCCGAGCTGCAGGTGTCGCAGTTCCTCAGCCTGTCGGGCTCGCTGGCCTTCCGCAAGGGCGACCGCTTCATGGCGGACGTGAACCTGGGCGCGCTGCAGAAGCTGATGAACGAAGCGGGCACCCTGCTGGGCACCAGCTCCACGCTCAAGCTGCAGATGGAGACCATCACCCTGGCCGGCCACGACCTGCAGGGCTTTGCCGGCGTGGGCGGCCCGTACCGCTACGACTCGGCCACCGACAACAACGACCGCATCGACAACAACGACCCGACCAACGAGGGCGCCATCGGCATCGCCATCGGCAACGTCGACTTCGCGGTGGTCATCTCCACCCCGGCGCTGATGACCCTGCTGCCGGCGCTGGAGCAGGTGTCGCCGCGCTTCCTGACCGTCAAGGCGGACGTGGGCTACGCGCAGCTGGTGGGCATCCCCGACTCGATCCTGTCGGCGCAGCTGCACGACGTGTCGGTCAACATCAACACCTTCGTGCTGCCCGAGGACCCGACCGGCGGCTACATCAACCTGGCGCTGCAGCTCCTCGGCCCGCCGTCCATCAACTGGGAGACCAGTTTCCCGGTGGACGCCAAGGCGCCGGCCGGCACCAAGCCCGGCTTCCAGGTGCAGGCCGGTGGCGGCCACACCATCCTGATCGACTTCAACGAGGAGCTGATCCAGGCGTCCATCGGCTATGCCGAGATCAACATCGGCGGCTTCCTGCAGCTGTCGGCGTCGATGGCGCTGACCAAGAAGGGCTCCGAGGCCGTCACGCTGACCAACGGCGTGCAGACCAACGTGTCCTCGCTGGCCCTGGGCATCAGCCAGGCCTACGGCTTCGTAGGCTACGGCGGCTACTGGCGCGATTCCGACAACGACGGCCGCATCACGCCCAAGGACTCGCCCAACACCTCGGCCGTGGGCCTGGCGGTCAAGAACCTGAACCTGGGCCTGGTGGTCTCCCGCGAGCTGGAGGTCGGGCTGACCTCGGTGAGCGTCGGCGCCTACGTCGCCGGCCATGCCACCATCGACTCCATCGACCTGGTGGGCGTGACCGGTGCCGACATGACGGCCGACCTGCTGTCGATGGAAATCAACCTCGGCGCGCGGGCCACCTTCAGCATCGGCAAGCTCAGCGGCGACATCCACACCGGCGTGTCCTTCACCGAGGACGTGAGCGCGTCCTTCCAGTTCGCCGCCATCGACTACAGCAAGGCGTCGTACCGCGACGTCAATGGCGTCGTGCAGCCGGGCTATGCCATCGCCACCGGCGATGCCGCGCACCCCATCGTGCTGAACTACGACGAGCAGCTGCTGCGCATCAAGGGCCGCGTCGAGCTCAACCTGTTCGGCCTGGTCACGGCCACCGGCGTGCTGGATTTCCGCTTCTCGCAGAGCACCGGCCTCACGGCCTTCGCCGACGTGATGGTGCAGATCGGGCCGGACGGCCTGAACCTCAAGCGCCACGGCACCGGCCTGATCGTGGTGCAGGGCGGCAGCGACCCGGGCGTCGCCGCGCGCCTGTCGCTGGACGCCAACCTGACGCTGGGCTCGGTGGTGGACATCCGCGCCGACCTGGACCTGTCGCTCAACACCTTCGGCCGCGACATCACCTATGTGGTGCCGGACGAATTCCGGGCGCTCACCGGCTTCGACAGCTTCACCATCGGCGCGGCGCCTCCGGGCAAGCCGGGCTGGGTGGGCCCCTACGCCGCCGTGGTGGGCCACGGCACCATGGACCTGCTGGACCATGCGCTGTCGCTCAAGGGCGACTTCAGCGTCATCGTCTCGGTGGTCGACGGCACCGTGCGCGCCGAGCTGGGCGCCACCGCCACGCTCGACCTGCCGCTGCTGCAGCCGCTGTCGGTCACCGGCACGCTGGGCATCCTGATCGACCCCAACACGCCGGCCAACACCGGCATCTACGGCGCCTTCGAGGTCGGAGGTTCCGGCCCCAACTCGACGCTGATCGACGGCGGCGGCATCTTCACCGTCACCGGCAAGTTCCTGCTGCAGATCAACACCACCGCGACGCAGCAGGAAGTGCGCACGCTGGCGCTGGACAGCCACGGCAATCCGCTGCGCACGGTCATGCTGTCGCCGCAGATGCTGCGCATCTCGGGCTCGGCCAGCGTGGCCGTGGGCCCGGTGAGCATGTCGGGTGCCATGGACCTGCTGATCGACGCGCGCGGCGTGCAGGCGGCCATGGACATGACCATGGAGCTGGCCGGCTTCGGCCAGGTCAAGGTGGGCGGCTCGGCCGCCTTCCTGATGGAGGGCGGCAGCCCCGTCTTCGCGCTGAACCTGCACACCAACGTGGAACTGGGCGCGGGCCCGGTCACCATCCGTGCGGGTGCGGACATCCGCATCAACACCGGCAGCAGCGACTACACCGACCTGCACGGCAACGTGGTGAAGGCCAACACGCTGTTCGACATGCAGCTGGTGGGCGCCATCAAGCTGCTGACCTTCAATGTCGACTTCAAGGGCGGCATCAGCGTCATCGACAACGTGTTCAAGCTGTCCTTCGACGGCAGCCTGAACTTCTTCAATGCGCTGACCATCGACGTCGGCGGCTACGTCGACTCGGAAGGGCATTTCGAGATCCGCGGCAAGGCGGAGATCGACATCCACCTCGGCCCCCTGCACCTGAACGCGGGCGTGTCGCTCACGCTGAGCAGCGCGCCGCGCTTCGCGGCGGCAGCCTGGGGCTCGCTGGACTTCGAGATCGACCTGGGCCTGTTCTCCATCGACTTCACGCTGGCGGGCTTCCGCGGCGAGATCGACATCAACGCCGCCAGCGCCTACATGGCGGCGCGCGTCACCGTGATGGGCATCACCCTGTCGGGCAGCTTCAAGTGGTCGTGGGCGGATCCGCCGCGCATCGCCTACCAGGTGGGCGACACGCTCTACCTGAACATGGGCGACACGAGCAACCGCTACGGCAACACGGTCTACGACGACATCATCGGCGAGGCCTACACGGTCGAGCAGGAGAAGGACAGCAACGTCGTCACCGTCAGCTCCCTGGGCGAGTCGGCCAGCTTCACCAACGTGAACCACATCGTGGCCAACGGCGGCCGCGGCAACGACTCGATCTACGTCGGCCGCCACGTGCGCGCGCAGCTTCAGTTCGACGGCGGCGAGGGCAATGACAGCTTCGTCATCCTCGGCGGCGGCGCCGGCAGCGTGGTGCGCGGCGGTGCGGGCAACGACCAGTTCGCCAGCGGCGACGTGGGCGGCATCCGCTTCGAGGGCGGGGCAGGCAACGACCGCTTCGTGGGCGGCGACGGCGCCGACATCGTCGACATGGGCGACGGCGTCAACACCATCAAGAGCGGCGGCGGCAACGACGTCATCTACGTCGGCGCCGGCACCAACAACGTCGAGACCGGCACCGGCAACAACACCATCTACGTCACCGGCCCCGGCACGCTCAACCTTAAGAGCGGCTCGGACTACGACCGCCTGGTGCTCAGCGCCTTCTCCAGCAGCACGCCGCTGGTGCTGGGCGACCACCAGCTCGCCACCACCATCAACGGCGGCGACCGCGTCATCAACTTCGACGATGCGCTCGACCGCATCGAGGTGACCGACACCGCCAGCACCGGCACCGCGCTCAAGATGACCGGCGGCGCAAGCTGGGGCAAGACCTCGCTGCACCTGTCCAGCGCCGGCGTCGTGGACGTGACCCAGGCCACGCTGCTGAAGCTGCCCGAGGCGATGCTGAGCATCGACGCGGCCGGCCTGCGCGGCACGCTGACCACGCAGGTGGACCAGCTCAACGTGGTCAACCGCGGCACCGCGGGTGCCGGCTTCTCGGACATCGTCGTGCGCGAGCTCGACGGCCTGTCCATCGTCGCCGACGGCTATGCGGCCGGCGGCCTCACCACGCCCAACGGCCTGATCGATATCCAGCTGGCGACGCACGAGGCGGCGCTGACCCTGGCCAGCGGCCAGCTCAGCACGGGCACCGGCGGCGGCAGCATCGCCATCGTGGCCGACGACGTGGACTTCGCCTCGGGCGACGACCATGTGTCGGGCACCGGCGCGCTGAGCATCCGCACCTGGTCCATCGGCCAGAGCTACCGCATCGGCGCGGCGGCCCAGGGCCTGTTCGGCGGCGACTATTCCTTCGGCATCGAGACCGGCTACCTCGAGCTGGGCATGCGCGACCTGTCGGCGCTGAAGGACGGCTTCAGCGGCATCACCATCGGCCACCGCGCCGCCGGCGTGGCGATGTACGTGGGCGACGTGGAAGACGCCACCATCGGCACCGAGCACTACTCGGCCATGCTGCGCGACGGCGCCACGCTGATCGCCGACCGCATCGACATCGTGGGCGACGTGCAGTCCACCGACCGCCTGAGCTTCCAGGCGCGGCTGATGGACGTCCAGCGCCAGAACCTGCGCACGCCCATGGGCGCGCCGGATTCGGGCGTGCATGCGCGCGAGACGGTCCTGCGCCTGACCGAGCAGCTGCTGGTGAGCGGCTGGCTGACGGCCGATACGCTGGTGGACGTGCGCGTCGCCGGCACCACCGGCCAGGGCGCCATGGTGAGCTATGGCGCAGAGGCCAACAGCATCACCACCGACAAGGGCGCGGTGATCCGCAACCTGACCGACGGCGGCCAGGTGCTGATGGCCGGCTCGGGTTCCGTGGTCATGGCCGCCAGCGTGCAGGCGCTGGGCGCCGGTGCCCGCATGGAGCTGTCGGCCGGCACCTCCTTCAAGCTGCTCGAGGGCGCGGTGCTGTCCGCCGAGGGCGCGAACTCGACCATCGACCTGCGCGCCACCGGCGCCATGGGCCTGCTGTCGGGCAGCGCCGTGCTGTCCGGCGCGCGCTATGCGGCCGACGGCCTCACGCCGCTGCTGGTCGGCGGCGGCGCCACCCTGTCCATCAGCACCGCGGGCGAGCTGATGCTCTCCGGCGCCCTGGTGGCGGCCGGCGCGCTGCGCATCGATGCGGGCGCCGTGAGCGACCCGCATGCCGACTACTTCGACACCCTGCCGGGCAAGACCCTGGCCTCGACCAGCGATGCCGGCAAGTTCGCGGCCATCGTCTCGGCGCTGAACCAGGGCCAGATCCATGTGGACCTGCGTTCGCTGTTCGGCGCCGGCAACACGCCGCTGGCCTCGGTGGCCAGCGCCGTCTCGCTGGCCAACTACACGCCCTTCGACGCGCTGAGCGATGCGGCCAAGGCCACGCTGGTGGCCTCGCTGGGCTACACCACCTACGACCAGGGCGGCTACTGGAATGCCGCCACCCACACCTTCCGCACGGCCTTGACCGAAGGCGAGCTGGTCGCCTACCGCAATGCCGACATCCACTGGGGCGACGCGGGTGCGCCGGCGGCCAACGCCGGCTTCGACCAACTCACGCTGGCGCAGAAGAAGGCCGTGGCCACGCAGCTGGGCTATGCCACCTACGACGGCCTGGTGTTCACGCGCACGGCCGCCGACGGCACCATGGCGGTCCTCACGGGCTTCACGCAGGGCCCGGCCTACGACTACGACAACGCACGCATCGGCTGGGCCGCCGCGGGCGTGAGCGCGCCGGCCGCCGGCACCGGCTTCGACGCGCTGAGCGGCGCGCAGAAGATGGTGGTGGCGGAGGCCCTGGGCTACACCTTCGACTTCTATTCCATGCCGGGCGACCTGTGGTTCGGCCCCGGCGTGGATGCGGGCACGCCCATCGCGCCCATTCCCGACGCCGACGCCGCCTGGAGCCAGCTGAGCGCGCAGCAGCGCCAGATCGTGGCCGACTTCCTGGACCACGGCACCGGCTACAAGAACTTCTTCAACTACAACGCCGCGCCGGGCAAGAAGGCCGTGTCGACCTTCACCCAGGGCCCGGCCTCCGACTACGCCAACGGCAGCATCTACTGGGGCAGCGCCGGTGCGCCGGCCGCGGGTGCGGCCTTCGGCGACCTCACGGCCGCGCAGCAGAAGGTGGTGGCCCGTGCCATGGGCTACGAGGTGCTGGAAGGCCTGCACTTCATCAAGACCGACGCGGCCAAGAACGTGCGCGTGGTCGACGGCTTCGCGCAGGGCCAGGCCGCCGACTACAACCTCGACGCCATCGACTGGGGCGGTGTCGCCCGGCCGACGGACAGCGCCAGCTTCGAGGACCTCAACCCCTCGCAGCGCGCCGTGGTGCTCAAGTCCCTGGGCTACGACCAGGTCGACCGCCAGGTGTTCTACAACGCCGGCACCGGCCGCGTGCTGGGCACGCTGGTGGAGGGCGACGGCAAGGACTACAGCAATGCCGACATCGCCTGGGGCAACCTCACGCGCCCGGCCACGGGCCAGGGCTTCGAGCAGCTGGGCATCGAGCAGCAGAACGCGGTGCTGGCGCAGCTGGGCTATGCCCGCTGGGACGGCGCCGTGTACTACAACGCCACCAAGCCGGTGGGCGAGCAGTACCACCTGAGCTTCAAGGCCGGCACCGACTACACCGTGAGCGGCCTGCGCTGGGCCGACGTGGCGCGTCCGGCCGACCATGCGGCGCTGTCCTCGCTCACGGGCGACCAGCTCTTCCGCGTGCTGGACCAGAGCGGCTTCACGTCCTACGGCGGCAAGGTGTACTACAACGCCGCCGCCCCGGCGGGCAAGCAGCTGATGACCTCCTTCACCGAGGGCATCGACTACCGCAACGCCGACGTCACCGTGGCCGACACCAACCGCTGGGTGGTGAGCGACGGCAGCCACAAGTACGTGGTGTACGCCTACGACGCCAACAACGACGGCGCGGTGGACGAGATCCGCGTGCTGGAGCCGCATCCGCTGCTGGGCCAGCGCGGCTTCGGCTTCCTGCTGACCGGCACCATCACCACGCTGCAGGACGACGCCGACTTCGTGGTTTCCACGGCCGACGACGTCATCGTGCGCGGCAACATCAACCTGCTGGGCGCCGGCTCCGACCTCGTCATGCAGTCCGACCGCTGGCTGTACTGGGAAGGCCAAGCCAACGTCAACGGCAACATCACGCTCGTGGGCGGCGTGGAGCTGGACGGCACAGACCGCAACGGCGCCAATGCCGCCGGCACCAGCGTGTACGTCAACGCGTCCTCGACGCTCAACACCACGCGCGCCGGCAGCAGCATCACCGTCATCGGCAGCCAGGACGTGGAACTGCACGGCGCCATCGTGGCCGGCGGCACCATCGGCGCCCAGGGCGTGACCTGGAGCGGCCCGGATTCCACCATCGTGGTCAAGGCCGGCCAGCAGGTGCTGGTCGACGCCGGCCTGCAGGCCGCCAAGTCGGTCACCCTGACCACCACCAAGGCGCTGAGTGCCGACGACCAGGGCTGGGCCGTGGTCATTGGCAGTGCCGGCGGGCTGAACGCGGCCGGCCTCACCAGCGACCAGTCCGGCGGACTGGTGTCGGTGGACGCCCAGGGCGGCGTCACCATCGCGGGCAGCATCCTGTCCGGCGCGACCATGCGCCAGACCTTCGACGCCAACGGCCGCCTGCTGAGCGAAGACCTGGACTGGTCGGCCGGCAACGGCACCGTGCGCCTGCATTCGCTGGGCCAGCTCTACCTGGGCGGCCAGGCCAAGACGGCCTCGGGCGGCAGCATCGAGGTGGGCGCGACCATCCGCGCCAGCCACCTGGTCGACCTGGCCGGCGGCTTCAGCCTGGCCGACGGCATCGGCGTGAAGATGCCGGCCGCGGCCCGCGTCACCACGCAGCATGCCGATGGCGAGATCCGCGTCAGCGCCTCGCAGGACGCCGAGATCCTGGGCCAGCTGGTGGCCGGCGGCCAGGTGGTGGACCACCGCGATGCCGACGGCTTCACGCTGGGCAGCACGGCGCAGAGCTTCGGCGGCGATTCGGTCATCACCATCGTGGCGGGCCAGCAGGTCCGCCTGGGCCGCGACCTGACGGCCGGCAAGACCATCGACGTGCGCGGCGGCACCGGCACCGGCACGGCCACGCAGGCCGAGCCGTGGCTGGCCGACGGCATCGTCGTCGGCGGCGCGGTGCACCTGCGCACGACGCAGCAGGACAGCACGCTGTCGCTGTCGGCGGCCGGCAGCCTGTCGGTGCTCACGCCCGAATGGACGCAGGAGCTGGTGGCGGCGGACTTCATGCAGTACGCCAGCGGCCGCATCACGCAGGACGTGGCCTTCACGCTGAGCGTGCAGGACGGCAGCCGCACCGTGAGCCAGGTGGTGCGCCTGGCCGCCTCGGCCACCACGGGCAACACCGGCATCGCCGGCCTGGCGGCGGACCTGCAGGCCGCCATCGACGCCATCCCGGACTTCGCGACCTACGGCCTGAAGGTTCGCCTCGCCGATGGCCACCTCATGCTGACCAGCGGCGCCTACCGGTTCGCCATCGCCGCCGTGGCCGGCGGCCATGCCGAACTGCTGGGCTTCACGCAGGTGGACGGCGGCGCGACCGCCAGCTCGGGCCGCGCCTATGCGCTGGACGCCAGCGCGCGCGGCTCGGTGGTCAACCTCGGCCGGGCCAATGCGCCCGGCGGCGACATCACCATCTCCGGCGCCATCCGTGGCCATTCGGCCATCAACATGTTTGCCGGCACCAATGCGCTGGGCAACCAGAACGTGCACCTGTCGGCCACCAGCCTGCTGGAAACGCTGTCGGGCGGCATGCAGCTGTCGCCGGCCGGCAACGTGGTGATGGAGGGCGACCTGATCGCCCGCGGCCTCAATGCCGACATCGTCATCGACGCGCGCCAGACGCTGGAGATCCGCGGCGAACTCACCGCGCAGCGCGACATCGTCATCAAGGCCGGCACCCAGGTGCATGCGGGCGAGGTCAGCCTGCGCACGACGGGCACCGCGCAGTTCAACACGCTCGACGCGGGCGGCCGGATCGTCATGACCGGCCTGAACGACGTCTCCATCAACAGCAGCATCGGCCGCGGCAATGCGGCGCAGGGCCTGGTGCAGATCGGTGCCACCAGCGGCACCCTGACGCTGGAGCATGCGTCGGGCTGGATCGAGACCGGCGCGCAGATCGTGCTGTCGGGCAAGAACGTGGACCTGGCCGGCGTGGTCAAGAGCACCGGTGCGACGCCGGCGAGCTACGACTACGAGGTCGAGGTCTCGGCCGCGCAGAACGTGCAGCTGCATGCCGACATGTCCCTGGCCGGCTCGCTGCGCGTGGTGGCGGGCGGCAACATCGCCATCTACGGCTCGCCCGTCGCCGCCAACGCGGCCGGGCAGGGCGTGACCCTCAGCGCCGGCGGCGACGTGTCCGTCGGCTCGGTGGGCAGTCGCAGCGGCGGCGCGGTGCTGAGCGCCGACCGGCTGGTCGACATCCATGCCGGCGGCAACCTGCGCGTGGCGTCGGACGGCAAGGTGCTGGCCCTGGGCGCCGGCAGCCTGGTGCGCGCGGATGCCGTGCGCATGGACCTGCAGGGTGGGCTGTACGCCGGCGGCGAGCAGCTGTCGGCGGCGGGCGCCGCCCTGAAGCTGCGCGCGTCGCAGGACATCACCGTCGCCTTCCAGGCCTCGGCCAGCGGCACGGTGGAGATGGTGGCGGGCCAGGACAGCCAGGGCACCGGCATCGTGCTCAACCCGGGCAGCACCGTGAGGGTGACCGACGCGGCCGGCCAGATCGCGCTGACCACCGACGGCGACCTGCTGGTGCGCGGCAGCATCCTGGCCACCGGCCAGGGCGCGGACATCGCGCTGCAGTCGCGCTCCCAGGTCATGGTGGCGGGCCTGGTGCGTGCCAACGACCAGGTCAACGTCGTCGGCGGCACCGACGCCAGCCGCATCGGCGTGCTGGTGGACGTGCTCACGCAGGACGCGCAGGGCAACTACCTGACCGGCGGCACGCTGGACACCGCCGACGGCGGCAGCGTGAACATCCGCTCGACCGACGGCGTCACCATCCGCTTCATCGCGGTGGGCGAGTCGGACGCGGCGATGACGCGCGCGCACGTCAACCACGTCACCATCGAGTCCACCTCGGGCGACGTGGTCGTGCAGCGCAACATCGAGGCGCAGGAGTCCGTCTCCATCGTGGCGGCGAACGTGAGCATGACCTCGGGCAGCCACATCTTTGCCTACGGTGCGCAGTCGTCGATCTACATCAAGGCCGGCGACAAGCTGACGCTGTCCAGCGCCTCGGACCCGAACAAGAACGACCAGCCCATCGTCAAGGCGGGCCACCTGGTGCACCTGGCCGGCGGCAACATCACCGTCAACGGCAACGTGCTGGTGGACAAGGACGCCACGGCCGGCAAGCTGCTGGTCAATGCGGGCAGCACGCTGAAGGTGTCGGGCTCGCTCGGCTCCATGCACGACATCGTGCTCAACGCCGGCGTCGACATGAACATGACGCGCGCGGCCATGGAGCTGGGCGTCGCGAAGGCGCAGCTCTCGGGCGGCACCATCACCATCAGCAACAAGGGCGTGGTGCAGGCCAAGGGCGGCCTGAGCATCCAGTCCGGTGGCGACGTGATCGTCGACGCCGCCATCGGCGGCGGCGTGGCGCGACCGGTGGACGTGACCACCTACCAGACCGTCACCAAGACGGTGGACGTGGTCACCGGCTACCAGCAGGTCGAGGACGGCACCGTGCAGGTGCCCGTGGTCACCTGGGTGCCCACGGTCATCACCGAGCAGGTCGGCACCGATCTGGTCAAGGTGGGCAGCACCTACCACACGATGAACGTCACGCTGTCGCAGACGGGCTACTACAACCCGAACGCGGCGGCCGCGGACCAGTTCCGCGACTTCTTCATCGAGGGCATCGACTACTTCAACACCCAGGCCGAGAAGGACGCCGCCATCGCGGCCCGCCAGCCCAATGCCGCGAACATCCGCGTGGTGGTGTGGACCAACGCCGGCAACGAGCAGACGCCGGGGCGCAGCGCCGAGGCGCCGAGCGGCAACTACAAGGATCCCGGCTACAAGTCCTTCTCGCAGCTGAGCGACGCCCAGCGCTGGGCCGTGCTGAACACGCTGGGCTACATGCCCATCTACAACTTCACGTACGACGGCGCGCAGGAGTGGAAGACCCTCAACGGCAACACCACCCACACTGCGTGGACGCCGGACTGGGCCAACAACGCCAAGAAGGTCTTCTACGTCGACGTCGCCAACTGGCGGGACAAGTACGTCTACATGCCGGTGGGATCGCAGGAGGACATCCTGCGCCTGGTGAGCGACGGCAGTGCCAAGTACCTCAATGGCGGCTCCGCCACCACCGGTACCGGCGCGGCCGGCACCTGGGTGGAAGCGACGGCCACGCCGAAGGGCGAGGTCGTGGGTTCGTACTACGACCGGGCCAACGTGTTCTACGACCAGGTCAGCTCGGTGTGGACGGGTTCGCGCACCAGCTTCGACTGGTCGCAGGCCAGCGTCGACTACGACGGCGACGCCGGCCGCTGGAAGGTCTCCTACTCGGGCAACACCGGCTCGCGCATCTTCACCAGCATGGCCGACGGCCATGCGGGCACGCTGGCCTACGACCCCAACTGGTCATGGAACGACAGTGATCCGGCCAAGCAGAACCTGGTTCAGGGCTATGGCTTCAGCGGCGGTGCGCCGGCCACGAACAACATCCTGGCCATCGCGGCCTACAACAGCACCCTCGACAGCGGCACGGCCTCGCTGCAGCGGCTGTGGACGCAGTACGACGGCGTGCGCGATGTCGGCATCGCCCCGGGCATCCAGGGCGGCTATGGCGGTCCCACCCTGTGGTGGTGGGCCAACTACGTCGGCGCCTCGCTCGAGCTGCGCGGCAACGACCCGTGGCTCGGCAGCTACTACAACAGCAGCCGCCGCGACGACTGGAACGACGACGCCCAGGCGGTGCGCTTCACCAACGCCACCTACGCGGTGCGGCTGTACCAGCACATCAACTACGGCGGCTGGAAGGCCGACTACACCGGCTCGACGCCCAACCTGGGCGGCGTGAACGACGAGTCGAGCTCCGCCTTCGTGTGGGGCCGGCGCTTCGAGCAGTTCGTCGACTACATGTACCAGTGGACGGCCAAGACTCAGGAGATCACCGACCAGCGCGTGCAGCTCAAGTACCAGCTGGCGACCATCGCCAAGGACGACTTCGACTACCGCCCGGTCTACCAGACCACCACCAAGGAGGTGATGGTCACGAAGCTGGAGAACGTGACGGTGTGGAAGTCCGTGCCGATCATCCAGCAGGTGACCCAGCTGGTGACCGAGGCCAGCAGCCAGACCATCGACACCAACTACGGCTCGTACACCGGTGCCTCGCTCGAAGGCGCCACCGTGGCCATCGATGCGCGCGGCGCCGTGCGCGTGAGCGGCATCGTGGCCGCCACGCAGGGCCTGGACATCGACGCCGGCACGCAGCTGCAGGTGCAGGGCAACACCATCGGCGGCCAGACGGTCGCCACCAAGCTGGTGGCGCAGACGCTGGACTTGTCGGCCGGCGGCTCGCTCACGCTGGCTGATTCGGGCACCCTGGCCGCCACCGGCAGCCACGGCACCGTCACGCTCAAGGCCGCACAGGACGTCAACCTGGGCGGCGTGGTGGCGGCCAGCGACAGCAGCGCCCACCTGGACACGGTCAAGGTCTATGCGGGCCGCGACCTGCAGCTCAGCGGCACGGTCACGGCGGGCGACATCGCGCTCGAGTCCGGCTCGGCCCAGGCCAACACCTTCAAGGATGGCGACATCCGCGCCGACGAGCAGACGGTGCTCACGGCCACCTCGGGCAACATCAGCTTCAAGGCGGGCGAGTACGGCGGCAACATCGTGCTGAACCACGCCACCGTCGACGCGACGGCGGGGGCCACCGGCACCCTGTCGCTGACTGCGGCCTCGGGCTTCATCGAGCAGGTGCGCGACCTCGTGCAGCTGCCCGGCACCACCGGCGACGACCACAAGGTGTGGGTGGCGGCCGGCACCATGGCGGCCAAGCGCCTGGTGGCCAGCGCCGAGACCGGCCTGATGCTCAGCAGCCGCGTGGCCCAGGCCAACGTGGCGCTGACCGGCGCCGGCAACATCGACCTGACGAACGTCGGCGCGCTGGACCTCACGGCCGTGGCCGCCGACGGCGGCATCACGGTCTACAACACCGGCAGCCTGACGGCGACCAGCGTCGTCACGCGCGGCACCAGCGACCGCAACGACATCAGCCTCACGGCGGCGCGCAACAGCGGCACCGCCATCGACGCCAACCTGTGGCTGGGCGACGTGCGCAACGATGCGCGCGGCGACGTCACCGTGTCCGCCCAGGGCACCGTGAAAAGCCTGACCGGCCAGACCACCGTGGCCGACGAGCTGAGCGTGACCAGCACCGGCGCCGTGGACATCCGCACCAACGTCAACCGCCTCGTGCTGGACGTGCAGGCCACCCTGGCCGGCGGCGCCAGCGCCACCGTGGACCAGGGCAGCCGCAAGCTGCTGCTCGAAGCCGGCGTGGCCAACGGCAGCCTGAGCGTGACGGGCGCGGGCGCCATCGACGTGGTCTCGGCCCAGCTCAAGACCAACCAGACGGGCAACGACATCGCCATCACGGCGCAGCAGGACCTGATGGTCCGCTTCGTCTCGGCCGGCGTCCACCTGGACGCCGGTGCGGCGCAGCCCACGGTGCAGGGCCCGAACAACACCCTGGTCCCCGTGTTCGTCAGCTCGGCCGGCAACGTGCGGCTGGAGTCGCGCGCGGGTGCCGTGGGCGAAGCCTATGGCGACGCCGGCGTGGACGTGGTGGCCAACCGCCTCACGGTGGTGGCCGTCAGCGGCATCACGGGCCTGGAGACCGCCATCAACGAACTCGACGCGCGCACCACGCGCGGCGACATCCAGCTGGTGGACACCGACGGTGCCTACGAGCGCTTCGCCGGCCTGCACGTGCTCAACGCGACGAGCAGCACCACGGCTGGCACGGGCAACACGCGGGTGGACATCACGAGCGCGGGCTCGCTGCTGGTCGACAAGAACGACAAGGTGAAGGGCGACACCATCCGCCTGGCCAGCACGGCCGGCAGCGTGGTGGTGAAGACGCCGACGAGCGGCGATTCGCTCAGCTACACCCGCGGCATCGTGTTCGACGCCGCGAAGACCATCGAGCTCTACCGCTTCTTCGACGCGCCGGAGTGGATGGAATACCGCGCCGGCCAGTACTTCCAGTTCGGCGCGATGACGCTGAACGCCGACGGCACGGTCGCCAGCGACAACTTCACCAAGCTGCTGCCCAGCACGATCACGGCCGACACGCTGATCCTGCAGACCGGCGAGAGCCTGAACCTCAAGGGCACCACGCTCAACGTCAACCGGCACCTGGAGCTGATCGCCGGGCAGGACGTCAACCTGACGCCGGTGGTCAGCACCGCCAATGGCGTCACCACGTCCGTCGGCGGCCTGATCAATGTCAAGGCCACCCATTACGACGGCAGCGCCGCCACCGCCATCGACAGCGTGCTGATCGAGGCGCGCGGCACCAGCACCGTGAGCCAGGTGGTCGACGTCAACGCCAACGGCACCCGCTCGACCACCAGCTCGGCGCAGATCCAGACCGGCAACGTCCACCTGCAGATCGACCAGCTGCTGGCCTCCAAGTTCGAGATCCGCGCCAGGAACGACATCTTCCTCGAGGTGGCGCGCGACCTGCGCCTGAGCGGTTTCGTCGGCGGCCTGGACGGCTTCGAGTCGGCCCGCGACGTGACGATGCGCGTGGGCGGCACGCTCACGCTGCAGAGCGGCATCGTGGCCGCGGCCACCAGCGGCGGCACGCTGAGCCTGAAGGCGGCCAACGTGACCTCGGACGGCGCTTCGGTGTTCATCTCCGACCGCCTGGTGGTCGAGGCCACCAGGGATGTGCAGCTCAACACCCTGGTCGAGACGGTCAACGTCCGCTCCACGGTGCAGGGCGACATCAAGATCAACGAGGCCACCGGACTGACGGTGGAACTCGCGAGCGCCAAGGACGGCGCCATCGACATCGCCGCCGGCGGCAACCTGCTGCTGCGCGAGGTGCGCAACTTCGCGCCGGGCCACGACATCTCGCTGCGCTCGACCGCGATCATCTTCGTGGACGAGGTCGAGGCGGCCACCGACATGGGCGCGCAGAAGACCTCCGGCGCCATCACCGTCGACGCGCTCGGCGGCGTGAAGGAACTGAAGGCCCTGGTGCGCGACAGCAACGGCAACGTGCTGGTGGGCCAGGACGCCTACGACGACAAGGTGGCCGACCTGTACGGCTACCGCGTCACCATCAACGGCAGCGTCAGCACGGTGCAGCTGACCGACCCGAGCAAGTCGGGCAACGGCGACGACGTCGAGGTCCGCACGATCGCGGCCGACGGCTACGTGCACAACAACGACAGCACGGTCACCGAGAAGACCCTGCTGGAAGCCGGCGGCGCGATCAGCAACTTCGCGATGCACACGGTGACGGCTGCGGGCGTCTCCGTCGCGCAGGTCAGCACCCTGGCCTTCAGCGCGGCACCGACGGTGAACCAGGTGTTCAGCGTGCTGGTCAACGGTCACCGCTACAGCGTCACCGCCGGTGCCTCCGACACGGCGGCGACGGTGCTGGGCGCGCTCAAGACCCGCATCGAGGCCGGCGAGGACATCGCCGTCACCGTCGATGCCACCGCCCTGCGCCTGACGCTGGTGGCCGAGCACGGCAACGTGGCCTTCACCCTCGGCAGCGTGTCGGTGACGGCCCCGGCCACCGACGCCGTGACCGGCGGCGTGGCCAAGGATGGCAGCACCATCGACACCGCCGCAGGCGACGTCGCTTCCGGCTACCTCGACAAGCAGCTCAGCGGCGTCACCTTCGACGCCAGCGCCGCGCCGCAGGCCGGCAAGAGCTACAGCGTGGTGCTCAATGGCCACGAGTACGCGGTGCACCTGGGCGGCAACCAGTTCCTGGACATCGCCAACGTGGCCGCCAATGCGGCGGCCAGCAGCGTCGCCGTGCAGTCCCTGCAGGCCGAGACGGGCCAGGGCAGCGTCTCCGTCGCCACCGACGGTGCGCGCACCGTCACGCTGCCGACCACCGCGCCGGGCGCGGGCGACAAGTGGCACGTGGTGATCGCCGGCGAAAGCTACGAAGGCACGGGTGCCACCGCGGATGCCATGGGCAGTTCGCTGGCCAGCGCCATCGGCGCCGGCGGCCACTACAGCGCGAGCTACGACGCGGCGACGAACAAGCTGAGCATCACGTCGGCCTCGGCGTCGTACAACGCGGGCACGGCCGACATCAGCAGCGACGCACCGTCGGCGACGGTCAGCGCCAAGGTCGACCCGAAGCTCACCGTGGGCTGGCACTACGTGGCCGACGCGCGCTACGCGGTGACCATCGACGGCAAGACCTTCGAGGTCATCGCCACCGGCACCATCAATTCGGACGCCGCCATCGTCACGGCGCTCAAGAACGCCATCGACGCCGACGCCACCTTCGGCGCCACGGTCAGCGGCAACGTCATCACCGTGACCCAGGCGGTCGGCAAGACCATCGCCACGGCCATGCGCACCTGGCAGGCCGTGGCCAATGCCGGCACCGGCGGCGTGACCGAGGTGCAGACCACGCAGGCGGGCCGCCATCTGGACTTCAGCTCGGTGGTCTTCGGCTCCGGCTACCGCTACGTGCTGACGGTGGACCAGACCCGCGTCAGCTACGTCGCCGCCAGCGGCGACGACATGGCCAAGGTCAACACCGAACTGGCGAGTGCGCTGCGCACCGCCAACAGCGCCTACACCGTCACCGCCTCCAGCTACAACGTCACCGACTGGGCCTCGCTGCGCAGCGCGCTGGTGTCGGTGGTCGAGGCCGGTGAGGCCATCGACGCCACGTCCTACGACGTGCGCTCGATCGACCTGTCGTCGCTCACCGTGGCCGCCGGCACCACCTACACGGTGAACGTGGGCGGCGCCAACTACAGCTACACCGCGGTGGCCGGCGACAGCGGGCAGACCGTCGCGTCGCAGCTGGCCTCCAGGCTCACTGATGGCAGCGTGCTGGCCAAGGACCGGGCCGGCGTGCTCACCATCCGCGGCACGTCCGCGCTGGGCACGGTGACCGACAACTTCGGCGCCGCCGTGGCCGTCCAGTCCGCCGTCGGCCTGCTGGCCGAGGCCGACAACACGACCTTCAGCATCGCGGCAGGCACCCTGGGCGGCCCCGCAGCCGCCACCGTCGCCACCGAGCGCGATGCCGGCGTCAATGCCAAGCAGAAGTCCTCGCTCAGCTTCGCCGACCCGGCCAACGCCTCCTATGCGCTGGCGCAGGGCTACGAGTACACGGTGACGGTCAATGGCCGCACCTACGGCGTGACCGTCGGCAGCGGCGGCGTGACCGCCGACTGGAACTCGGTGCTGACCAACCTGGCCAGCCAGATCACCACCGGCGAGGCGGCGAACAGCGTGTCGCTCGTGGTGACCAAGGACGTGGCGGCACGCAAGCTGGTGCTGACCGCGCAGGTCGACAACGTCGGCTTCACCGTCGACGGCACCTCGGTGCTGCGCCACTACCAGGCCGACGTGGCCAATGCGGTGCGCGACACCGGCACGCTGCTGACGGCCGCCGGCACGGATGCGACGCAGGTCGCCACCGTGGCCTACACGGGCACCGTCAAGGCGGGCGTGGACTACACGGTCCAGGTGGGCCTGAACACCTACAGCGTCAAGGTGGGCGACACGGTCAACGGCCGTACCGTCACCGCCGACTGGGCCTCGGTGCTCGGCGCGCTGGAGTACAAGGCGGAGCAGGGCGGCCTGGTGGCCGTGTCCGTCAGCGGCTCGACGCTGACGCTGACCGCGAACCAGGCGAACACCGCCTTCACCGCCGGCGGCAGCAGCGCCGACACCGACGCCAACCGCGCGCTCACCAAGAGCGGCGACTACATCCTCATCGTTCCCCAGCGCGCGCCGGGCAATGCCAGCCTGTCCGTCACGGGCAACCTGAGCGTGGTGAAGATGGACGTCCATGCGGGCGAGTCCATCACCCTGGCGGCCGGCCGCGACCTGATCGTCGTCTCCGACCTGAACGTCGGCAGCGGCAGCAGCGGCGGCACGCTCAACCTGAGCGCCGGCCATGCGCTGACGGTGGGCGGCACGCTCACCGCCCACGACCTGAAGGTGACCTCCGGCGACGACCTGACCCTCAAGACCTCGGTGGACACCCTGTCCGTCGAGATGACGGGCGCCGGCAACCTCACCATCTTCGAGAGCGGCGACCTGTCGATCTCCAGCCTGGTGATGAGGGGCGGCAACATCACGATCCAGGCCGATGGCAACGTCAGCATCGGCTCGATCACGGGCACTGCGGGCATCGTGACCATCGTCTCGAAGACCGGCAGCATCGTCATCGACAACATGGCCACGGCCGGTGCGGTGACGCTGACGGCCGCGGGCTCGGTCACGGGCGGCAAGCTGGTCAACGGCGCGGTGGTGAGTGCCATCGACGCCACCACGCTGACGGTGACGGCCGGCTCGGCCATCACCATCTACGAGAAGGACGGCATGACCGTGGCGCAGGCGCTGAGCACCAGCCATGCGGCGGTGCTGCTGCAGTCCGGCGGCGCGATGACGGTCGACAGCGCGATCCAGGCGGTCGGCTCGGCGTCGATCCAGCTGATCACCACGGCCGGCAAGCTGACCGTGAACCAGGCACTGACCACGGCCACCGGCGCGGTCACGCTGCGTGGCGCGGGCGGCCTGAGCATGGCCGCCGCGGGCGACGTGACGACGCTCGGCGGCAACGTCGTGCTGGACGCCGGCGCCGGCGTGCTGGACATGACGGGCGACACCGTGGTGAACGCCGGCAGCGGCAGCATCACGATGACGGCGGGCAGCCACATCATGCTGGGCAAGCTGCGCACCACCAATGCGGGCACCCTGAGCATCGTGGCCGGCGGCGTGCTGGACGTGGCCGAAGGCACGACCGACATCATCGCCAGCGATGCGCTGCTCTACATCCGCTCCACCGGCGGCATCGGCGAGAACGGCAATCCGCTGGAGATCCAGGTCCGCGCGCTGGACTTCGTGAACAGCGTCAGCGGCGCCGTGTTCATCGAGGAAGTGGACGGGCTGATCCTGCAGCAGGTGAACCAGCAGGCCGACGGCGGCGTGTCCATCATCACGCGCGGCGGTGCGCTCACCGTGGCGGCGGGCTCCGGTCCCGGGACCGGCGTGCATGCCACCACCGGGCTGGTCAACCTCACGGCCGGCACCACGCTGCAGATCCTGGGCGAGATCTCGACCACGGGCGGCAGCGCCCACCAGGGCAGCATCGTGCTGGCGGCCGAGGGCGGCGACGTGCTGCTGGGCGCCGGCGTGCATGCCGGCGGCTCGGGCGACCTGACGGTGCGGGCACTCAAGGGTGCCGTCACCAACATCGACAGCAGCCTGGGCTGGCTGCGTGCCGGCAACGGTTTCGATGCCGGCATCGACTGGGCACTGCGCCGCGGCAACTTCACCATGGACCAGGCCACCGGCAGGATCGTGGCGACGGGCCTCAACGCGCAGGAGCAGAACAACTTCTTCGCCAACGGCACCGTGCTGCGCCAGGCGGGCGGCCCAATGCTGCAGGCGGTCGGCGGCAACATCACCATCACCGCGCTCAACGGCGTGGGCGAGAAGGTGAACGGCTTCACCTTCAGCCCCAAGTCCATCGTGGTGGATGCGAAGTCGCTGACGGTGTCGAGCACCTCGCGGCAGGACGTGGTGGTGTTCGCCACCGGGTCGGTGCAGGTCTATTCGGACGTGGGCGCCTCGGGCTCCGGCTCGCGCGGCGGCGCCACCGACGTGGCGACGCTGGGCGGCACCCAGACCATCTCCAATGCGGTGGATGCGGGCGGCAAGGACATCGTCCTGCGCTCGACCGACATCACCATCGCCGCGCCGGTGCGCAGCGCCGGTGCCACGCTCACCATCAGCCCCACGGACCCGACCGGCACGGTGGTGCTGGGCGGCAGCGGCGGCGGCACGCCCGGGAGCCTCTACCTGAGCGACGCCTCGCTGGCCAACATCCAGTCGGGCTT
>NZ_LDSL01000103.1 GCF_001476815.1 Pseudacidovorax intermedius | reverse complement strand
GGCGCGGCGCCGGGCTGGCCGGGGCCTCACCCTCGCACCGCACGTCCGCCGCGGGGGCGGGCAGCGCGGGCGGTTGCGGCAGCCAGGCTTGGGCGGCCTGCGCCAGCGCGACGCAGGTGGCGCAGGCCGCATGCGTGTCTTCCTGCCGGTTGTCGGCGGCCTCACCGGCCTGCGCGGCGGTGGCCGTTTGGGCTGCTGCCGTGCCCGCAGCCAGGTGCGCGCGCTCGTGCAGCGGCAAGCCGACCGCCGTGTTGAACAACACGGCGAGCAGCAGGAGGAAGGGAAGCAGGCGGCGCATGGCGATCGGTGAGGCGCGGCATCTTACTATCGATACGCCTCTATCAATTGCGCGGCGGCCGCGTTTTTTCGCGCGTGTGGCGATGCGGACCAGGGAACGGACGGACCGCCGGGTTCCGGTACGGCGCGCTCAGCCTTCTGCCAGCAGCCGCGCCGGCACCTTCACCGGCAGGTCCAGCAATATCTGCGCATTGCCCTTGCCCAGCGGATCGAAGCGCGGCGAGGCCGGTCCGCCGCCGGCCAGCGCGCCGGGCAGGAGGAAGTTGATGGCATGGATGCCCGGCAGGTGGTGCCGCGCCACTGGGCCCGGCGTCATGTGGGCGAAGTGCGCCTGCACCACCGCCGGCGTCAGCCGCGCCCACAGCAGCGGCAGCCATTCGGGCCGCCGCGCGATGACGCCGATGTTGGACAGGTCGCCCTTGTCGCCGCTGCGGGCCCAGGCCAGGCGCACCAGCGGCACCTCGACCAGCGGCTCGCCGGGCACGTCGGTCCAGGCGTCGGGGTCGGGCAACGGCTCGGCGGCCACCGGGAGCGCTGTCGGCGCGTGCGCATCGGCCGATGGGGTCGCCACCAGCGCGTCCGCGTCGGCCACCGGCAGCGCCGCGCCGTCCAGCCTCAGCCGCACCGGCACGCGCGCCTTGTCGAGCAGGAAGGCGAAGGGCTTGATCAGCGGCGAGGGCGAGGGCCGACCGCCCGCCGGCATGGTGGTGCCGGGCGACCAGGAGGTGCCGGCCGCGGCGATCTCGCGGGCGAACAGGTCCAGCGCCTCGCGCTCGGCATGGTCCACCACCAGCCGCATCATCACCTCGCGCGCGGCGCCGGCCCGGGCGCCGGCGCCGTAGAGCGTCTCGGCGCCCAGCAACTCGATCTGCACGCGGCTGTAGTCGGCCAGGCCGCGCTGGCGCAGCATGCCGCGGGTGCGCTCGGCAATCGCTTCGGCCGTGCGGCGCGCCTTGGCCGCGGCGTCCATGCCCACGATGACCATCATCCCGGCGCAACGCCAGCCGTCCAGCTGCGTCGCCGACACCTTGTACTGCGCGCCGGGCGCGCGGCCACGGGCGCCCGTCACCTGCACCCGGCCATCCGGCGTGGCGTCGATGCGCACCCGGCGGAAGTCGCAGCACACGTCGGGCAACTGGTAGGCGGCCGGGTCGCCGATCTCGTAGAGCAGCTGTTCCGCCACGCAGGCCGGGTGCAGCAGGCCGCCGGTGCCGGCCGGCTTGGTCAGCATGAAGCTGCCGTCGGCCCGGCATTCGGCGATGGGGTAGCCGATGTGGGCCCAGTCCGGCACCTGCTGCCAGTCGGTGAACAGGCCGCCGGTGGCCTGGCAGCCGCACTCGATGATGTGGCCGGCCAGGCTGCCGCCGGCCAGGCGGTCCCAGTCCTGCGGCTGCCAGCCGAATTCGTGGATCAGCGCGCCCAGCGTCACGGCGCTGTCCACGCAGCGGCCGGTGACGACGATCTGCGCGCCGGCCGCCAGCGCCTGCGCGATGGGAAAGGCACCCAGGTAGGCATTGGCGCTGAGCACTTTGGGCGGTAGCGGCGCGCCGGAGAACATGTCGCGCACGCCGGCCTCGCGCAATGCCGGCATCAGGCCGCTCACGTCGTCGCCCTCGACCACCGCGATGCGCGGCGCCAGGCCCATCGACGCGGCCAGCGCCGCCAGCGCATCGGCGCAGCCCTGCGGATGGATGCCGCCGGCATTGGCGATGACCGTGATGCCGCGGCGCATCACCTCTGGCAGCACCTCGCGCAT
Source organism: Pseudacidovorax intermedius (assembly GCF_001476815.1). Taxonomy (GTDB): domain Bacteria; phylum Pseudomonadota; class Gammaproteobacteria; order Burkholderiales; family Burkholderiaceae_C; genus Xenophilus; species Xenophilus intermedius_A. The sequence goes on along the minus strand of NZ_LDSL01000103.1, from coordinate 5,065 downwards.
GGCGACGTCCACGAAGTCGGTGGCATAGCCCAGTTCGGGCTTCTTGCGGCGGGCGGCGGCCAGCACGGCCATGGTGGTCTCGGCCAGGTAGTCGAAGACCAGGTAGTCGATGGCGCCCGACTGCACCAGCTGCACCGGCCCGGCCTGGCTGTCGCCCCAGAAGCCGGACGCGCCGCCGATGCGGACCACGCGGTCGGTGCCGGAAGCGCGGGAAGAGGAGGGCGATGGGTTGGTCATGGCGCGGGCACGAGGGCATGCAGGACGATGCGCCGCAGCGTAGGCGGCCGCAGCGCGGCTGGCTTGCGCCAGGTCGCTGGCTGCTGCGGTGACTTTGACTGCGCCTGCGACGAGCACGGTGGCGGCGCCGCCCCTTCTCGCGCCTCGCACCTCGCGCCCAGCCAGTGGGCGCAAGACGCCCGCCCGCCGCTTCCCTAGTCTGCAGGCCCATGACACCGCGCCTGCCCCGCAGGCCCAGGAGACCCCACCGATGGCGCTGCTCGACGCCCCGCCGCTGCCGCACTGCTTCACGCCCGAGCACGAGGCCTTCCGCCGCATGCTGCGCGACTTCATCGCGCGCGAGATCACGCCGCACGTCAACGACTGGGACGAGGCCGGCAGCTTTCCGCGCGAGTTGTATGCCCGCACCGCCGCGCTCGGCCTGCAGGGCCTGGGCTATCCCGAAGAACTCGGTGGCACGCCCGCCGACCTGTTCTACCAGCTCATCCTGGCCGAGGAATTCGCGCGCTGCGGCTGCGGCGGCGTGCAGGCCTCGCTGAACTCGCACAGCATCGCGCTGCCGCCCATCCTGCATGCGGGCAGCGCGGCGCTCCAGCGCGAAATCATCCCGCCCGTGCTGGCCGGCGAGCGCATCGCCGCCCTGGCCATCACCGAGCCCGGCGGCGGCTCCGACGTCGCGCACCTGGCCACCACCGCACGGCGCGAGGGCGACCATTACGTGGTCGATGGCGAGAAGGTGTTCATCACCTCCGGCATGCGGGCCGACTTCATCACCACCGCCGTGCGCACCGACCCGGCCCAGCGCGGTGCCGGTGGCATCTCGCTGCTGGTCATCGACGGCGACACGCCGGGCCTGACGCGCACGCCGCTCAGGAAGATGGGCTGGTGGGCCTCCGACACCGCGCACCTGCGCTTCGACGGCTGCCGCGTGCCGGTCTCGCGGCGCGTGGGCGAGGAGCACCAGGGCTTCCGCCTGGTGATGCACAACTTCAACCACGAGCGGCTGATGATGGCCGTGCTGGCCTGCGGCTATGCCGAGGTCTGCCTGGAAGAGGCGCTGGACTGGGTGCGCCAGCGCCAGGTGGGCGGCATGGCGCTGTCGCAGCGGCAGGTGGTGCGCCACAAGCTCATGGACATGACCATGCGCATCGACGCCAGCCGCTGCCTGATCCACGACCTGGCCTGGCGCCTCCAGCACCGGCAGGCGGAGCCCGCGCAACTGGTGGCGCGCACCTGCCTCGCCAAGGTGCAGGCCACGCAGACCATGCAGTTCTGCGCCGACCAGGCCGTGCAGCTGCTCGGCGGCATGGGCTTCATGCGCGGCACGCGCAGCGAGCGGCTGTACCGCGAGGTCAAGGTCATGATGATCGGCGGCGGGGCCGAGGAAGTGATGAAGGACCTGGCCGCCCGCCAACTGGGGTTGTGAACACCCCCATGCCGCTTCGCGGCTCTCCCTCCCTGTCGCCTTCGCCCGATCACTGAAATCCCATCCATGACCCCCGACACCACCGCCGCCGATCTGCGTGCAGAGCAAGCCGAACTGTCCAGCCTCTGCGCCGACCTGTCGCCCGCCGACTGGCGCCTGCCCAGCGACTTCTACGGCTGGTCCGCCTGGGACGAGGTGGCGCATCTGTGCTACTTCGACCAGACCGGCCTGCAGGCCGCCACCGACCCCGCGGGCTTCGCCCGCGATGCCGCGGCGCTCCAGAGACGGCTGGAGGCCGGCGAGGAGATCAGCGCCATCGCGCGCGAGGCCTACGGCCACCTCGACGGGCCGGCGCTGCTCGCGCACTGGCGGCCGCTGTCCGCGCGGCTGGCGGACACGCTGGCCGCCCTCGACCCCAAGGCCCGGCTGCCCTGGTACGGCCCGCCGATGAGCGCGCGCTCCTTCGCCACCGCGCGCCTCATGGAAACCTGGGCCCACGGCCAGGACGTGTGGGACGTGCTCGGCCGCGTGCGCCCCGCCACCGGCCGGCTGCGCCACATCGCGCACCTGGGCGTGGGCACCTACGGCTGGACCTTCGTCAACCGCGGCCTGCCGGTGCCCGAGCCGGTGCCGCACGTGGCGCTGGACGCGCCCGACGGCAGCACCTGGACCTGGGGCGATCCCGCTTCTGCGCAGTCGGTGCGCGGCCCGGCGCTGGACTTCTGCCTGGTCGTGACGCAGCGGCGCCATGCCGACGACACCCTGCTGCGCATCACCGACGGCCCGGCGCGGCAGTGGATGGCCATCGCCCAGTGCTTCGCGGGCGAGCCCGCCGATGGCCCGGCACCGGGCCAGCGCCGGACCGCGGTGCGGGCTTGACCGGCGAGCCGCTCACGCTGGCGCAGCAGGCGCCCATCGAGGCGGCGCTGGCGCCGCTGCGCGCCGCGCATGGCCGAGAGGCGCTGTCGGAATGGACCTTTTCCAACCTGTACCTGTTCCGCCACGTGCACGGCTGGCGCCTCGTGCCGGGCGACTGGCCCGCGGTGGTCGGCCGCGGCTACGACGGCGCGCCGCTGGTGCTGCCGCTGTTCGACATCGCCCGGGCGCCGCAGGCCGCGCTGCGCACGCTGGCGCCGCCGCCGGCGCGGCTCTATCCCGTGTCCGACCGGCAGGCCGCGGCGCTGGACCTGCGCCGCTTCGACGTGCAGGCCTGGGACGGCGATGCCGACTATGTCTACGACGCGCAGGCCTTCATCGACTACGCCGGCCGCCCGCTCGCCAGCCGCCGCAGCCAGCTGCGGCAGTTCACCGCCGCCTGCCTGCCGCACAGCCGGCCTTTCGGCGAGGACCGGGTGGCGGACTGCCGCCACGTGCTCGCGCAGTGGATGGCGCAGAAGGGCAAGGCTGGCGGCGAGGCGGACGAGTCGCCCTGCCTGGAGGCGCTGCAGCACGCCCGCGCCTTCGGCCTGCGCGGCTTCGTCCACTGGGTCGATGGCGCGCCCGCCGGCTTCGTGCTCGGCCAGGCGCTGGCGCCCGGCGTGCAGGCCATCCGCTTCGCCAAGGGACTGGACCGGCACGTGGGCCTCTATCCCTTCATGTTCCGCCACTTCTGCATGAACTTCGAGGCGCAGTTCGGCGAGCCGGTGCGCTGGCTCAATTTCGAGCAGGACATGGGGCTGCCCGGACTGCGGCGCAGCAAGCGTAGCTATGCGCCGGCGGCGCTGCTGGCCAAGCGCCGGCTGGCGCCGCTGGCCCATTGACGCGCGGCCGGCCGCCGCCGCAAAACCCCACTCGGCAGTGCCTTCGCGCGCGAGGCACGGCCCTTCGCCCCGCCAGCCACTTCGCGCAAGACGCTGCGCCGGTGCCTGCCTAAGCTGGCGTGCCATGTCCTTCATCGACTCCACCGTCTCCGCCGGCAGCGCCGACTTCCAGGCCAACCGCGCCGCCATGCTGGCCCTCATCGACCAGTTGCGCGGCCACGAGCAGCGGGCGGTGCAGGCCTCGGCCCGCTCGGCGGAGCGCTTCGCCCAGCGCGGCCAGCTGCTGCCGCGCGAACGTCTGGCGCTGCTGCTCGATGCCGGCGCGCCCTTCATCGAGCTGTGTTCGCTCGCCGGCCTGGGCCTGGACGACGCCGACCTGTCGCGCAGCGTGCCCGGCGGCGGCGTCATCGCCGGCATCGGGGTGGTCTCGGGCGTGCGGGTGATGGTCAGCGCCTCCGACTCGGGCATCGATGCCGGCGCGCTGCAGCCCATGGGCCTGGCCAAGCAGCTGCGCGTGCAGGAGCTGGCGCTGGAGAACAGGCTGCCCTACGTGCAGCTGGTGGAAAGCGCCGGCGCCAACCTCATGGCCTACAAGGTGGAGGAATTCATCCACGGCGGCAACCTGTTCCGCAACCTCGCGCGGCTGTCGGCCGCGGGGCTGCCGGTGGTGACGGTGACGCACGGCTCATCGACCGCCGGCGGTGCCTACCAGACGGGCCTGTCCGACTACATCGTGATGGTGCGCGGCCGCTCGCGGGCCTTCCTGGCCGGGCCGCCGCTGCTCAAGGCCGCCACCGGCGAGATCGCCACCGAGGAAGAGCTGGGCGGCGCCGAGATGCACACCACCATTTCGGGCCTGGGCGACTACATGGCCGAGGACGACCGCGACGCCATCCGCCTGGCACGCGAGATCCTGGCCCACATCGACTGGCAGCGCGGCATGCCGCCCGCGTCGCCGCGCGCCGCCTTCGCCCCGCCGCGCCACGACGCCGAGGAGCTGCTGGGCCTGATGCCGGCCGACCCCAAGCGGCCGGTGGACATGCGGCAGGTCATCGCCCGCATCGCCGACGGCTCCGAATTCCTGGCCTTCGGCGCCGGCTATGGCAGCGCCACCGTCTGCGGCTTCATCAAGGTGGAAGGCCTGCCGGTGGGCGTGATCACCAACAACGGCCCCATCGACCCGGCCGGCGCCGCCAAGGCCACGCACTTCATCCAGGCCTGCTGCCAGGCCCGCACACCCATCCTGTACCTGCAGAACACCACCGGCTTCATGGTGGGCCGTGCCTATGAAGAGGCGGGCATCATCAAGCACGGCTCCAAGATGATCCAGGCGGTCACCAATGCCACGGTGCCGCAGATCACGATCCAGTGCGGTGCCTCCTTCGGCGCCGGCAACTACGGTATGTGCGGCCGCGGCTTCCATCCGCGCTTCTGCTTCTCCTGGCCCAACGCGCGCACCGCCGTCATGGGCGGCGAGCAGGCGGCCCAGACCATGGCCAACGTGACCGAGGCCGCCATGCGCCGCAAGGGCCTGGAACCCGACGCCGCCAAACTGGATGAGATGCAGCGGCGCATCGTCGAGCGCTTCGACAGCCAGATGAGCGTGTTCGCCACCAGCGCCCGGCTGCTGGACGACGGCGTG
>NZ_LDSL01000102.1 GCF_001476815.1 Pseudacidovorax intermedius | reverse complement strand
GCCCGGCGCCGGGCGGCACCTGCACCAACGTGGGCTGCATTCCCTCCAAGGCCCTGCTGCAGTCGTCCGAGCATTTCGAGCACGCCAACAAGCACTTCGCCGAGCACGGCATCACCGCCACCGACGTCAAGATGGACGTGGCCAAGATGCTGGCCCGCAAGGACGGCGTGGTGAAGCAGAACAACGACGGCATCCTGTACCTGTTCAAGAAGAACAAGGTCAGCTTCTTCCATGGCCGCGGCTCCTTCGTGAAGGCCGCTGAAGGTGGCTACGAGATCAAGGTGGCCGGCGCCGCCGAGGCCACCCTGGTCGGCAAGCACATCATCGTGGCGACGGGCTCCAACGCCCGCCAGCTGCCCGGCGTGCCCTTCGACGAAGAGACCGTGCTGTCCAACGACGGCGCGCTGCGCGTGGGCGCCGTGCCCAAGACACTGGCGCTGATCGGCTCCGGCGTGATCGGCCTGGAGATGGGTTCGGTGTGGCGCCGCCTGGGCGCGGACGTCACCATCCTCGAAGGCCTGCCGACCTTCCTGGGTGCCGTGGACGAGCAGATCGCCAAGGAGGCCAAGAAGGCCTTTGACAAGCAGGGCCTGAAGGTCGAGCTGGGCGTGAAGGTGGGCGAAGTCGCCAAGACCGGCGCCGGCGTGAGCATCGCCTACACCGACGCCAAGGGCGAGGCGAAGAAGCTGGACGCCGACAAGCTGATCGTCTCGATCGGCCGCGTGCCCAACACCATCGGCCTGAATGCCGAGGCCGTCGGCCTGAAGCTGGACGAGCGCGGTGCCATCGTGGTGGACGACGAGTGCAAGACCAGCCTGCCCAACGTGTGGGCCGTCGGCGACGTGGTGCGCGGCCCGATGCTGGCGCACAAGGCGGAAGAAGAGGGCGTGGCCGTGGCCGAGCGCATCGCCGGCCAGCACGGGCACGTCAACTTCAACACCATTCCCTGGGTCATCTACACCAGCCCCGAGATTGCGTGGGTCGGCCGCACCGAGCAGCAGCTCAAGGCCGACGGCGTGAAGTACAAGGCCGGCACCTTCCCCTTCCTGGCGAACGGCCGCGCACGCGCGCTGGGCGACACGACGGGCATGGTCAAGTTCCTGGCCGACGCCACGACGGACGAGATCCTGGGCGTGCACATCGTGGGCCCGATGGCCAGCGAGCTGATCTCCGAAGCCGTCGTGGCGATGGAGTTCAAGGCCTCCGCCGAGGACATCGCCCGCATCTGCCACGCGCACCCGTCGCTGTCCGAGGCGACCAAGGAAGCCGCGCTGGCCGTCGACAAGCGCACGCTGAACTTCTGAGTTGGCCCTCCCGTCCGTCAAGGAGGCCTACGAGGCCGAACTCAAGGGCCGCGGCTACAGCGCCGATCCCGCGCAGTTGCGCGCGATCGACGCGCTGGACCGCTGCGCCCGCGAGTGGGCCGAGTACAAGGCCCAGCGTTCCAACGCCTTCAAGAAGCTGATCCACCGCCCGGCCGTGCCGCGCGGCGTTTACATGTACGGGGGCGTCGGCCGCGGCAAGAGCTTCCTCATGGACTGCTTCTTCAACGCGGTGCCCATCAACCGCAAGACGCGCCTGCACTTCCACGAGTTCATGCGCGAGGTGCACCGCGAGCTGGCAGACCTGCAGGGCATCCAGAACCCGCTCGACGAACTGGGCAAGCGCATCGCCAGGCGCTTCAAGCTGATCTGCTTCGACGAGTTCCACGTCGCCGACATCACCGACGCCATGATCCTGCACCGCCTGCTGGCGGCGCTGTTCGACAACGGCGTGGGCTTCGTCACCACCTCCAACTTCAAGCCCGACGACCTGTACCCCGGCGGGCTGCACCGTGACCGCATCCTGCCGGCCATCGACCTGCTCAACCGCAAGCTCGAGGTCATCAACGTGGACAACGGCACCGACTACCGGCGCCGCACGCTGGAGCAGGTGCGGCTGTACATCACGCCCAACGACAGCGGCTCCGAGAAGGAACTGCGCAAGATCTTCGACAAGCTGGCGGAGAAGGGCGACGACAACCCGGTGCTGAACATCGAGCAGCGCGAGATCCGCGCCCGCCGCCGCGCCGGCGGCGTGGTGTGGTTCGACTTCCGCACGCTGTGCGGCGGGCCGCGCTCGATGAACGACTACCTCGAGATCGCCAGCCAGTTCCACACCGTGCTGCTGTCCGACGTGCCCGAGATGCCGGTGCGCATGGCCTCGGAAGCACGCCGTTTCACCTGGCTGGTGGACGTGTTCTACGATCGCCGCGTGAAGCTCGTGCTCTCGGCCGAGGTGCCGCCGGAGCAGCTCTACACCGAAGGCCCGCTGGCGCACGAGTTTCCACGCACCGTCTCGCGGCTGAACGAAATGCAATCGGCCGAGTTCCTGGCGCTGGAGCGCCGAACCGTGGACACCCGCCTCACATGATCTTCCCGATGGCCTCGCGCTTCGCACGCCCGGTTGCCGCACTGGGCGCCGCGCTGCTGCTGGCGGCCCCCGCGCCCGCCCAGACCCGCGTGTCGGCCGAGGCCGATGCGGCCGCCAGTGCCGAGCGTGACCGCATCGGCGTGGCGCGCCGCGCCGCCGAGGTGCGCTTCGACACCGAGCGCAAGCAGTGCTACCAGCGCTTCGCGGTCGAGGACTGCCTGAGCGCCGCGCGCGACCAGCACCGCGACACGCTCGCCGACCTGCGCCGGCGCGAGGCCGACCTCAACGACGCCGAGCGGCGCCGGCGCGGCGAAGAAGCCCTGCGCCGCCTCGACGACAAGCAGCTGACACCGCAGACGCGCGACAACCCCGAAGAGCGCGCCCGCAACCAGCAGGCTCAGCAGGACCGCGAGCAGCGCAACGCCGACCACGCGGCCAGCCGCGCCTCGCAGGCTGCTGAGGCGCCGCAGCGGCGCCAGGCCTTCGAGGACCGGCAACGGGCCCAGGCCGAGCGCAAGGCCCAGCGCGCGGCCCGGCAGGCGCAGGACGCCGTCGAGCGCGAGCGGTATGAACGCCGCCAGGCCGACGCGCAGCAGCGCCGCGCGGATGTGCAGCGCCAGCAGTCCGGTCGCACCAAGCCCCCGGCGGCACCGCTGCCGGTGCCGGCCGCGCCGCGGCCAGCCCCGGCCGGCACGGCGCCCTGATGACCCCGGCGGCGGCCACGTCCGCCCGGTCGAGACGCCCAAACGGCGCCGCAGCCGCAGGCCGCCAGGCGGGCTCAGCGCCGCGGACTGGCGCGCAGCAGCGGATCCTCGCCGGCCGCGTAGGCCTCGCGTCCGGCGCCGGGCGCCGCTGCCGGGCGGGGCAGTTCGTCCACCTTCACCAGGATCAGCGACAGGTTGTCACCCGATCCCGCGGCGCGGCGACGCGCCTCGTTCACCAGCATCTCGGCCGCGACGCGGGCCGGATGGCGGGCGATGACGGCGCCGAATTCCTCGGGCGTGAAGTAGTGCCACAGGCCGTCCGAGCAGGCCAGCAGCGCATCGCCCGGCTGGAGGCCGTCGATGGGCGCCAGGTCCATCGGCGGCAGCGTCGACTGCATGCCCAGGCAACCCACCAGGATGTTGGCCTTGGGATGGTGCAGCGCTTCGTTTTCGGTGAGTTCGCCGCGCTGGATCAGCACTTCCACATAGGAATGGTCGCGGGTGCGGCGCAGCAGGCGGCCGCGGCGGAACAGGTAGATGCGCGAATCGCCCGCATGGATCAAGGCGCCGCGGCCGTCGGGATTGAGCAGGAAGGCGGCCACCGTGCTGTGCGGTTCCTGTTCGCTGGACAGGGCCGTGAGCCGGATGACGGTGTGGGCCTCGTCCACCAGCTGGCGCAGCAGGGCGCCGGGCTCGTCGTCGTCGGGCGAATAGCGCGTGAACAGCTGCTGCGCGGTCATGACCACCTGTTCGGAGGCCTTGCGCCCGCCGCTGCGCCCGCCCATGCCGTCGGCCACGACGGCCAGCAGACAGCCTGGGCGTTGCGGATGCCCCATCAGGGCAACCTGGTCCTGTTGGTAGGGCCGGTCTCCCTGGTGGAGGCCGGTGGCGGCAGACAATCGGAAACCGTTTGGAGGCATTGGCGCGGTCGGCGCCGTGGCGCGCCAACGGGTCAGGGGGTTGCGGTTGGCGCCCATTATCGAGCGATCGCTTACACCGTTATTCACAATTTTCAACTTCTTCTTGCCGACAAGATGACCCAGGTCACAAGGGCATGCAGGCGCGGAGGACGGCCATGGCCCTGAGCGACGAGGTGCTCGATGTTTTCGCCGACGGCGGTGCCCTGTCGCAGGCGGCCGACCAGTTCCGTGTGCGCGAGGGCCAGACGCAGATGGCGCTGGCCATTGCCGACGTGGTGACCGAGGGCGGGCAGCTGGTGGTGGAAGCCGGCACCGGCGTGGGCAAGACCTTCTCGTACCTGGTGCCGGCGCTGCTGAGCGGCGAGCGGGTGCTGCTGTCCACCGCCACCAAGGCGCTGCAGGACCAACTCTTCGGCCGCGACCTGCCGCGCCTGCTGGAGGCGCTGAACCTGCCGCTGCGCACCGCGCTGCTCAAGGGCCGCGGCAGCTACCTGTGCCTGCACCGCATGGGGCAGGCCCGGCACGACAGCGGCAACGAGCGGGGCGTGGCCCACGCGCTGGCCAAGGTGGAGCGCTGGGCGCTGACCACCCGCACCGGCGATCTGGCCGAACTGCCCGGACTGGACGAGCGCTCGCCGGTGATCCCGCTGGTGACGTCCACGCGCGACAACTGCCTGGGCCAGCAGTGCCCGCAGTTCAAGGCCTGCCACGTCAACCTCGCGCGCCGCGAGGCCCTGGCGGCCGACGTGGTGGTCATCAACCACCACCTGTTCTTCGCCGACCTGGCGGTGCGCGAATCGGGCATGGCGGAGCTGCTGCCCACGGTGCGGGTGGTGGTCTTCGACGAGGCCCACCAGCTCAACGAGACCGGGGTGCAGTTCCTGGGCCAGCAACTGGGCACGGGCCAGGTGCTGGACTTCGCCCGCGACATGCTGGCCGCGGGCCTGCAGCAGGCGCGGGGCCTGGTCGACTGGCAGGCCGTGGCTGGCACGCTCGAACATGCGGCGCGCGAACTGCGCATGGTGGCCGGCAAGGGCTGGCCCGGCACCAAGCTGCGCTGGAACGGCGCGGCGCCGGAAGGCATCGCGCCCACGCAGTGGCAGGCCTGCCTGGACACCCTGCGCCGCGCGGCCGAGGACGCCGCCGAGGCGCTGGGCACGGTGAGCGAGCTGTCGCCCGATTTCGTGCGACTGGCCGAGCGTGCCGGGCTGCTGGTGGAGCGGGCCGCCGTCCTGGCCGAGCCGTGTCCGCCCGAGGCCGTGCGCTGGCTGGACATCGGCACCCAGGTGCGGCTGGTGCAGTCGCCGCTGGACATCGCCGACGCGGTGCGCAAGCGGGTGCTCAAGGCCGGCGGCGGCGAGCCGGCCGGGGAGGGCGGCGCGCCGGGGCGGGCCTGGATCTTCACCTCCGCCACCCTGGGCGACGACCCGCAGCTGCGCTGGTTCACCGAGCCCTGCGGCCTCGATGACGCGCGCATCCTGCGCGTGGCCAGTCCCTTCGACTACGCGCGGCAGGCGGCGCTGTACGTGCCGCGCGACTTTCCGCGGCCGGCCGACGCGGGCCATCCATCGGCGGTGGCCGCGCTCGCGGCGCATGGCGCGCTGCGCCTGGGCGGCCGCACCCTCGTGCTGACCACCACGCTGCGCGCGCTGCGCAGCATCGGCGATGCGCTGCGCGAGCGCCTGCGCGCCGCCGGCAGCGACATCGACGTGCTGGTGCAGGGCGAATGGCCTAAGCGGGTGCTGATGGACCGCTTCCGCGCTGGCGCCGACGCGGGTGCCACCGGCTGCGTGCTGGTGGCCTCGGCCTCGTTCTGGGAGGGCTTCGACGCACCGGGCGACGTGCTGCAACTGGTGGTGATCGACAAGCTGCCCTTCCCGCCGCCGGGCGATCCGCTGGTGGAGGCACGCACCCGTCGCCTGGAAGCCCAGGGCCGCAGCGGCTTCGGCGACTACTCCATCCCGGAGGCGGCGGTGGCGCTCAAGCAGGGCGCCGGCCGGCTGATCCGCCGCGAGAGCGACCGTGGCGTGCTGGTGGTCTGCGACACGCGCCTGGTCGCGATGAGCTACGGCCGGCGCCTGCTGGCCGCCCTGCCGCCGATGCGCCGCCTGGCCACCGGTGCCGACTTCGAGGACGCGCTCGACGCGCTCGTTCAGCCGGCCGGCTGAGCCTTTCCATTTCCAGAATCCATGGGCGCGTTCCGGGGCCCCGGCGCGGCGTGCGTGCGCCCGCATACGTGGATCTGCGTACACGCTCCTCAGCGTTAACCCGCGGTTCGCGTCACGCATGTGACGCCCAGGGCCCAACAGGCGGCCGCGGTACGTAATTCCCCTCTGAAGCTGGTCAGATTCCGATCAGTGTGGCAGCCGGAGCATCACCTCCGCCCCCGCAGCCCCGGCTGCAAAGGAGACATCGGGCACCCCGCCGGACCCCTGGCGCGAGAGGCACGAACCGATCCACGACACCTTTATGACAACGCTTCGCCTTCCCCTATGAACGATCGCAACCTCAACCGAGGCTTGTTCCTCATCGCGCTTGCACTGCTGTTCGGCGTGCCGGCCTTCAACTACCAGATCGGCAGCTTCGCGCATGCCGGCCCGGGCCTGTTCCCGGCCATGGTCAGCGGCATGCTGCTCGCGATCGGTGTCATCACCGTGATCCGCTCGCGCTTCGTCAAGCCGGTGCCGATGTCGGTCAAGTTCAAGAACATCGGCATCATCCTGGCGAGCCTGTGCAGCTTCGCGCTCGTGTCCACCTACCTGAACATGACCGTGGGCATCGTGGTGATGGTGTTCATCGCCTCGCTGGCGGCCAGCGGCAAGTATTCCTGGCTGCGCAACGTCAAGGTGGCGGTGGTGCTCGTGGCCTTCGCCTTCGGCTTCCAGAAGCTGCTGGGCCTGAACCTTCCCCTGTACTGATCGGAGCCTGCACACCATGGAAGCTCTCCACAACCTGGCGTTCGGCTTCGAGCACGCGCTGACCATCCACAACCTGATGTACTGCGCCATCGGCTGCGTGGTCGGCACCCTGGTGGGCCTGCTGCCCGGCCTGGGCCCGCTGGCCACCATCAGCCTGCTGCTGCCGCTGACGTATTCCATCGACACCACCGGCGCGCTGATCATGCTGGCCGGCATCTACTACGGGGCGCAGTACGGCGACAGCGTGTCGGCCATCACGATGAAGATCCCGCATGCGAGTTCGATCGTGGCCTGTATCGACGGCTACGCGATGACGCTCAAGGGCAAGACGGGCCTGGCGCTGTTCACGGCCGGCTTCTCCAGCTTCATCGGCGGCACCGTCGCCATCGTGGTGCTGACCTTCCTGGCGCCCAAGCTGGGCGAGGTGGCCTTCCTGTTCGGCCCCGCGGACTACTGCGCGCTGATGATGGTGGGCTTCGTCTGCGTGAGCTTCGTGACCACCGGCAGCCTGCTCAACGGCCTGGCCATGTGCCTGATCGGCGTGCTGCTCGGCCAGATCGGCACCGACGTCAACAGCGGCGTGCAGCGCTACACCATGGACCTGCCCTTCCTCGCCGACGGCGTGGGCCTGGTCAGCATCGCGCTGGGCTGCTTCGGCATCGCCGAGATCACCAAGAACCTGGACACCGGCGAGGAGCGCTCGCCCTTCAACGGCAAGATCCACCTGATGCCCACCTGGGAGGAGTTCAAGCGGATCATTCCCAGCGCCCTGCGCGGCAGCGTCATCGGCTCCTTCCTGGGCATCCTGCCCGGCGGCGGCCCGGCCATCGCCCAGTTCGCGGCCTACGCCATCGACAAGAAGGTCAGCAAGTACAAGCACGAGATCGGCACCGGCTGCATCGAAGGCGTGGCCGGTCAGGCTGCTGCGGACGAAGCTGCTGCACGCACCAGCTTCATCCCGCTGATGTCCATCGGTATTCCCGAGAACGCGGTGATGGCGCTGATGATGGCCGCCTTCATCATCAAGGGCATCCAGCCCGGCCCGAACATGATCGCCGGTCACCCGGAACTGTTCTGGGGCCTGGTCGCCTCGATGTGGGTCGGCAACTGCTTCCTGATCATCCTGAACGTGCCGCTGGTGCGCTACTGGCTGTCGGTGTTCAAGATCCCGTACGCCGTGCTCTTCCCGGGCATCCTGTTCTTCTGTTGCATCGGCACGTACAGCGTCAACAACAACCTGGAAGACCTGTACATTACCGCCGCCTTCGGCCTGCTGGGCTTCCTGTTCATGAAGTTCGACCTGGATGCCGCGCCGCTGATGCTGGGCTTCATCCTGGGCCCGATGCTGGAGGAGAACTTCCGCCGCACGCTGCTGCTGAGCCGCGGCAGCTTCGGCATCTTCTTCGAGCGTCCCATCAGCGGCTCGCTGCTGTCGCTGATCGGCGTGTTCATTGCCTGGCAGACCATCGGCTTCTTCATCAAGACGAAGAAACAGCGCAGCGCAGGCGGCGTATTGCCTGCAGCGCACGAGACGGTCTGAGGTCACGCGCGCCACGAACTGCGAGAGGGGCCTTCGGGCCCCTTTCGCTTTTCACGGGTGCCAGGCGTCGGCCTCCGCCCGCGGACGTGGCACACAGACCGCCCGGCGCCGCCGCTGGAGCGTGCAGCTGACGGCCCTGCGACAGTGAGGTCGGCCCTCGGCGCCCACAATCGGGCCACCACTGCCTGCGCGGGTGCCGCCCTTCACGGCTTCGGCACCGCGCCGCTTCCATCCTTCTTCTGGAGATGCCCATGCCCGAATCCCTTCCCGCCACCGCGCTGCAACTGCGCTCGCTCGTCCAGGCCGATGGCACGCTGCAGATCAGCCTGGAGTCGGTGCCCGTGCCGCAGCCCGGTCCCGACGAGGTGCTGGTGCGCATCCAGGCCACGCCCATCAATCCCTCCGACATCGGCCTGCTGCTCGGCCCCGCCGATCTGTCGACCGTGCAGGTGGCGGGCACCGCCGAGCGGCCCGTGGTGACGGTCCGCATTCCCGAGCGCGCCATGCCGGCCATGGCGGCGCGCGTGGGCCAGAGCCTGCCCGTCGGCAACGAAGGCGCCGGCCTGGTGGTCGCGGCGGGCGCCTCGCCGGCCGCGCAGGCGCTGCTGGGCCGCACGGTGGCCCTGATCGGCGGCGCCATGTACGCGCAGTACCGCTGCATGCCGGCGGCCCAGTGCCTGGTGCTGCCGGAGGATGCGACGGCGGCCGACGGCGCTTCCTGCTTCGTCAACCCGCTCACGTCGCTGGGCATGGTCGAGACGATGAAGCGCGAGGGCCACACGGCGCTGGTCCACACGGCGGCGGCCAGCAACCTGGGCCAGATGCTCAACCGCATCTGCCTGAAGGACGGCATCGGCCTGGTGAACATCGTGCGCAAGCCCGAGCAGGCCGAACTGCTGCGCGGGCATGGCGCGGTGCACGTCTGCGACAGCAGCGCGCCCCACTTCATGGCGCAGCTCACCGAGGCCCTGGTGGCCACCGGCGCCACCATCGGCTTCGATGCCACCGGTGGCGGCACGCTGGCGGGCCAGATCCTGCAGTGCATGGAGGCGTCCATCGCGCGGCGCACGCCCAGCGAATACAGCCGCTACGGCTCGTCGGTGCACAAGCAGGTCTACCTGTACGGCGGCCTGGACACGCGGCCGACGGAGATCCACCGCAGCTTCGGCATGGCCTGGGGCGTGGGCGGATGGCTGCTGTTTCCCTTCCTGCAGAAGATCGGCGAGCCGGCGGCGCAGGCGCTGCGGGCGCGGGTGGCGGCCGAGCTCAAGACCACCTTCGCCAGCCACTATGCGCGCACGGTGTCGCTGGCGGACGCGCTGAGCGCTGAGAACATTGCCTTCTACGGCGCGCGCAACACAGGCGCCAAGGTACTGATCGATCCGTCGCTGTGAGGCAGGCGGCCTTGCGCGACGGGGGCACCCCCTCTCCCCAACCCCTCTCCCGCGAGGGGAGAGGGGCGTCCGGAGCGCGAGCGAGAAGGTGCGCACGGCGCAATGGCAGGGCGCCCAGTGCGTCGTGAAAGGCGCTCCAGCGTCAGAGCGGCTCCAGCCCGACCTTCTTCATCATGGCTTCCGTCGACCGCATCTCGCGCCTGAAGCCGTCCACGTAGGCATTGCCCTCCTGGATGTCGACCTGGCCGCCTTGCTCTTGCAGCGCAGCCACGACGCGCGGCTGCTTGAGCGCCTGCACGAAGGCCGACTGGATCTTCTCGACCACCGCATCGGGCGTGCCGGCAGGCACCGAGATGCCGCCCCAGGACGTCAGCTCTACGCCCAGCACGCCGGCCTCTGCCAGCGTGGGCACCTGCGGCAGCACCGCGTTGCGGCGCGGACCGGTCACGGCCAGCGCGCGCAGCCGGCCGGCTTGGATCTGCGGATACGCCACCGCCAGGATCGGCGCGCCGAACACCACCTGGTTGCCCAGGACCGCGGTGCACAGTTCCGACGCGCCCTTGTAGGGCACGTGCAGCGCGCTGCCCTTGACGGCATCCAGGAACATCTCCACGCCCAGGTGGGACGGCGTGCCCACGCCGCCCGAGGCGTACTCCACCTTGCCGGGCCGCGCGCGGATCTGCCGCACGAGGTCGTCCACGCTGCGGATGTCCGAGTCGGCATTCACGACCAGCACCACGTCTGCGCTGGTCAGCCGCATGATGTGGCGGAAGTCCTTGAGCGCATCGAAGCCCGGGCTCTTGTACATGTGCATGTTGGCCGCCATGGGCGCGGCCGAATAGATCCAGGTGTAGCCGTCGGCGGGCGCGCGCGCCACCAGCTTGGCGCCGATGTTGCCGCCGGCGCCGCCGCGGTTCTCGATGACCACGCTCTGGCCTAGGATCGGCCCGACCGCCTCGGCCAGGATGCGCGCGGTGGTGTCCGGGCCGGTGCCGGCCAGGTAGGGCAGCACCCATTTGATGGTCCGGCTGGGGTAGGGCTCGGCGGCGCGGGCCAGCGGTGCGGCCAGGGGCGCCAGGGCGGCGGCCAGGCCGGCGCCCACCAGGCGTCGGCGGTTCATGTCGGTCATCTTGCTTGTCTCCTTGTGTGATTCTTGCGAAGGCCGGCGTCCACGGCGCCGGCCCCGGTTCAGGCGCCGCCGTCGGGCGCGAGCAGCTCCTTGGCGATGGTGTTCTTCTGGATCTCGCTGGTGCCGGTGAGCACCCGGTACATGCGCAGCATGCGGAACAGGAACTCGACGCGCCGGCCCTGCACGATGCCTTCGCCCCCGTGCACCTGCACCGCCTTGTCGGCGACGCGGAAGGCGGTCTCCGAGCAGAAGAGCTTGGCCATCGAGGCCTCGGCCCGCGCGTCGCCGCCGGCGTCCAGCTGGCGGGCGGTGGCGATCATCAGTGCGCGCGCCGCCGCCAACTCGGTGGCGGCTTCGGCCAGCATGTGCTGGATGGCCTGGAACTGGGCGATGGCGCGGCCGAACTGCCTGCGCTGCATCGCGTAGTCGCGCGCATCGCGCAGCGCCACCTGGGCCAGGCCTACCATCGCCGGGCAGTGCAGCAGCCGGTTGACCGTGATGCGGCCGAGCGCCAGCGCCAGGCCGCGGCCCGGCTCGCCGATGCGCTGGGCGGCCGGCACGCGGCAGCCGTCGAGCACGATGTCGCCGGTGCTGCTCTGGCCGGCCATGGTCTTGTAGTTGGATTCGATGCGCACGCCGGGCGCGCGCAGGTCGACGAAGAAGGCAGTCACCTCGCGCTGCTCGCTGCCCTCGGGCGCTGTCGAGGCCATCAGCACCGCCGCGTCGGCGAAGGGCGAGCCCGAGATGAAGCGCTTGCGGCCGGTGATGACGTAGTCGTCGCCGTCGCGCACCGCGCGCGTCTGCACCGCGCCGGCGTCGGAGCCGGCCTCGGCCTCGGTGAGGGCGAAGCAGATCGCCATCTCGGCCTGCGCCACGGGCAGGATGAACTGCGCCATCTGCTGCGGCGTGGCGTGGCGCACCAGCGCGCCCACGCGCGGCGGGCCGCTCAGTTCGCCCAGCACGTGCGGCGCGAAGGGCGAGCCGGTGGCGTAGATGGCCTCCTTGACCAGCACATGGTCAAGCACGGACAGGCCCAGGCCACCCAGCTGCTCGGGCAGGGTAAGGCCGTAGAAGCCGAGTTCGTGCGAGCGGCGCCAGACCTGGCGCAGCAGCGCGCGGTCGGCGCCGTGCTCATGGTCGAGCTGATGCTCGCGGGCCAGCTCGGCCAGCTCGCCGTTCAGGAAGTGCCGGATGCGGGCGATGAGTTCGGCGGCGCGTTCGCTGCCCTCGAAGGGCCCGTGGAAGAGCGGGGCGGAAGCGGTGGTGGTCGTCATGATGCGGGTTCCGTTCAATTGACCATCCGCGACTGGCCCTGCCAGTACGGCGCCTGCACGGCGCGGCGCATCACCTTGCCGTTGGGATTGCGCGGCAGCGCGGCGACGAACTCGATGTGCCGCGGCCGCTTGAAGCCGGCCAGCTGCGCACTGCAGAAGGCGTCGATCAGCGCCTTGTCCGCCGCGCGGCCGGGCTTGAGCACCACGTGCGCCGCCACCGCCTCGCCCCACTTGTCGTCGGGAATGGCGAAGACGCAGGCGTCCTGCACCGCCTCGTGCTGGTAGAGCACGGCCTCCACTTCGGAGGGATAGACGTTGAAGCCGCCGCTGATGACCATGTCCTTCTTGCGGTCCACGATGTAGACGAAGCCGTCCTCGTCCATGCGGGCCAGGTCGCCCGTGTGGTAGCGGCCGTTCTTCAGCACCTCGGCCGTCAGCTCGGGCGCGCGCCAGTAGCCGGCGAAGACGTCGTTGCCGCCGACCACGATCTCGCCGATCTCGCCGATGGCCACCGGCTCGCCCGCGTCGTCCAGGATCTGCACGTCGCACTCCAGGAAGGGCCGGCCGCAGGAGGCCAGGCGCTCGGGCCGCGCGGCGCGGGCATGCAGGTGGTCCTCGGTGCTGAGGGCGCAGACGCCGGAGGTGGTCTCGCCCGCGCCGTAGCCCTGCGACAGCACGGGGCCGAACACGTCCATCGCGCGCAGGATGCGCGCGGGCGCCATGGGTGCCGCGCCGTAGCCCAGGCGCTGCAGGTCGGGCAGCGGGCGGTACTGGCCTTCCAGCCCGGCCAGCAGCATGTTGATCATGGTCGGCACCATGAAGGTATGCGTGATGCGCTCGGCCTTCATGTCGGCCAGGAAGCGCCCGGGTTCGAAGCCGCTGAAGATGCGGATGGTCACGCCGCTGCACAGCGCCGGCACGATCTGCATGCCCGAGGCATGGGTGATCGGCCCGACGAGCCCCAGCGAATGGCCGCTGCGCATGCCCTCGCTGCGGATCAGAAACTTGCGCAGCTGCGCGAGCCGGTTGCCGAAGGTCTGCATGGCGGCCTTGAGCACGCCGGAGCTGCCCGAGGTGTAGTGCAGCACGGCCAGCTCGTCGGCATGCACCGGCACGGCCTCGAAGCGGTCGGTGGCGCGGGCCAGCAGGCCTTCGTAGCCGTCGTCGCCGGCCGCGTCCAGCAGCACCAACCGCGGTGCGCCGCGCAGGTGCGGGCGGATGGCCTCGGCCCGCTCGGCGGTGGTGACGATCAGCGTGGCCTCGCTGTTGGCTGCGACTTCGCCGACCTCGGCCGGCGACAGGCGTGCGTTGAAGGGCGCCTTGACCAGCGCGGCCTTGTAGCAGGCCAGCTCCAGCTCCACGATCTCGGGGCAGTTGGGCAGGTAGATGCCCACGCGGTCGCCGCGCGCCAGGCCCAGGCCGAGCAGGGCGTTGGCGAGGCGGCAGGCGCGCTGCTCCAGCTCGGCATAGCTGAGGCTGCGATCGGCACTGCGGACGGCGACCTGCCGTGCATGCGCGCGGGCACTGCGGGCGACGAGGGTGGCCACGTTCGTCACGGGACGGACGGCGGCCGTGGTGGGGCTGGCGTTGTTGATGGCTGTCTCCTGGAATCTCGACCGGTGGTCCCATGGACTGCGCGTCCAGAGGCCGTATCGGTCACTGTTCCAGAAGGCCGGTCATCGCGGAAATACCGTTTGCTGATGCCGGGGCATCAATGCAAGTGATGGCCTCCTACCCGGGGCAGGCGGGCGCGCGCCGCAGTTCAGGGCCGGTCGCGATGCAGCCACTCGGCTTCCCAGGCGCCTTGATCGATCAGCCGGCGCGACTGGCTGAGCAGGGCCTCCATCACCGCCTGGGTGGCGGCATCCCGCACCCGGCCCGCGGGCAGGGCCAGGCTGTAGGTCCGCACCAGTTCGGGTTGCACCACGCGCGCCACGATCCAGTCGGCGCGGGCGGGCGGCGCATCGTGCAGCGCGCAGGCCGGCGTGAAGGTGAAGCCCGCGCCATGCAGGTAGAGCGAGCGGATCACGCGCGCGGAGTCGTGCTCGTGCGCGATGTGCAGCGCGGTGCCGCGTTCGGCAGCGGCTTCCTCCACGCTGCGGCGGATCGAGAACCGGCGCGACTGCAGCACCAGCGGCAGGCGGGCTGCATGGTCGAAGTCGAGGGTGGGCCGCAGCACCGGCGCTGCGCCGGCACGTGCCTTCGCCTTGCGCGGTGCGCCGGACTGTCGCAGCAAGGCCCGCACGCGGCCATCGGCATCCTG
Organism: Pseudacidovorax intermedius; assembly: GCF_001476815.1. Classification (GTDB taxonomy): domain Bacteria; phylum Pseudomonadota; class Gammaproteobacteria; order Burkholderiales; family Burkholderiaceae_C; genus Xenophilus; species Xenophilus intermedius_A. Next base: position 9,379 of record NZ_LDSL01000102.1, on the reverse strand, counting down.
GCCGCAGACGAACATCGCCTCGCGCGCCAGCGGCTGGCAGTCCAGGCCCTCCACCGTGGGCGTGTCGACCAGGATGCCCAGGTCGGCGCGCCGGTCCAGCATGGCCTTCCTGACCATCAGGCTCAGGTCGTCGAGCACGAACACCCGCACCCGCGGCGCCGTCTCGCGCAGGGCCATGAGCACCGGGCCCATCAGCAGCGAGGCGAGCAGGAAGGGCAGGGCGACGGTCACCGAGCCCTCCGGCCCCTGCGGCAACTGGCGGATGCGGTCGCGCATGGCCTCGGCGTCCGACAGCAGCCGGCGCGCATCCTCGTACAGCTGCAGGCCGGCGGAGGTGGGCGTGACGCCGGCGTGCGAGCGCTCCAGCAACTGCGTGTCGAGCTCGGCCTCCAGCTTCTTGATCTGGGCCGTCAGCGCCGGCTGCGCGATGTACAGCGAGGCCGCCGCGCGCGACAGGCTGCCCGCTTCGAGCACGGCGATGAAGTAGCGGAGGCTGCGCAGGTCCATGGGTGGCGCGCAGCATAGCCGCGCGTGCGGCGCGCTGTCAGTCCCAGGCGGGCGCCAGGCTTTCGGGATTGGCCAGGCGCTCGTTGCGGTCCAGCGCGGCGATGGCGGCCATGTCCTCCGAGGTGAGCTTCAGGTCCTTGGCCTTCAGGTTGGACGCCAGGTTCTCGCGCTTGGTGGACGACGGAATGACGGAAAAGCCCTGCGCCAGCGCCCAGGCCAGCACCACCTGCGCGGGCGTGGCGCCGTGGCGCTGCGCGATCTCGGCCAGCACCGGCTCCTTCAGCACCTTGCCGTAGGCCAGGGTCATGTACGAGGTCAGGTGCACGCCCTGCATGCGCGCGTAGTTGACGAGCTTGCGGTTCTGCAGATAGGGGCTGATCTCAACCTGGTTGGTGGCGATGGCCCCTTTGCCCGCCAGCTCGATGGCCTGCTGCAGCAGCGCGATGGTGAAGTTGGAGACGCCGAACTGCGCCGTCAGGCCCTGGTTCTGCGCCTCGGCCAGGGCCTCCAGCGTCTCGCGCAGCGGCACCGCGCGGCCGGGTGAGGGCCAGTGGATCAGCGTCAGGTCCACCTGCTCGGTGCGCAGCTTGCGCAGGCTTTCCTTCAGGCTGGGGATCAGCGCGTCGGTGCCCAGCTTGTCGACCCAGATCTTGGTGGTCAGGAAGAGCTGCGAACGGGGCACACCCGATTCGGCGATGGCCTGGCCGATCTCGGCCTCGTTGCCGTAGATCTGTGCCGTGTCGATGGCGCGGTAGCCCACGTCCAGCGCGTTGCGCACGGCGTCAATGACGGTCTGGTCCTTGAGGCGGTAGGTGCCCAGGCCGAAGGCGGGAATGGCGGCGGGGATGCTCATGGTGCGATGTCCTTGCAGGAAGAGGAAAGAGGTTGGTAAAGAAGGCTAGCCGCGGCCGCATCCTGCGGCTGGCGTCCGAATGCCGGGCCCGCCGTCAGCAGGTGGCGCAGCCGTCGTGGCGTCCATGGGTCGCCGCGCGGCCCTGGGCATCGCGCCGGTCCAGCCGGCCGGCCCAGGTGGTGAGGGCCCAGGCGCCCAGCACCACCAGCGCGCCGATCCAGGCGGTGTGGACCAGGCCCAGCCGCTCGACGATCAGGCCGCCCAGCCCCGCGCCCCCGGCAATGCCCAGGTTGAAGGCGGCGATGTTCAGGCCCGAGGCCACGTCCGCGCCCTTGGGGCTGAAGCGTTGCGCCTGCTGCACCACGTACACCTGCAGGCCCGGCACGTTGCCGAAGGCCACCGCGCCCCAGGCCAGCACCGTGGCGACCATCAGCACCGGATGCGGTGCCGTGAGGCTCAGCACGCCCAGCACCGCGGCCAGGCCCAGGAAGATGCGTTGCAGCGCCGGCACCGGCCCCAGCCGGTCGGCCAGCTTGCCGCCCCAGAGGTTGCCCACGGCCACCGAGAGGCCGTAGGCCAGCATCACGCCGCTCACCGCATTGGCCGAGAAGCCGGTCACCTGCTGCAGCAGCGGCGCCAGGAAGGTGAAGGCGATGAAGGAGCCGCCATAGCCCACCGCCGTCATCGCATAGACCAGCAGCAGCCGCGGCTGGGCCAGCACGGCCAGCTGCTCGCGCAGGGCCGCCGGCGGGCTGTGCGGCACGTCGCGGGGCACGAAGACCGCGCTGCCCAGCGCCGCCACCACGCCCAGGCCGGCGACGGCCAGGAAGGTGGCGCGCCAGCCGAGGTGCTGGCCGATCAGCGTGCCCAGCGGCACGCCCGTCACCAGCGCCACGGTGAGGCCGGTGAACATGATGGCGATGGCGCTGGCTGCCTTCTCCTTCGGCACCACGCTGGCCGCGATGATCGAGCCGATGGAGAAGAAGACGCCGTGCGCCAGGCCGGTGAGCACGCGCGCCACGACGAGCGACTCGTAGCCGGGCGCGCGCCAGGCCACCAGATTGCCCAGCGTGAACAGCACCATCAGCCCCAGCAGCAGCGCCTTGCGCGGCAGCCGGCCGGTCAGCGCGGTGAGCAGCGGCGCGCCCACGGCGACACCCAGGGCATAGAGGCTCACCAGCAGGCCCGCCGAGGGCAGGCTCACGCCCAGGTCGGCGGCGATGGTGGGGATGAGGCCGACGATCACGAACTCGGTCGTGCCGATGGCGAAGGCGCTGAGCGTCAGCGCGAAGAGGGCAATGGGCATGGAGGGCAGCTCGCGGCATCGGCCGCATCAGCGATCGGAGAGGATGGAAGGCCGCCAGTCTCCCGCGATCCGCTCTTGCGAAAAACCCGTCTATAAATCAAACACCTTTGATCTGGAATCAAGAATGAAGACGACGCTGGACGAGATGCAGGCCCTAGCCGCCGTGGTCGACACCGGCGCGCTGTCGCGGGCCGCTGATCAGCTGGGCATGACCGTCTCGGCCGTCAGCCGCACGCTGGCGCGGCTGGAGCACAAGCTCGGTACCACGCTGATGCGGCGCACCACGCGGCGGCTGGAACTGACGGAGGAGGGCGCCGCCTTCCTCGCACGCGCGCGGGCCATCCTGGCCAGCGTCGATGCCGCCGAAGAGGACATGGCCGCCCGCCGCGAGCGCCCCGGCCGGCTGCGGGTGGATGCCGCCTCGCCCTTCATGCTGCACGTGGTGGTGCCGCTCGTCGCCGGCTACCGCGCGCGCTATCCGGAAGTGACGCTGGAACTGCACAGCCACGACGGCCTGATCGACCTGCTGGAACACCGCGTGGACGTGGCCATCCGCATCGGCCGCCTGCGCGATTCCACGCTGCATGCGCGGCCGCTGGGCAGCAGCGCGCTGCGGCTGCTGGCATCGCCGGCCTACCTGGCCGCAGCCGGCACGCCGCGTCGTGTGGCCGATCTGGCGCGGCACGCGCTGCTGGGCTTCACGCCGCCCAGCAGCCTCAACGAATGGCCGGTCGCGGATGCCGAGGGCCAGCCGCTGCACGTGGCGCCGGCGCTGGCCGCCTCCAGCGGAGAGACGCTGCGCCAGCTGGCGCTGGAAGGCGCCGGCATCGCCTGCCTGGCCGACTTCCTCACCGCACGCGACATCGCCGAAGGCCGGCTGGTGCCGGTGCTGCCCCGGCTCACGCGGGACGTGCGGCAGGCCGTGCAGGCGGTGTACTACCGCAACACGCCGCTCACGGCGCGCATCGCGTCCTTCATCGACCACCTGGCCGGCCATTGGCCCGGCGCGAACCCCGGGACTGGCGGGTCGTCAAAGTAGCGCCAGGGCTGCGACCCGGCGCGGCGGCCCACGGGCATTCCCCAGTCCAGCACTTGCCGACGCGCATCTACATTACGCTCGAAATGCGAAATGTGATTGCCGTCCCGGCTGCCCGTCTTTTCGAGGGGACGTCCGCATGGGCAGCGAACCCGAAAGACATCCTGTGACCCCGTCCTCCCGCCCCGGCCGCCGCTCCCATGCCGAACGCAGTGCACAGACGCGGCAGCGCCTCATCAGCACGGCCATCGAATTGATCGGACAGCACGGCTTCGGCCAGATGTCCATCCACGCATTGGCCCGCAGCGCGGGGCTGACCTCGGGCGCGGTGCAGCACCACTTCGAGTCCAAGGCCGTGCTGATGATGCAGGTGCTCGACGAACTGCTGCGCAGCCACATCGACGCCGGTGCGCTCTGGCCGCCCGCCGGGCTGGGGCCCCGGGAGCGGGCCACGCGCCTGCTGCAGACGCTGTGGACGCTGGTCTATGCCGAGCCGCGCTTCCTGGTGGCCTGGAACATCTATCTGGGCTCGCGCGGCCAGCCCGAAGTGCTGGGCCACATCGCCCAGGCGCGCGACGCCATCGATGCGCAGCTGTCGCAGGGCTTCTTCGCCACCTTCCCCGAACTGGCAGGCCAGCCCGACCGGGAGGCGCTGATGGGCGTCGTGTTCTCGACCCTGCGCGGTCTGGGCCTGCTCGAGCTCTTCGCGGACCAGGGCCAGCCGTCGGCATCCGCCCCGGCCCAGCTCGCGCTGCTGGCGGAGCTGATCGCGGGGCGTTGCGAGTCGGCCGCCGGCGATCGGCCTGACGCACCGGCCAAGGCCGCGCGGCGCCGGCGCGCGTCGCCGGACTGAATCGTCGGCGCTTGCGCGCCCGCTGCATTTCCGATCGCCAACAACAACGCAGGAGACACCATGTCCTTCTTCTTTCGCCGGCGGCTTTCCGCCTGGGCGGGCCTCGGCTCGCTCGTCGTCGCCGCAGCGGCCAGCGCCCAGGCGCCCGCCTATCCCACCAAACCCATCCAGCTGATCGCGCAGCAGCCGCCGGGCAGCGGGTCCGATGCCATGACGCGGGTCTGGGCCGACTGTGCGGCGCAGGCGCTGGGCCAGCCCGTCGTGGTGCAGAACCGGCCGGGCGCCAACGGCATCCTGGCCGTCAACGCCCTCAAGGGCCAGGCGGCCGACGGCTACACGCTGATGAGCATCGGCATGTCGCAGATGAGCGTCACGCCCTACACCTACCGCCAGCCGCCCTACGACCCGGCCGTGGACTTCGACGGCGTGGCCGTGCTGGGCACTTCTCCGCTGGTGCTGACGGTGCCCGCCGGTGAGGGCGTGGCCCGGCTGGCCGACCTGCAGAAGCTGGCGGCGGCCACGCCCGGTGGGCTGAACTTCGGCTCGCCCGGCAAGGGCAGCCCTGCGCATCTGCTCACCACGGCCCTGCTCGACAAAATGGGCGTGGCCGGCACCCACGTGCCCTTCGTGGGCGAGGGCGCGGGCATGGCGGCGCTGATGGGCCATCAGATCCAGGCCATGACGCTGGTCGGCGGCACGGCCGCCGCGCAGGTCAAGGCCGGCAAGCTGGTGGCGCTGGCGGTCTTCGACAACCAGCGCTCGGCACTGATGCCCGACGTGCCCACCATCGCCGAACTGCTGCCCGCGGCCGCCGACCTGGCGCGGCCTTCGTGGATCGCCATCGTGGCCAGGGCCGGCACGCCGCCGCAACTGCTGGCGCGCCTCAACGCCGTCAGCGAGCGCTGCCGCAACGGTGCGCAGTACCGCCAGCGGCTGGAGACGATGAGCGTGACGCTCACGGCCTCCACGCCCGCCGACGTGCGCGCCTGGGCCGCGCGCGATGCCGCCGTGTGGCGGCCCTTGATCGACAAGCTGGGCCTGGCCACGGAATGAACGATGGGGCAGGGCGGCGGAACGCGCGACGCGCGTTGCCCGCCGGCCCTTCGTGCGGCGCCGTGTCCGGCGTCTGATCTCGCGGAAGGGGCGGTCCTGCAACGGCCGACTAGGCAACGCCGTCGTCTGGCCGTACATTTACATTATGGTTGAAATGCAAAATGTAAAAGCATGACGCCGTCGTCCCGAGGCAGCAGACGGGCCCATGCCGCAGGCACCGTGCAGACGCGCGAGCGCCAGGCCGGCAGGGCCGGTGACGGCATCGGCGCGCCGACCGCCTGAGCGGACTCGCCGCCCCCGGACGACGGTTTCCGCCCCCATTTCCGAAACTGCAGGAGTCCTCCATGCGCATGTCCTTTCGTCGGCCACTCGTCGCCCTCGCGGGCCTCGGCTCTCTCTTCGCGGTGGGAGCGGCCAGCGCGCAAGCGTCCGCCTATCCGGCCAAGCCGATCCAGCTGATCGCGCAGCAGCCGCCCGGCAGCAGCTCCGACGCCATGACCCGCATCTGGGCCGACTGCGCCGCCCAGGAACTGGGGCAGCCCGTGGTGGTGCAGAACCGGCCGTGCGCCAACGGCCTCCTGGCCGTCAGCGCGCTCAAGGGCCAGCCGGCCGACGGCTACACCCTGATGAGCAGCGGCATGTCGCAGATGAGCATCACGCCCTACACCTACAAGCGTCAGCCCTACGACCCGGCCACCGACTTCGACGGCGTCGCCGTGCTGGGCACCACCTCGCTGGTGTTGACGGTGCCAGCCGGTGAGGGCATCGCCCGCCTGGCCGATCTGCAGAAGCTGGCGGCGTCGCAGCCCGGCGGCCTGAACTTCGGCTCGCCCGGCAAGGGCAGCCCGGCCCAACTGCTGACCACGGCGCTGCTCGACAAGCTGGGCGTGGCCGGCACGCATGTGGCGTTCGTGGGCGAGGGGGCTGGCGTCACGGCGCTGATCGGCCGGCAGATCCAGGCCATGACCCTGGTCGGCAACACGGCCGCGGCCCAGGTGAAGGCCGGCAAGCTGGTGGCGCTGGCGGTCTTCGACGGCCAGCGTTACGGCCTGCTGCCGGACGTGCCCACCATCACCGAGCTGCTGCCCGCCGCGGCCGACCTGGCTCGCCCCTCGTGGTTCGCCATCGTGGCCAAGGCCGGCACCCCGCCGCAGATGCTGGCGCGGCTCAACGCCGCGAGCGAGCAGTGCCGCAGCAACGCGCAGTACCGCCAGCGGCTCGACGCGATGAACGTCACGCTGACGCCCTCCAGGCCGGAAGACGTGCGCGCCAACGCCGCGCGCGACGCCGCCGTGTGGCGGCCCTTGATCGACAAGCTGGGCCTGGCCAACGAATGAGCGCGCAATCCGGCGCACCCGAGGTCCGGCTCTCCCATGGCGGCCGCCTGCGCGGCTCTTGGCATGGCGGGCTGCGTGTCTTCAAGGGCATCCGCTATGCGTTGCCGCCCTTCGGCGAGCGCCGCTTCGCCCCGCCCGTTCCGATGGCGCCCTGGCAAGGCGTGCGCGAGGCCACGGACTTCGGCCCCCCCTTTCCCCACTGGCCTCGCCATGCCACGCCCGACGCCGAACCGGTGGGCGGCGAGGATGCGATGTCGCTCAACGTCTGGGCGCCCGATGCGCCGCCCGGCACGCGCCTGCCCGTCATGGTCTGGGTGCACGGCGGTGGCTTCGTGCGCGGCAGCGCGGCAGAGCCGCTGTACGACGGCACCGCCTTCGCGCGGCAGGGCGTGGTGTTCGTCTCCATCCAGTACCGGCTGGGCATCGACGGCTTCGCGCATCTGGCGGATGCGCCGCCCAACCGGGGCCTGCTCGACCAGCTGATGGCCCTGCGCTGGGTGCGGGACCACATCGGCGCCTGGGGCGGCGATGCCGGGCAGGTCACCGTCTTCGGCCAGTCGGCGGGGGCGGGGGCCATCGCCTGCCTGATGGGCCTGCCGGAGGCCCGCGGGCTGTTCCAGCGGGTCATCCTGCAGAGTCCCAGCGTGGCGTGCCAGACGGTGGACGAGGCCCAGGCCGCCCTCGCCGCCGTCTGCGCGCTGGCCGGCACGGTGCCCGACCGGGCCGTGCTGGCCCACGCGCCGCTCGCGCCGCTGCTGCGGGCGGTGCAGCGGCTGACGCAGGATGCCCGCCTGCGCCGCACGATGGGATTGGCGAGCCGCCATCTCTTTCCGCTGCGGCCGGTGCTCGACGGTCAAATGCTGGTGGCGCCGCCGCTGCAGGCCTTGCAGGCCGCATGGGAGGAGCCTTCGCCGCTGCAACTGCTGGTGGGCCACAACGCCGACGAGATGCGGCTGTACCACGTGCCCGGCGGCGGCCTGGGCCGCATCGCCGAGGCCGACGTGGAGGACTTCGCGCGCAGCGCCGGCGTGGCGCTGCCCCCGGGCCGGACGGGGACGCCGGGCGAGCGCTTGTGCGCCCTCCAGTCCGACTACCACTATGCGGCGCCCGCGGCGGCGCTGGCGCATCTGGCGGCCACGCGCGCCGCCTCGGCCCATCGCTATCGCTTCGTCTGGCCGTCGCCCGGCTTCGACGGTCACCTGGGCGCGGCGCACGGCGTCGAGCTGCCCTTCGTGTTCGGAAACCTCGACAACGCGGCGGCGCGCGAACTGGCGGGCCTGTCGCCGCCCAGCGCGCTCTCGCAGCGCATGCAGCAGGCCTGGCTGCGCTTCGCCAAGACCGGCGATCCCGGCTGGGCCGCGCACACGCCAGCGCTGCCCTGCGTGCAGGTCTTCGGCGAGTGCGAGGTCGCGGCGCCCTGAGCCAGGACATCGGCAGCGGCCCCGGCGCGTTCACGGATGCCTGCCGTCAGCCAGGGCGTCGCACAATGCGCCGCCGCGCCTTGCGGGCGTGGCGCTTCGATCCCTGGAGACCACGCCATGCAGGACTACTACGCCGCCCGCGCCGCCGAGTACGACGCGATCTATGCCAAGCCCGAGCGCCAGGCCGACCTGCGGCAAATGGAAGCCTGGCTGCCCGGCATGCTGGCCGGCCGCCATGTGCTGGAGGTGGCCTGCGGCACAGGTTACTGGACGCAGTTCTACGCCGCGGCGACGGCCGGTGTGGTGGCGCTCGACGGCGCGGTGGAGACGCTGCGTATTGCCGCGCATCGGCTGCCCGATGCCCCGGTGCGCTGGCTGCAGGGCGACGCCTATGCGCTGCCCGTGGCCGACAGGGTCTTCGACGGCGCCTTCGCCGGCTTCTGGTGGTCGCACATCCCGCTGGACCGCATCGACGGCTTCCTGCAGGGGCTGCACCGCACGCTGAAGCCGGGCGCCCAGGTGGTCTTCATCGACAACCTGTTCGTGCCTGGCAGCAGCACGCCCATCGCCGAGCACGACAGCGACGGCAACACCTGGCAGCTGCGCAGGCTGGCCGACGGCACCACGCACCGCGTGCTCAAGAATTTTCCGAGCCGCGACGCGCTGCTGGCCGCCGTGCAGCCCCACGCCCGGATCAGCGCCTACCGCGCGTGGGCGCACTTCTGGGCGTTGTCGTATTCGCTGCGTGGCTGACCGGCCTCGTGCCGACACAGGAAGGTCGACGTATCAGGTGAACGTCAGAAGGCGATGAAGCCGCGATGAATCCGCGCCGTCGACGGTCACCCTGTTCGGTGTGCTCGACGCCGCCGTCGGCCACCCCAGCCACAAGGGAGAATGTGGTCGGCGGCCCGGCCTTTGTCTCGCCCACCGTCCCGGTCGGCGGTGGCGGCGGGGGCGGCGTGGGCGACCAGGCCAGGACCTCGGCCGGCTAGGTGTCGAGTTGCAATAGGTTG
>NZ_LDSL01000101.1 GCF_001476815.1 Pseudacidovorax intermedius | reverse complement strand
GCTGCTCGAAGCGCTGGAGCAACTTGCGTGCGGTGCGCGGGCTGATGCCCGCAGCCTCGGCTGCGGGCATCAGCCCCAGGGCGGCGATGCGCTGGACAAGCAATTTGCGTCCTTCGAAGGTCAATCTGGCATTCTTATGGCTGTTCACTCGGAAGATCCCTCTGGTGACTGAAGCGTGGTAACTCCAGTCTCCCAGACCCTTCCGGGTGAACAACCTATTGAGACACGACAACTAGGCACAGTTCTCAGCGCAGCCCCAGCGCCTGCATCACGGCCTGGGCGCACTCTTTCGGCGACCCGGCACTGGTGTCCACCACCACGTCGTGGTCCATGCCGGCATGGACCTTGTCGAACTGCCAGCGCGCCAACCCCAGGCGTCGGTCGCCGCGCGCCTGTTCGCGCTGCTCCAGCACCGGCAGCGGGCAGTGCACGCCAACCAAGCGCAGGTCGAAGGTCGCGAGCAGGCGGACATAGTCGGCCTTGTCGTCACCCACCAGCACCTCGTCGACGATCAACTCGTTGCCCTGCGCGGCCAGCGCCGCGACGGCATGGCGCATGCCCCGCATGGCGCGCCATGCGACCAGGCCGCTGTCGATGGACGTGAGGGGCCGGCCGTCATCTTGGGCAGTGCGAAAGAAGAAGCCCGCCGCATCGTCCAAGTAGCGCGGCGGCAGCATGTCGATGAACGCGTCCATCTGGACATGCAGAAAGGGTGAGGCCAGCGCAGCCTGAAGGACCCGGCCAGTGCGCTATTGCCTGCACTTCCGGCGCCATTGAGCAGGATGATCCGGGGTGCAGCCATCGGGGCGATGTAGGGACGCACGGCGTGCCAGCATCGGCACAGCGCGGCTGGCGCGCTGCGGCCCGCGCGTGCTCGGCCTCACCGTAAGCGTATCCCCAAGGCCCTCTGGGCAGGGCTATGGCGGTCAGATATCCACGACATGGCGCAGCAGCGGGAAGCCGACGCGCCACGTAGTGCCATCGCCGGGGTCGATGCTGGCGGTGCGCTGGTTGATACGCACGATGGTCCCCACGACGGTGTTGAGGTACTTGTCCTCGAAGGCCACCTTCTCGCCGCAGCGCAAGTCGTTGCGCCCTGGCTGGGGCGCAGCCGGCGGCTCGAGTGCGGCTGCAGCCCGGGCCGCATGCGCCGGCGGCTCGATGGCCGTGTAGGGCACGGACCAGGCGATGCGCGTGCCCTCTTCCTGGATCGTGGCCTGCGTCTCCTTCATGGCCAGCACCGTGCCCGAGCACATCCGGCCGTCCCGCCAATCCATGAACCGCACCGCCTGCCCCAGATGCAGGTTCAGGCGGATGGGCGCACTGCGCTTCGGATCGGCCAGCATCCGCTGATCACGCCCTTGAGTTGCAGCAGCTCCAGGCTGCTGGCGCGCCCGAGCACCTCCAGCAGGCGCGAGTCCACGCCGGCCACGTTCAGGCCGCCTCTCTCTGGGCACAGGGTTGCGCGGCCATGTTCCAGGGCAGCAGCTCCTCGATGCGGTTGATCGGGTGATCGGCGATGCGCGCGAGCACCTCGCGCAGCCAGGCCTGCGGATCCAGCCCATTGAGCTTGGCCGTCTCCATCAGGCTGTACAGGCTGGCAGCGCGGTGCCCGCCTTCGTGCGAGCCCATGAACAGGTAGTTGTTGCGCCCCAGTGCAACGCCCCGGATGGCACGCTCGGCCGCCGAGTTGTCGATCTCGATGCGCCCGTCGTCGACGTAGCGCGTCAAGGCAGGCCAGCGCGCCAGGCTGTAGCGTGCGGCGCTGGCCAATTCCGACTTGGCCGAGACCTGCGCCAGTACGTCGTGCAGCCACGCATGAAACGCCTGCAGCAGGGGGGTAGCCCGCGCCCGGCGCTGGGCGCGGCGCACGTCCGGCGGCCGCCCTCGGATGTCCGCCTCGATGGCGTACAGCGCCCGGATGCGCCGCAGCGCCTGCGCCGCCAGGCCGTCATCGTCGCGGTGCTGCTCGTACAGATCCCACCACGGGCGCCGCGCATGGGCCCAGCAGGCCGCCTCGATCACGCCCTGCTCGTACAGGCCGCCCCAGCCGGCATAGGCGTCGGCCTGCAGGATGCCGCCGAAGCCGTGCAGGTGCGCGCGTGGGTGCTCGCCCTTGCGGTCGGGGCTGTCGCGAAACCACGCCGCCGGCGCCGCGGTGCCGGCACTGGGCCGGTCGTCGCGCACATACACCCATAGCCGCCCGGTGAGGGTCTTGCCGCGCCCTGGCGCGAGCACCTTCACCGAGGTGTCGTCGGCGTGCACCTTCGCGCCTTGCAGCACGTTGCGCCCCAGCGTGGCGACCAACGGCTCGAGCAGCGCGTGGACCTGCTCGATCCAGCCGGCCATCGTGGCACGCTCGATGGGCACACCCTCGCGGGCAAAGATGCGGCTGAGACGGTGCAGCGGCAGGTGGTCGCAATACTTGCTGACCATCACGTGCGACAGCAGGCCCGCGCCGGCCAGGCCCCGGGGGATCGGACGGCTGGGGGCGGGGGCCTGCCAGATCGCCTCGCAGGCCGTGCACACCTGCTTCTCGCGCACGGTGCGGATGACCTTGAAGCGCCCGGGCACGTACTCCAGGTGATGCGAGACGTCATGGCCCAATGCCCGCAGTCGCCCTCCGCAGGCAGCGCAGCCGCATGGGCGGCCTTGCGCGTCGTGGTGCGCTTCGCTTGCCGGCGGGCGCAGCAGCAGTTGCTCGTGCGGCAGATGGGCGGGCAGGCTGCGGTCCAGGCCCTGATTGGCGGCGGCGGATGCCGGCTTCGACGAGGGGGCCGCAGGGCGCTCTGCCTGCGCGAACTCTGCCTCGATCAGGCTCGCCTGGCCATCGGCGTAGCGTTCGCTGCTCGTGCCGAATCGCGCGCGCTGCTGGCGTGCCAGCTGCAGCGTCAGCTTCTGCACCATCAGCTGCAATCGCTTGACCTCGCCCTTGAGCCTTGAGCCACTGCGGGTCGTCGGGCAGTCGTTCGGGATGGGCGCTGGGGCTGGGCACGGGCCGTAATGTGCCCGAGGTTCGGCGCTGCGTCACGCGCCACGCGTGCCCGCGTGCGCACGCGAGCCCTCGGCCCAGGGCTCAGGCTGCCAATGAGGGCGTGTGCGTTCTGGCGGGCATGCGCCAGTCGATACCCTCCAGCAGCATCGACAGTTGCGCCGCCGTCAGCACGACCCGTCCGTGCGTCGCGCTTGGCCACACGAAGCGTCCACGTTCCAGGCGCTTGGCCAGCAGCAGCAGGCCCTGGCCGTCGAACCACAGCAGCTTGACGATGTCGCCGCGGCGGCCCCGGAAGACGAAGACGTGTCCGCCGAAAGGGTTGGCCGCCAGCGTGCCCTGCACCTGGGCGGCCAGGCCGTCGAAGCCCTTGCGCATGTCGGTGTGGCCGGCGGCCAGCCACACGCGCGTATTGGCGGGAAGGCCGATCACCGCAGGTCACCTCTCAGCGCTTCGAGCACAGCCCGCAGGGTCTGGGTGTCCGCACCCGCGTGCACTCGCATCGTGACATCGGCGATGGACAGTTCGATGCAGGCCCGTGGTGATGCGGTGGTGGCGGCCGCAGGCAGCGGCGCTGCGGCGAGCGTGACTGGCAGCATCACCGCAGAGGGCTCGGCGCAGCCTGGTCTTTGCAGCACGACGACCCAGCGGCGCAACTGGTTCGCGTTGATCTGGTTGCGCATGGCCAGGCCCGCCAGCGACATGCCTGGCTGCCGCGCCTGCTCGACGATCCAAGCCTTGAAGGCTGCGTGGTAGCGATGACGGCCCCGTGCGTTGGTGCTCTCGATCCGCTTACCGGGCCAGATCGGGATGTGTCCGCTGTCTTGCATGTGCACGCATGCTGCTGCGTTGCTGCATGCACTTCAAGGCGGTCGTGAGAGGACGCTTAGGCCTCACCCTGCGCCTGTAGCGGCAGGCGGCGCCGTCGTCCCGGCCTCGCCCAGCCGCTCCACCACCGCCTGCACGAACACCTTGACGCCCGGATTGTTCTGCCGGCTGCGCGGCCACACCGCAGTGAGCACCGTGTTGTCGCAGGCGTAATCGGCCAGCACCGGCACCAGCTCGCCGCGGGCGACCGCCTCGGCCGCGATGTAGGTGGCCAGGGTGCCGATGCCGCCACCGGCCACCAGCACGGCGAGCACGGCGTCGCTCATGTCGGCCACGATGGCGGCGTCGGGCACGAAGTCCCAGCGCTGGCTGCCCTGCTGGAACAGCCAGCGCAACGGATAGCCGCTGCTCTGGTAGCGGAAGTTGACCAGCGTGTGCGCCGCCAGGTCGTCCGGGCTGCGCGGCGTCCCGTGCCGCGCCAAGTAGGCGGGCGCGGCGTAGGTGCACAGCCGGTTGGGCGCCAGGCGGCGGCCCACCAGCGTGGAATCCTTGGGATCGCCCACGCGCACCGCCACGTCGATGCCTTCTTCCACCAGGTCGATCAGGCGGTCGGACAGCCGCAGGTCGATGCGCAGCTGCGGGTACTGCTCCCGCAGCGCCGGTAACAGCGGCCCGATGATGTGCGTGCCCACCGGCAGCGAGGCGGCCACCTTGAGCACGCCGGCAGGCTCGGCCAGCCGTGCGGCCGCAAACTGCTCGATGTGCTGCAGCTCGTGCAGCAGGCGCTGCACCCGCTCGTAGAGCTCGCGGCCCTCGGGCGTGAGCGTCAGCGAACGGGTGGTGCGGGTGAACAGGCGCAACTGCAGCCGCGCCTCCAGCCGCTGCACGATCTTGCTCACGGCCGATGGCGACACCGACAGGGTGCGCGCCGCCCCCACGTAGCTGCCCTGGGCCGCCACCCGCGCGAAGGCGATGAGGCTGGGCAGGCTCTGCACGCCGATTGATTCCATGCTGGAAGGAAAGTAGTGATGGCGGGCGGTATTTTCGCCAGAAGATCTCTTTTCTACAGTCCCCCCCATCGTTTTCACAGGACTGTTTTGCTGCCATGACCGCTTCCGCCTCCAGCCCCGTTTCCCCGCTGCTCACGCCCGTGCGCTTCGGCGCCATCCAGGCCGCCAACCGCATCGTGATGGCGCCCATGACCCGCGGCCGCGCCACCGAGGGCCATGTGCCCACGCCCGACATGGCGACCTACTACGCCCAGCGCGCGGGGGCCGGCCTGATCGTCTGCGAGGCCATCGGCATCAGCCAGCAGGGCCTGGGCTGGCCCTATGCGCCGGGCCTGTGGTCGGCGCAGCAGGTGCGTGCCTGGCGGCCCGTCACCCATGCGGTGCACCAGGCCGGCGGCCGCATCGTGGCCCAGCTGTGGCACATGGGCCGCACGGTGCACTCCAGCTTCAACGGCGGCGCGCTACCGGTGTCGGCCTCGGCCAGCGCAGCGCCCGGCCACGCCCACACCTATGCCGGCAAGCAGCCCTATGAGGTCGCCCGGCCGCTGCGCGCCGACGAGATCCCGGCGCTGCTCACAGACTTCCGGCAAGCCGCCCTCAACGCCATGGAGGCGGGTTTCGACGGCGTGCAGATCCATGCCGCCAACGGCTACCTGATCGACCAGTTCCTGCGCGACAGCAGCAATGCGCGGCAGGACGGCTACGGCGGCAGCCGGACCAACCGCATGCGGCTGCTGCGCGAAGTGACGCAGGCCGTGGCCGGGGTCGTGGGCGCCGACCGCACCGGCGTGCGCCTGTCGCCCAACGGCGAGAGCCAGGGCGTGCGCGACAGCGACCCGCTGCCGCTGTACCTGGAGGTGCTGGCCATGCTCTCGGGCATGGGCCTGGGGCACCTGGAGCTGCGCGAGCCGCCCATGGACGGCACCTTCGGCGTCGGCGACATGCCGCCGCTGGCGCCGCAGCTGCGCCACGCCTTCGACGGGCCGGTGATCCTGAATGCCGACTACGACATCCCGCGGGCCGAGGCCGCGCTCGCGGCCGGCACCGGCGATGCCATCGCCTTCGGCCGCGCCTTCATCGCCAACCCCGACCTGCCGCAACGCGTGGCGCGCGGGCTGCCTCTGGCGGAATCGGACCCGGCCACCTGGTTCACCCAGGGCAGCCAGGGCTACACCGACTATCCCGCCGCCACCTGAGGGAGCGTGCCGACCATGACCTCGACCACCCCCGCGCCCCGAAGTGCAGACGTTCCCGGCGTTCTCTGGCAGCCCACGGGCCCGGCCAACGGCCGCGCGGTGCTGGTGCTGCACGAGGCGCCAGGCATCACGAGCAACGTGCGCCGGCGCGGCGCTGCGCTGGCGGCACTCGGTTACACGGTCTTCGCGCCCGACCTGCACCGCGCGGGCCGCGCTCTCGACCGCGACGAATCGCATGCCGCAGTGGCCGCCTTCCAGCACGACCCCCTGCTACTGCGCCAGCGCGTGGCCGAAAGCCTGGCGCACCTGTGCCGGGCCTGCGGCGCGGCACCGGCGCAGGTGGCCGTCCTCGGCTACTGCTTCGGCGGCATGGCGGCGCTGGAATTCGCCCGCTCGGGCGCCGAGGCGGGCCTGGTCACGAGCTACCACGGGCTTCTGGCCACCCGCGTGCCGGCGCCGCGCGGCGGCGTGCGCATGCCGCTCATGGTGTTCACGGGCGCGCTGGACCCGCTGGTCCCGCTCGCCGACGTGGCCGCCTTCCAGCAGGAGATGCTGGACGCCCAGGCGCGGTGGCGGCTGGTGATGTACGGCCAGGCCCGGCACAGCTTCACCAATGCGGACGCCGGCGGCTTCGGCGACCCGCGCATGCAGCACGACGCCGAGGCGGACGCCGATGCATGGGCACAGACCTTGAGCGGCCTGGCAGTGATGCGGTGAAGCGTCGGTACCGACGAGGGTTTCGCAGGGAGTCAAAGAACAGGCACGCGCCAACACACCAGGCGCGCACGAACGGCCACGTGGCCGGTGCCCAGCCAAGGACATCCACATGCACATCGTCTTGATCGACCGTGATCCCGAGCAACTGGCCTTTCTGCGCCAGGCCCTGCAACTGCCGCTGCCTGGGCAGGACACCCGCACCGTGGTGGCCGGCCTGCATCCTGCGCCGGGCTGTCCGCCAGCCGAGGGGCCCGCTGGGGCCCAGACGGCCGATGCCGTCGTCGCAGACTGGCGCACCCTGGTCGACCTGGGCGGCGAACTGCCAGGCGTGGCCGGACCCGACGGCACGGGGCGCGCGCCGGTCCTGGTGCTGCTGCCGCGCGACCTGCCCGAAGCCGAGTTGTCGCGCGCCCTGCGCCTGGGTGCCCAGGACTATGCCGCCCAGCCTGCTTCCCCGGCCGAACTGCGCTGGCGCCTGACGCGGCTGGTGGTCCGGCCTGCATCGCCCGCGCTGCAACTGGGCGACTGGACGCTGCGGCCGGACACCACCCGCGTGTGCCTGGGCGGTCGCGGCCTGCCGCTGGAGGTCGCGCTGACGGACACCGAATTCCGCCTGCTGTCCAGGCTGATGCACAACCTGGGGCAGGTCGTGCCGCGCCACCACCTCATCGCCTCGGCCACCCTGCCGACCATGAGCCTGGATTCCCGCACGCTAGACACGCACATCTACCGCCTGCGCCGCAAGCTGCCGCTGGACGGCTCGCGCGGCCTGCTGCTGCAGTCGATCTATTGCCGGGGCTACCGGCTGTCGGCCACGCAGGCGTCGGCGCCGGAAGCCATGACACGGGAGCGGTGCGCGTCCCGACCTTCCTAACCGGGCGCGGCCGGCGCCCGCCGCCCACGCTGCGCTGGTGCTGGCGGCTCGGCACCCGCCAGCGACAACAGGCATTCCCGAAAGCGCCGCGCCGCCGGCGTCTCCTGCTCGGCGCGCCAGGCCAGCGCGATGCCGATCTCCACCGCCGCCCCCGGCCCATGCAGCCGCCGGAACACCACCGCACGGTTCGCATGCCGCGCGGCCACGGAGGGCACCAGCGCCACGCCCAGTCCGCTTTCGACCAGGCTCACCACCGTCTGCACCTGCACCGCCTCCTGCTGCACGCGCGGCATGAAGCCGGCCTGCTGGCAGGCCTGCAGTGCCATGGCATGCAGGCCGGGCACGGCACTGGCCGAGTAGAGCACGAAGGCCTCGTCCTGCAGCGCCGCGAGCGTGAGCCGCGTGCGCCGCGCCAGCGGATGCTGGGCGGGCAGGGCGGCCACGAAATGGTCGCGCTCCACCGGCTGGATGCGGGCCGTCGTCGCGCGCGCCACCGGAAAGCGCAGCAGGCCCGCATCCACGTGGCCCTGCTCCACGTCGTCCAGCAACTGCCGCGTGGTGGATTCGGCCAGCACCAGGTGCACGTCCGGATAGCGGCTGCGGAACACCGGCATCAGCTGCGGCATGAGCGCATAGGTGGCCGAGCCGACGAAGCCCACGCGCAACTGACCGGCCTCGCCGCGCGCGGCGGCCGTGGCCACGCGGCCGAACTGTTCGGCGTGGAAGAGGGCGCGCTGCGCGTCGTCCAGCGCTGCCTGGCCGGCCGCCGTGAGTGCGGTGCCGCGCCGCGTGCGCTCGAAGAGCTGCACGCCCAGCTGCGCCTCCAGCCGGCGGATCGACGCCGACAGCGGCGGCTGCGACATGTGCAGCTGCTCGGCCGCGCGGCGGTAGTTGAGGGTGCTGGCCAGCGCCACGAACTGGCGCAGCTGTCGGGGGTCCATTGATACCTCGGTGCTATCACAGGGCTGGAATCCGATATTAGACAGCGCCGGCCCCGCACCGAAGAATCGGCGCCAACGACAACGACGGAGACATCGCGATGACGCCTTTGCAGGGCCTGCGCGTGCTGGACCTGTCCACCGTGATCTTCGGGCCGCTGGCCAGCCAGGTGCTGGCCGACTACGGCGCCGAGGTGATCAAGGTGGAAGGGCCCGAAGGCGATTCCACGCGCCATACCGGGCCGGCGGTGGAGCCCGGCATGGCCGCCATGTTCCTGGGCGCCAACCGCAGCAAGAAGAGCGTGGTGCTGGACCTGAAGCGGCCCGAGGCGCGCGAGGCGCTGCAGGCGCTCGTGGCCACGGCCGACGTGTTCATGCACAGCATGCGGCCGCAGAAGCTGGCCGGCCTGGGCATTGCGCCGGATGAACTGCGCGCCCGTCACCCCCGGCTGGTGTACGCCAGCCTGCTGGGCTTTCTGCCCGGCCCCTACGCCGGCCGCCCCGCCTACGACGACGTGATCCAGGGCATGTCGGGCCTGGCCGACCTGATGGAACGCCAGGGCGGCGAGATGCGCTACCTGCCCACCATCGCTGCCGACAAGACCTGCGCCCACGTGGCGGCCCACGCCATCCTGGCCGCGCTGATGCAGCGCGAGCGCACGGGGCAGGGCGCCTTCGTGGAGATTCCGATGTTCGAGTCCATGGTGGGCTTCAACCTGGTCGAACACCTGTACGGCCAGCACTTCGAGCCGCCGCTCGGGCCCGCCGGCTATCCGCGCGTGCTGGCCCCGTGGCGCCGGCCCTGCCCGACGGCCGACGGCTTCGTGGCCATGATGCCGTACACCGACCAGCACTGGCAGCGCTTCTTCGCCGAGGTGGGTGCACCGGAGCTGGCCGGCGACCCGCGCTTCGCCGACATCGCGGCGCGCACCGCGCACATTGCGGAGCTGCTGGAACTGGCCTGCGGCTTCACGCGGCGGCACGACACCGCCCACTGGCTGGCGGTCTGCGCGCGGCTGGAGATCCCGGCCGCGCCGGTGGCCCGGCTCGACAGCCTGCCCCAGGACCCACACCTGGCGCAGACCCGCTTCTTCGAGCAGTTGGAGGACGAGGCCATGGGCACGCTGCGCTTTCCCGGCGTGCCGGTGCGCTTCGACGGCCAGCGCCCCGCCGTAGCCATGCCGCCTCGGCTGGGCGCCCACACGCGCGAACTGCTGGCCGAGGCCGGCTGCAGCCCGGCGCAGATCGACGCGGTGATGACGCCGCAGCCATCGGCCGCGCCCCGCAGGCACAACAACGCCGCCGCCACGACCACCCCGACACCGACCACGCCATGACCGCCACCACCACGTCGCCCGCCACCACCGCCACCGGCATCGACCGCAGCCTGCCCCGCCTGGGCCAGGGCTTCGTCTGGCAGGACCTGCACGTCGGCCAGCGCATGCGCACCTTCCGCCGCACCATCACCGAGACGGACCTGGTGCAGTTCATCGGCGTCACCGGCATGCTCGAAGCCATCTTCATCGAGGACGGCTACGAAGGCGCCGCGATGCCGGGACGGCCCGTGCCGGGTGCACTCACCTACACCCTGATCGAGGGCTTCATCCTGCAGACCATGATCCAGGGCACGGGCCTGGCCATGCTGGAGCTGCACCAGAAGATCCTGGCGCCCGTGCAGGTGGGCGACACCATCGAGGCGCTGGTCGAGGTCACGGCCATCCACCCGACCTCGCGCCACGGCCGCGCGGTGGTCACCTCGCGCATCGACGTGCACAACCAGCGCGGCGCGATGGTGATGACCTACACCGCCACGCGGCTGCTCGCCGGCCGCGACTGAGCCCGCGCGACGCGCTGCCTTCCCTTTCGAACAACGACGGAGACAACCCATGCAAGCCCCCCAGAACCGCCGCCCGCCCGGCATCGACCGGCGACGCACCGCGCTGACCTTGGCCGCCGCCTTGGCCGGCGTCCTCGCCTGCCTGCCCGCCCAGGCCCAGCCGGCCGCGCCCAATGCCTACCCCGCCAAGGCCATCACGATGGTGGTGCCCTTTCCGCCCGGCGGCCCCACCGACCTGATCGCCCGCGTGCTGGCCCAGAAGCTGTCGGAGCAGATGGGCCAGCCGGTGATGGTGGACAACAAGCCGGGCGCCAACGGCAACATCGGCTCGGCCTATGTGGCCAAGGCCGCGCCCGACGGCTACACGGTGCTCTACAACACCTCGTCGGTCGCGCTGAGCCCCGCGCTCTACAAGAGCATGCCCTACGACGTGCAGCGCGACCTGGCGCCGGTGGCGCTCACGGCCGTGGTGCCGCTGGCGCTGGTGGTCAACCCCGCCGTGCCGGCCAGCAACGTGCGCGAGTTCGTGGCCTACGCCAAGGCCAATCCCGGCAAGCTGTCGTACGGCTCGGCGGGCAACGGCAACGTCACGCACCTGGCGGCCTACCAGTTCGTGCGGGCCCTGGGCATCGAGGCCACGCACGTGCCCTACAAGGGCAGCGCGCCGGCCGACGTGGACCTGGCCGGCGGCCAGATCCAGTTCATGACCGACACGGTCAACTCCGTCATGGCCTTCGTGCGCGACAAGCGCATGAAGCTGCTGGCCGTGACCACCGCCAAGCGCATGTCGCTCTTCCCGGACGTGCCCACGCTGGACGAGACGGTCATGCCCGGCTTCGAGGCCGGTGCCTGGCAGGGCCTGATGGTGCCCGCTGCGACGCCGCCGGCCGTCGTTCAGCGGCTGAATGCCGAGATCATGAAAGCGCTGCGCAGCCCCGACGTGCGCGAGCGCCTGGCGCAGCAGGGCACCGAGCCGCTGGGCTCCACGCCCGAGGAATACGGCGCCTACATCCGCAAGGAACTGGCGCGCTGGGCCGGCGTGGTCAAGGCCACCGGCGTCACGCTCGAGTGAACGGGATACCCGTCGAGGAGACACGCACCATGACCCTGACCCGTAGAACCCTGCTGGCCGCTGGCGCCGCAGCCGCTGCGCTCGCGACCGCCAGCGCCAACGCGCAGGCGCAGCCCGCTTTTCCCTCACGGCCCCTGCGCTTCGTCGTGCCCTTCGGACCCGGCAGCGGCACCGACACCTCGGCGCGCTACTTCGCGCGGCAGTTGCAGGCGCTCACCGGCCAGCCCGTCGTGGTCGAGAACAAGCCGGGCGCCAACGGCTTCCTGGCCGTGCGCCAGGTGCTGGCGGCGCCACCGGACGGCTACACCGTGTTCATCGGCAGCAATTCCACGCTGGCCGTCAATGCCGCGCTGTTCCGCCAGTTGCCCTATGACCCGGTGGCCGACTTCTCGCCGCTGACGATGATGATGCGCTCGCCCGCCATGCTCGCCGTCGGGCCCGCCGCGCCCTATGCGGACCTGCAGGGACTGCTGGCCAAGGCCCGCGCCGAGCCGGGGCGCATCAACTTCGGTGCCGGCTCGGCGGGCTACCAGCTCATGGGCGAGCTGCTCAACGACGTGGCCAAGGTGCAGACCGTGCACGTGCCCTTCAAGAGTGCGGCCGAAGCGATCACGGCCGTGGCGGGCGGCCAGGTGGACTACACCTTCGCCGAAGTCACGGCCGTGCAGGAACTGGCACGCGGCGGCCGCGTGAAGGTGCTGGCGGTGGCCGCCGACCGCCGCGTCGCCGTGGCGCCCGAGGTGCCCACCGCGGCCGAGGCCGGCCTGCCCGGCTTCGAGGCCTACACCTGGGTGGGCGCCATGGTGGCGGCACGCACGCCTGCGGCAGAGACGGCGCGCCTGGCCGAGCTGTTCACCGCCGTGTCGCGCATGGACGAGACCCGCGCGTTCTACGAGCGCCTGGGCGCCACGCCCATGACCGGTGGCCCGGCGCAGATGCGCGATTTCCAGCAGAAGGAGATCGCGCTGTGGAAGCGCATCGTCGAGCAGGCGAAGGTGCCGCTGCAATGACCATGGCCGCCACGCCGGCCGGCGCGCTCGGCCACATCCGCGTGCTGGACCTGTCCCGCGTGCTGGCCGGCCCCTGGGCCAGCCAGACGCTGGGCGACCTGGGCGCGGACGTGGTCAAGGTGGAGCGGCCCGGCACGGGCGACGACACGCGCGCCTGGGGTCCGCCCTTCGTCACTAACGCCGCTGGCCAGCCCACCGGCGAGTCGGCCTACTACCAGTGCGCCAACCGCAACAAACGCTCGGTCGCGATCGACATCACCCAGCCCGCGGGGCAGGCGCTGGTGCGCGAACTGGCGCAGCGCAGCGACGTGCTGATCGAGAACTTCAAGACGGGCGGCCTGGCCGCCTATGGGCTGGACGCGGACAGCCTGCTGGCGATCAACCCGCGCCTCGTCTACTGCTCCATCACCGGCTTCGGCCACACCGGGCCATATGCGCATCGGGCCGGCTACGACTTCCTGATCCAGGGCATGGGTGGCCTCATGAGCGTGACGGGCCAGCCCGACGACGCACCCGGCGGCGGACCGGCCATGACCATGCCGCATCCGCAGGCCGGCCCGGTGCCGATGGTCGCCAGCCCCATCCGGCTGTCGGACACCCCGGTCAGCTACCGCGCTGCGCCGCCCCAGCTGGGCCAGCACACCCGCGAAGTGCTGACCGACGACCTGGGCCTGCCGGCCGAAGCCATTCAACAACTGTTCGATCAAGGAGTCCTGGCATGAGCGTGCTCGATTCCCTCGCACCCACCGCCATCCCGGCCGAGGACGAGGCCCTGCGTGCCGAGGTGCGCGCCTTCCTGGCCGAGGCCGTCGCCGGCCTGCCGCCACATGTGCGGGCGCGCTCCTGGGGCGGCTACAGCACCGAGCTCAGCCGCGCGCTGGGCCAGCGCGGCTGGATCGGCATCACCCTGCCGCGCGAATACGGCGGCGGCGGACGCACGGCATTCGCCCGCTATGTGCTGGTGGAGGAGTTCCTGGCCTGCGGCGCGCCCGTGGGCTCGCACTGGATCGCCGACCGCCAGAGCGGCCCGCTCATCCTCAAATACGGCACCGAGGCGCAGAAGCGCTTCTACCTGCCGCGCATCTGCCGCGGCGAGGCCTTCTTCTGCATCGGCATGAGCGAGCCGGGCGCCGGCTCCGACCTGGCCAGCGTGCGCACCCGCGCCGTGCCGAAGCAAGGCGGCGGCTTCGTGCTCAACGGCCAGAAGATCTGGACCACTAACGCCCACCACTGCCAGTACATGATCGCGCTGGTGCGCACCTCGGGCGAGGCCACCGGCCGTCACCAGGGCCTGTCGCAGGTCATCGTGGACCTGAGCCTGCCCGGTGTGACCGTGCGGCCCATCACCGACCTGTCGGGCGACCGGCATTTCTGCGAAGTCTTCTTCGACGACGTGCAGCTGCCGGCCGATGCGCTCATCGGCCGCGAAGGGCAGGGCTGGGAACAGGTGACGGCCGAACTGGCTTTCGAGCGCAGCGGGCCCGAGCGCCTGTTCTCCAGCATCGTGCTCTTCGACGAATGGCTGGCCTGGGTGCGCACGCCGCAGGGCCGCAGCGAGGCCGCGCTGCGCCTGGCCGGACGCATTCTCACGGAGCTGGCGCCGCTGCGTGCCATGTCGGTCGCCGTTCAGGACCGGCTGGTGCGCGGCCAGAGCCCCATCGTCGAAGCCGCACTCGTCAAGGAGCTGGGCACGACGCTGGAGCAGTTCATTCCCGCCGCCATCGCCGACGACATCTTCAGTCGTAACACGGTGGATGCGCCGGCCGAGCTGCTGCGCACCCTGCGCTACGTGACCGAGGTGGCGCCTTCGTATTCGCTGCGTGGCGGCACCCGCGACATCCTGCGCGGCATGATCGCCCGCGGCCTGGGCCTGCGCTGAGCGGCGCCCATCGACAAGGACCAGACCCATGCACGACGACCTGTTGACCGACGCGGCCGAGGCACTGCTGCGCGACCACTGCACCCCCGACGCCGTGCGCGCCATCGAGGCCGGCGGCGATGCCATCGCGCTCTGGCAGGCGCTGGACGACGCCGGCTTTGCCGATGCCCTGGTGCCCGAAGCGCAGGGCGGCGCCGGACTGGCACTGCCCGAGGTCTTCGGCCTGTGGGCCGCGGCCGGCGCGCATGCGCTGCCGCTGCCCCTGGGCACGACCATGCTGGCGCGTGCGCTGCTGGCCTGGGCAGGCCATGCGTGGCCCGCCGGCCCCATCGCCCTGGCCGAGGCCTTGCCCGATGGCGAAGGCGGCCTGCGCTGTGCGAGCGTGGCCCTGGCCCGCACCGCCGCTCAGGTGCTGGTGCAGGCGCCCGATGGCTGGCGCCTGCTGCCCACCCGCACCGCCACGCTGACCGACGCCGCCTTAGGCCTCGACGCCGGACTGCATTGGCCGGCCGACGCATTGGCAGTCGCCCCACCGCTGGCCGTCGATGCGCCGGCCAGCGCCGATGCGCGCACGCTGCTCGCCACCCAGGCCGCGGCGCACCTGGCTGGTGGACTCATGACCGTCTTCACGCGCACGCTGGCGCATGCCAACGAGCGCCAGCAGTTCGGCCGCCCCATCGGCAAGTTCCAGGCGATCCAGCACCAGCTGGCCGTGATGAGCGAACAGGTCTTTGCCGCCCGCATGGCCGCGCAACTGGGCTGCGCCGCGACCGGCCCCTGGCCCGACCGGCTGCGCGTGGCCGTCGCCAAGGCCCGCTGCAGCCAGGCCGCACTGGCGGTGGCCGAGGCCGGCCATGCCATCCACGGCGCCATCGGCTTCACCGCCGAATTCGACCTGCAGTTGCACACCCGCCGGCTGCACGCCTGGCGCCAGTGCGGCGGTGCCGAGTCCTACTGGTGGGGCGTGGCCGGTGCCGCGCTGGTCGATGGCGACGGTGCCGCCGAGGGACGCGCCACGCTCGACTGGCTGCGCACCCTCACCGACCAACCCGCCGCCCAACCTGCCTGAACGCCCCTGCCGCCATGACCTTCCTCACCCACATCCGCGAAGGCGCCATCGTCGTCCTGACGATGGACCAGCCCCAGACCCGCAACGCCCTGACCGGCAACACCGCCGTCGACGAATTCGTCCAGGCCTGCGACGCCATCCGCGCCGACGCCAGCGTCAAGGCCGTGATCCTGACCGGCGCCGGTCGGGTGTTCAGCTCCGGCGGCAACGTCAAGGACATGCAGCGCTTCTTCGACGATGCGCTCACGCCCGACCGCATCCGCGAGGAATACCGCCAGGGCATCCAGCGCATCCCGCGCGCGCTCTACCACCTGGACGTGCCCGTCATCTGCGCCATCAATGGCCCGGCCATCGGCGCCGGGCTGGACCTGGCCTGCATGTGCGACATCCGCATCGCCAGCGAGACAGCCACCTTCGCGGAGAGCTTCGTGCGCGTGGGCATCGTGCCCGGCGACGGCGGCGCCTGGCTGCTGCCGCGCGCCGTCGGCATGGCCAAGGCCGCGGAAATGGCCTTCACCGGCGACCCCATCGACGCCCGCGAAGCCCTGGCCTGCGGCCTGGTCAGCCGTGTGGTCGCGCCCGAGGCGCTGCTCGACACCGCCCGCGCCCTGGCCCAGCGCATCGCCGCCAACCCCGGCGCCGTGATGCGAATGACCAAGCGGCTGCTGCGCGAAGGGCAGCAGGCCTCGCTGGAATCGCTGCTGGAGATGTCCGCCGGCTACCAGGCCATCGCGCACAAGACCGCGGACCATCGGGAGGCAGTGATGGCGTTTGTGGAGAAGCGGGCGGCGCGGTTTGGGTGAGGGCTTTTGGTGCTACGGGACGGAAGGTCCGCCGAGGAGGCAGAGGGCAGGCGTCGCGAATTCAGGCGCCAGCTTCTGATGCGGAATGAACGGAGGTGCAAAGCCCGAGACTAGGGCTTGAGTTGCGGCTAATTCCTGATTGCAGCGATTGCCGCCTCGGGGCTACGCTCGCCATTGGCCGCTCCCGGCCATCAGCGGTCGATTGCGGGCGTCCGCTTTCGAACAGCAGTTTTGGCGTCAGATGCTGCGAAGGTTGACCCGCTTGGACAGCGCCTCAGCGCTCTCGCGCCGCTCGCTGTAGCGGTCCACCAAGTAGCTCGCGCAGTCGCGCGTCAGCAGCGTGAACTTCACCAATTCCTCCATCACGTCCACCACGCGCTCGTAATACGGCGATGGCTTCATGCGGCCATCTTCGGCGAACTCGGCGAAGGCCTTGGCCACGGACGACTGGTTCGGGATGGTCAGCATGCGCATCCAGCGGCCGAGCACGCGCAGTTGGTTCACCGCGTTGAAGGACTGCGAGCCGCCGGACACCTCCATGACGGCCAGTGTCTTGCCCTGCGTGGGCCGCACCGATCCGATTGACAGCGGAATCCAGTCGATCTGCGACTTCATGATGCCGGTCATGGCCCCATGGCGCTCGGGCGAGCACCACACCATGCCCTCGGACCACTCCGCCAGGTCGCGCAATTCCTGCACCTTGGGATGGTCCTCGGGCGCGCCATCGGGCTGCGGCAGGCCTCGCGGATCGAAGATGCGCGGCTCAGCGCCCATGGCCTGCAGCAACCGAGCCGCTTCCTCGGTCAGCAGCCGGCTGTAGGATCGCTCACGCACCGAACCGTAGAGCAGCAGTATGCGCGGCGGGTGTGTCGCGCGCTCGGCCGGCAGCAGCCGCGCCAGGTCGGGCCCGCGGAAGTGGTTGGCGTCGATGTTGGGCAGCTCAGGGCTTTGCAATGCGCGCTCCCTTGTCGTCAATGACCGCCTCGCCGTCTTCCTTGGTGAACGCACCTTGCTGCGGCTGCGGCAGCAGGTCCAGCACGGCCTCCGAAGGCCGGCACAGCCGCGTGCCCAGCGGCGTGATGACGATGGGCCGGTTGATGAGGACGGGCTCCTGCACCATGAAGTCGATCAACTGCGCATCGGTCCACAAGGTGCTGTCCAGGCTGAGTGCTTCGTAGGGCGTGCCCTTCTTGCGCAGCAGTTCGCGCGGAGTGATGCCCATGGCGATGATCAGCCGTTCCAGCGTTGCACGGTCGGGCGGCGTCTTCAGGTACTCGATGACCTGGGGTTCTTCACCGCTGTTGCGGATCATCGCCAGCACGTTGCGCGAGGTGCCGCAGGCAGGGTTGTGATAGATCGTGACGTCGCTCATGGTGGTTCCTTGTGGACGGTCGGCGCGGTCAAGCCAGGCTCAAGCGCAGTGCCAGGGCCGCCAGCGTCACCAGCAGCACGGGCAGCGTGAGCACGATGCCCACGCGGAAGTAGTAGCCCCAGGCGATGGTGGTCCCTTTCTTCTGGAGTACGTGCAGCCATAGCAGCGTGGCCAGACTGCCGATCGGCGTGATCTTGGGGCCGAGGTCGCAGCCGATGACGTTGGCGTAGACCATGGCCTCTTTGACCAGGCCGCTGGCCTGCGAGGCGTCGATGGACAGCGCCCCGATGAGCACCGTGGGCATGTTGTTCATGACCGAGGACAGGAGGGCCGTGAGCATGCCCGTGCCGATGGCCGCGCCCCAAATGCCGCCCTGCGCGAACACATCGAGCAGCGCGGCGACGCGGTCGGTCAGCCCGGCGTTGCGCAGACCGTAGACCACCAGATACATACCCAGCGAGAAGACAACGATCTGCCAGGGCGCGCCATGCAACACCTTTCGTGTGCTGATGACGTGGCCCCTGGCCGCAACGGCCAGCAGCACCACGGCGGCCACGGCTGCGACCGCGCTGACCGGCACGCCCAGCGGCTCCAGACCGAAGAAGCCGACCAGCAGCAGGATCAGTACCACCCAGCCGGCTCGGAACGTGGCCGGGTCGCGGACGGCTTGGGCAGGCATCTTGAGCTGGGCCAGGTCGTAGCGCGCCGGCACACGCCGGCCGAAGTACAGCAGCAGGACCAGCAGGCTGGCCAGCACGGCGGCGATGTTGACCGGCACCATCACAGCCGCATACTGGTTGAAGCCGATATCGAAGAAGTCGGCCGACACGATGTTGACGAGGTTGGACACGATCAGCGGCAGGCTGGCGGTGTCGGCGATGAACCCGGCCGCCATGACGAACGCCAGGGTTGCCGCCGGCGAGAGCCCCAGCGCGGCCAGCATCGCCATGACGATGGGCGTGAGGATCAGCGCGGCGCCATCGTTGGCGAACAAAGCCGCCACCGCTGCGCCCAGCAGCACGATGAAGGCGAACAGCCGGCGGCCGTTGCCGCCGCCCCAGCGCGCCACGTGCAGCGCGGCCCACTCGAAGAAGCCGGCTTCGTCCAGCAGCAGGCTGATGATGATGACGGCCACGAACGTGGCGGTCGCGTTCCAGACGATGCCCCACACCACGGCGATGTCGGTCAGGTGCACCACACCGAAGACCAGAGCCACCACCGCTCCCAGCGATGCGCTCCAGCCGATGCCCAGGCCTCGCGGTTGCCAGATGACCAGCACCAGCGTGAAGAGAAAAATCAGGATAGCCACAAGCATGGCGGAGGCCGTTCAAGGAAACGGGGGATGCGGCCCGGCAGGGCCGCAGGCGAGGTCAGCCGCGCGCGATCAGCACTTGGCCAGGTCGCGTGCGGACTGCTGGAGCGACAGCTTGTCCAGGATGCTGCGGGCCGAGTTGTGGGTGCAGAGAAACAGGACGTTCAAGGGGCGCACGGTGTTGCTCATGGTCATCGTCAAGGGTTGGTCAGCAACGGCAGGAAGCTGCCGCGCCGGTGGTTGAGCACACCTCGCCCCCACAGCAGTTCTCGCTGAGGTATTCCATAAGTTCGTTCATCATGGTGAACGAGGCGCGATAGATGAGGTTGCGGCCCTGCCGCTCCTGCGTCACCAGGCCGGCATGCGTCAGCTCCTTGAGATGGAACGACAGCGTGTTGCCGGCTACGTCCAAGTGGTCGGCCAGTGCACTTGGGGTCAGGCCCTCGGGCCCGGCGACGACCAACGCACGGAACAGGCGCAGGCGCAGGACTTGTGCCAAGGCGGCGAGAGATCGGACAGCGTCGGCTTCTTGCATAAATAAACTATACAACGATTATTGAATCGTTGAGTGACAGCTCCCAGCAATCCAACCTTCCGAGCGAAAGACCGATTTGGGCCCGAAGGAGGCTACCGCCTCGCTGACCAAGTTGTCTCCATCCGGTCGTGAGGCCTCGCGAATTCGTCCCTGAAAGACTCTGCCGCTGACAGCACCAGCAGTGCCTCGAAGAGGCGACAACCGACTCAAGCTTCTCCCATGACTCGGCACTGCGCGGCCTGCTCAAGCAACTCGCGTGGTCTCGACCTCGTGTCGGCTGGCATGCTCGCACTCAGACAAAACGTTGTCTTCTGACACGTCGATTGTCACGCCCAGGGCCAGCAGGTCACTTGCGGTAAGGCCGAACATGCGTTTGAACGTGCTGCTGAGGTGCGCTGAATTCGCAAACCCGGCGGCGTAGGCGGCTTCGGTCAAGCTGCCGCCGTCGGCGATGGTGCGCATCACGACGGCCATGCGTCGCCACAGACGATAGCGGCGAAACGGCAGGCCAAGCTCCGCGTCGAAGCGCGCCCGGAAGCGCGACGGTGACAGGCAGGCCAGCGCGGCAGCGTCTTGCAAACGGCCGAACGCACTCGGCCTGCGTTCTATCTCTCGCACAACCCGGGCGATGCGCATATCCCGCGGGCCATGAGGCCTCAGCCCAAAGGCGGCGAAGGCCTCGTCGAGTCCGATCTGCGTTGCAGCCAGCTTCAGCCGCTCGCGGCCGCGCATCAGCAACGCGTTGGAAAGCGGGTGCCGCCGGTCGGTGAGCGGATCCAGGTAAAGCAAGGCCATCGGCCCAATGCTTTTCAGGTGATGAAGCGTCTCCGAGGGGATGACGCTGATGACTTCCGAGCGCCACGGCGACCAACCCGCTGACTTCACCCAGGTCTGCAACTCGAAGGGCTGCCGCAGAGACACCGCGATCGTGGTCGCCACGTTCAGGTGCGGAGACAGGTTGAGCCCCGGGCCGACGTACAGCGCACGCGCCGGACCCGTCCAGATGCGCGGAAAGACAGGCGAATCTTGAAAGCTCGAAGCGAGCTGCTCCGACACGATGCCGACATCGACTTCATTCTGTTCGCAAGGCATGCAAAACCTTCCAATCTTCATCGCAATCGCCGGCTTCACCGTCATGGCATCGGCGCAAGCGCCAAGCACGGCGTCATGACGGCCCAGTTCGGAATCTTAGAACTCACGCCAGCGGACCGTAGCGAGGTGCGGGCCGTCTGGAGGTCGTCGCTGCAGTGATGCTGTTGGCGGCCGCATGCTGCTGAGAATCCGAGGCGGCAGGGACGTGAGTCCGCGATGCAACCGTCGGATCCGCGGTCGGCGTAGAAACCCAAAGGAAAGCCATGAAATACGTCTCCATCGTCGCTCTGCTCATCGCAGGCATCATTCACCTGCTGCCCGTCCCCGGAGTGATGGGGGTGAGCACGGTGACACGGCTCTACGCTATCGAGGTGAACAATTCGAACACGGCCATCCTGCTGCAGCACCGGGCGCTGATGTTCGGCGTGCTGGGTGTGCTGATGCTCTGTGCAGTCGCGCTGCCTTGGCTGCGCGTCACCGCACTGACAGTGGGGCTCTTCAGTGCAGCCAGCTTCATCGCGGTTGCGACGGCCGTCGGCGGATACAACCCGGCCATCGCAAGGGTGGTGGTTGCCGATGTTGTGGCCTCGGTGCTGCTGGCGGCCGGTCTCGTGGCAGAGCTGTGGCTGATCGGCAGGAAAGTGGCGTAGGTTGCCGATATGACCGCTTTGGCTCCAGGACGACCTCGACTTCGAATGGTGTCTCAGTCAGCCGGCTGTCCGCCCTTGCGCGCTGATCGTCAGTTCCAGATACCCGGTCTGCCCATCGACCTCCCGCCCCAGCCGCCATCCCGCCATCTCTGCGACCACCAGCTCCACCGTCGTTCTCACTGCATTTCCATAACCTACATGACCGCCCCACACGCGCCCCTGCGCGTCGGCCACGCTCATGTGCAGATGCGCGCCCTGGGATGACAGCGAGCCCGAAAGGCTGAGGATTTCGAAGGGGCCGGTCCAGCGCGTCGCCTGCTCGGCGGCGGCCAGGCGCAGCACGGCGCCATCCAGGCTGCCGATGCCGGCCACGACGAAGAGGGCAGGGCCGTCGGCGCGGTCGGCGGCGTGCTGTTCCAGCGTGCGGCGCAGGTCGACGCCGGGGGACAGGCGCATGGGGGTGAAACTCATGGCGCCATGGTGCCTGCGATGGGGCGCTGCCGGCAAGGAAGCCTTGGCGGAGCAACCCTCGGCCAGGCGCTTCTGCCGGCGCCGCGCCGATCCACCTTTCTTCACCCGCCCACCATGGACACCCTGACGCTCTTCCTCGGCATCTTCGCCCTCACGCTCGCCTTCGTGGCCTGGCAGGCCCGGCGCCAGGGCGTGGAGAAACGCGACGTCGCCCTGATGGGCAGCCTCGGCGGCCTGTGTGGCGTGGGAGCCGCCGTGGCTGCCGTGTTCGCCGCGACCTAGGCGCCCTGGCGTCCGCGCGCGTGCGTGATCGCCGTGCGCAGCGCGAGCAGGTAGCTGTCCACGCCGAAGCCGGCGATCTGCCCCTGAACGATGTCCGCGAACACCGAGTGATGCCGGAAGGCCTCGCGCGCATGGATGTTGGACATGTGCAACTCCACGATGGGGCAGGTCAGGATGGCCAGCGCATCGCGGATGCCGTAGCTGTAGTGCGTCCAGGCGCCGGCATTGAGCATCACGCCGTCCACGCCATCGAAGTAGGCCTGGTGGATGCGCTCGACCATCGCGCCTTCGTGGTTGGTCTGGAAGGACTCGACCTGCACGCCCAGTTCGCCCGCCAATGCCTGCAGCTCGCCGTCGATCTGCGCCAGCGTGATCGTGCCGTACTGCTTCGGATCGCGCTTGCCGAACATGTTGTGGTTGATGCCGTGCAGCATGAGGAACTTCATGGTCCTGTCTCCCTGGGTAAGAGGCCGCGCTCAGCGCAGCGGCACGGTCAGTTTGGCGATGACCGCTGACGTTTCCGGCCGCACACCGCGCCACCAGTCGAAGGCCTCGGCGGCCTGCTCGACCAGCATGCCGACGCCATCGGCCAGGCGCTTCACGCCGGTCTGCTGCGCCATGCGCAGGAAGGGCGTCAGGCCCTTGCCGTAGGCCAGCTCGTAGGCCAGCCCGTCGGCGGTGAACACGGTGGCCGGCACAGGCGGCAGTTCGCCGCGCAGGCTGGCCGAGGTGGCGTTGAAGACGAGGTCGAAGCGCTGGCCGTCCAGGTCGTGATAGCCGCAGCCGCGCACCGGGCCGTGGCTGCGCAGTTCGGTGGCGAGGGCAACAGCCTTGTCGACAGTGCGGTTGGCAATGACCAGCTCCGACGGCTGCTGCTCCAGAAAGGGCAGCAGTGCGCCACGCGTCGCGCCGCCCGCGCCCAGGATCAGCACGCGCTTGCCGCGCATGGCACAGCCCTGGTTCTCGACCACGTCGCGCGTCAGGCCCACGCCGTCGAAGTTCTCGGCCAGCACGCGCTCACCGTCGAACTTCAGCGCGTTGACCGCGCCGGCCAGGCTCGCGCGCGGTGAACGCTCGGTGGCGAAGGCGAAGGCGTCGAGCTTGAAGGGCGCCGTCACGTTCATGCCGCGGCCCCCGGCGGCACGGAAGGCCGCGGCGTCCTCGGCGAACTGGCCAGGACGGCCTTCGATGGCGGTGTAGACGATGTCCTGCCCGGTGGCTTCGGCGAACATGCCGTGGATCAGCGGCGACTTGGTGTGGCCGATGGGGTTGCCGATGACGGCGTATTGGTCGTGCATAGAAATACCTCCGGCTTCGCCTGCGGTGCGAGCGCCCTTCGGAACGGCCGTGCGTGCGCTCATCAGTTCATCTCCTTGGTATAGAGCACGCCGTCGGCCTGCATCTGGGCGATTTCCTCGGTGCTGTAGCCCAGTGCCGCCGCGATCTCGGCGTTGTGCTGACCGAGGTCGGGCGCGACCTGGCGGATGGTGGTGTCGCAGTCCGAGAACTTGAAGGGCAGGTTGGGCAGGCGGATCTTGCCGAGCACCGGATGCTCCTGCTCCACCACCATCCCTCTAGCCTGGATCTGCGGATCGGCCAGCACCTCGTCGATGCGCTGCACCTTGGCGCAGGGCACGTCGATGCCGTCCAGCAGCGCCAGCACGTCGGCGACGCGGCGCGACGCCACCCAGGGCTTGACCACTGCGAGGATCTCCAGCCGGTTCGCATTGCGGCCGGTCGAGGTATGGAAGCGTGCATCCGCACCGAAGCCCGCCGGGCCGCCGTGGGCCTCGACCAGCGCCGCGAAGCGCTTCCAGGCGTCGTCCACCTGCGCGGCGATCACCAGGTCGCCATCGGCCGCGCGGAACACGCCGTAGAGCGTGGAGGTGGGCATGTCGTGCCCCGTCTGCTCGGGCAGCACCTGGCCGCCCGACAGGGTGTAGCACTGCACCGCGTATTCGTGCATGGAGACCAGCGTGTCGTACAGCGCCATGTCGATGTGCTGGCCACGGCCGGTGCGGGTGCGGCCCAGCAGCGCGGCATTGATGGCGGCCACGGCATGGATGCCGGTGTACATGTCGCCCAGCGAGATGCGCAGCACCGGCGGCGCCTCGCCCGGCGTGCCGACCATCTGCATGATGCCGCTCTTGGCCTCGGCGATCAGGCCGAAGCCGGCACGGTGCGCATCGGGGCCGGTGTGGCCGTAGGCGGAGATGGAGCAGTACACCAGGCCCGGGTTGCGCTGGCTCAGCTCGGCATAGCCCAGGCCCAGCTTGTCGAGCGCGCCGGGGCGGTAGTTCTCGATGAACACGTCGGCGCCGTCCACCAGCTTCTGCATCAGCGCCTTGCCGCGCGGGTCCTTGGTGTTGACCGACAGGCCCTGCTTGCCCATGTTGAGCTGCAGGAAGTAGCCGGAGTACGCATCGTCCTCGCCCACGAAGAAGGCATGGTGCCGGCCGGCGTCGCCGCTGCCGGGCCGCTCCACCTTGATGACCTCGGCGCCCAGGCCCGCCAGGCAGCGGCCCACATACGGCCCGGCCAGGAAGTGCGAATAGTCGATGACGCGGATGCCGGCCAGGGGCAGCGGCTGGGTGTTGTTGGCCTCCGCGCTCATGCCGGCCTCCGCGGAATCATCAGGCGATGCTCGCCCTTCTGCACGACCTCGCCATGCTGGTTGACCAGCTCGGAGGGCAGGATCACGATGCCCCAGCCCGGCCGGCTCTTCGAGGCGCGCAGGCCGGTGACGGTGAAGCGCACGTGCAGCCGGTCGTCGATCTTGATGGGCAGGAGGAAGTCCCAGGTCCAGCCCAGCGACATGCCGGGCAGGAAGCGGTATTCGCTGCGCGTCTTCAGGCCGTCGGCGATGGACAGGCCGAACAGGCCGTGCGCCACGCGGGTGCCGAAGGGCGTGGTCTTGGCGTAGTCCTCGTCGATGTGCACCGGCGTGTAGTCGCCGGTCAGCTCGGCATAGGCGTTGATGCGCGCCTCGGTCACCTCGTACTCGGGGCTGGTGCAGGTGTCGCCCTCGCGGGCGTCGTCCCAGTACCTCTCGGGCGTCTCGAAGTGCTGCGGGGGCGGGGTCAGCTTCATGGGTGTTCGTCTCCGGAATCGAAAAGGATCAGCCGCGCGGCTTCACGGCCAGGGCCTGGGCCACGCTGCCGGGCGCGGCCTGGATCAGCTCGACGGCCAGGCCGTCGGGCAGCTGCAGCCAGTTGCGGCCCTGCGGCAGGGCTTTGACGCCGAATGGCTCGGCGGCGGCCAGGGCGGCTTCCAGGTCGTCCACCATCACGCCCAGGTGGGCCAGCCAGCCGGCGTCGTTGCTGGGCGGGGCCTCGAAGCCGGGCGTGGCCATCAGCTGCATGCCGCCGAGCGTCCAGTACTGGCGCGGGTCGTCGGTGGGGCCGTCGATCTCGCGCACGTCCATGCCCAGCACTTCGTAGAAGAAGCGGATGTGCCAGTGGATGTCGCGCACGCGGATGGCGACGTGTTCGACATAGGCGCGGGTGGGCGG
>NZ_LDSL01000100.1 GCF_001476815.1 Pseudacidovorax intermedius | reverse complement strand
ACGAGCTGCGCACGCCGCTCAACAGCATCCTGGGCTATGCGCAGCTGATGGGGCAGGACCCGTCGGTGCCGCCGCACCGCCAGCAGGCCGTGGCCGTCATCAAGCGCGGCGGCGAGCACCTGCTGTCGCTCATCGAAGGCACGCTGGACCTGGCCCACATCGAGGCCGGCAAGCTCACCCTGCAGGCCCGGCCCATGGCCTTCGGCGACATGCTGCAGTCGCTGGCCGACATGTTCGAGCTGCAGGCCGCGGACAAGGGCCTGCGCTTCGTCTTCGAGCCGGCCACCCCGCTGCCCGCCGTGGTGCGCGCGGACGAGAAGCGCGTGCGCCAGATCCTCATCAACCTGCTGGGCAACGCCATCAAGTTCACCGCGCGCGGCCAGGTGACGCTGCGCGCGGCCTATGCCCGCGAGTTCGCCACGCTGGAGGTGCAGGACACCGGCCCCGGCCTGACGGCGGACGAGCTGGCCCGCATCTTCGAGCCCTTTGCGCGTGGCGACTCCCGCGGCAGCGCGCCGGGGGCGGGCCTCGGCCTGACCATGGCGAAGATGCTCACCGACCTGATGGGCGGCGAGATGAAGGTCAGCAGCACGCCGGGGGAGGGCGCGCTGTTCCGCGTGCGGCTGTTCCTGCCGCGGGTGCATGAGGCGGCTGCTGGCGTGCTCGGCCTGGGCGCTGCGGCAGCGGGCGGGTCGGCAGGCCGCGCGCACGCGGGCGACGGCGACGCGCCGCGCCGCGGCTACGAAGGCTCGCGCCGCCAGTTGCTGGTGATCGACAACGAGGAGGCCGACCGCGACCTGCTGGTGCACCTGCTGCAGCCCCTGGGCTTCGACCTGCGTACCGCCGCCAGCGGCCACGACGCGCTGGACCTTCTGGCCGCCGGCTACCGGCCGCATGCGGTCTTCGTGGACCTGGCCATGCCGGGCATCGACGGGTGGGAGACGATCCGCCGCGCCCGCGCCCTGCTGGGCGCGAGCCGGGGCGCTGCCCACGAGACGGTCTTCGCCATCGTCTCGGCCAACGCCTTCGACAAGCGCCTGGAGAACGACGTCGGCATCGTGCCCGAGGACTTCTTCGTCAAGCCGGTGCGCCACAGCGAACTGCTCGACTGGATCGGCCGACGCCTCGGCCTGCGCTGGACGGCCGACCCGGCCGCCGCGCTGCCGCCTGCAACCGAGGCGCCCGCCGCATCGGTCGCGCCCGACCCCACCCGCCTGCGGGCACTGGAAGAGGCCGTCCAGCTCGGCTACCTTCGCGGCATCATGATCAAGCTCGACGACATCGACGCCGCCCAGCCCGAATGCGCCGCCTGGACGGCGCAACAGCGCACGCTGGCGCGGCAGTTCCGCTTCGACGACATGGCCCGGGCCCTGGCCGACGCGCTGGAAGCCTTCTGACCATGACCGGCATCGACAACCCCACGGATGAAGGCGGCACACCGGGGCCCACCATCTCCCCCCTGGCCGCCAGCCTGCGCCAGGCCACCGCCCGCGGCGACCTCGTGCTGGTGGTCGACGACGTGCCCGACAACTTGGCCGTGCTGCACGACGCGCTGGACGAATCGGGCTACACCGTGCTCGTGGCCACCGACGGCCCCACCGCGCTGGCCCGCGCCGCGCAGGCCCATCCGGACATCGTGCTGCTCGACGCCATGATGCCGGGCATGGACGGCTTCGAGGTGGCGCGCCGCCTCAAGGCCGACGCCGCCACGGCGGAGATTCCCATCGTCTTCATGACCGGCCTGACCGAGACCGAGCACCTGGTCGCGGCGCTGGAATCGGGCGGCGTGGACTACGTCACCAAGCCCATCAAGCCCAAGGAAGTGCTGGCCCGCATGAACGTGCACCTGCAGGGCGCCCGCCGCGCGCGCCAGCAGGCCCAGCAGGCGGGGCAAGCGCGCAACGCGCTGGACGCCTTCGGCTATGCCAGCATCACCGTGCGCATGCCCGAGGGCAAGCTGATCTGGCAGACCTCGCTGGCCCGCGAGCTGCTGATGCGCTACTGCGGCACCGAGGCGCCCGCCACGCCCGCACCCATCGTCGACTGGCTGGCGCGCCACCTGCCGCAGGCGCAACAGGCTGGCGCCGAGCCCCCGCCGCTGGAGATCGGCCAGCAGGCCGCGAGCCGCCTGCACCTGCGCGTGCACCGCCAGACCGGCGACGCCGACGGCACTGCAAGCGCGGCGGTGCCCGGCGCGGGCGACTGGCTCATCATCATCCGGGAGCTGTCTGATACGGCGGTGATCGAGGCCATGAGCCTGGCCCTGAAGCTCACCGCCCGCGAGGCCGAGGTGCTGTACTGGGTGGTCAAGGGCAAGACCAACAAGGACATCGGCGAAATCCTGGGCGCCAGCCCGGCCACCGCCAAGAAGCATCTGGAGCGGGTGTATGTGAAGCTAGGGGTGGAGACGCGCACCGCGGCGGCGGGGGTGGCGATCAAAAGGATTCGGGAGATTCAGCCGCATTTTGAGGTGTGAGGCTGGCGGAAACGGGTGGGGTTCGAGCTCCGAAAAAGCCTGTCTGCGGCAAAGTTGCGGCACAGTGAATCTCGATTGGGGCACAGGACGTGCTCACTTGTCCGTAGCGGTCGAAATTTCCTGTGCACCAGCGGACCGTGCGTGCAACCGCCGGCGCCGCAGGTGGCACGCACTTCCCGTCGTGATGGTCGTTCACAGACTGCCTGGTGCACCCGCGCGGCGATGCCACGGCTCAGCCGCGAGACCGGAATTCCGCCGCTGTTGCGGAACGGCTGCACTTGCGGTGGCGCCCATGCCTGTGCCGCCTTCGCTACCATCGTGTGCAGCAGTTGATGTTCAAGGAAAGTCGAGTCGATGGCGCAGAAAGGACGGCGCAAGGCGCCGCAGGAACAAGTCGAGCCGGCAGCGCGCCCGGTCCAGAGGGCTGTCGATGACGGGCCGGAAGGGCTCGTGCAGACCGATGCTCTGGACGAGGCCGGGGCCGAGCCCGCATTGCGCACGGCCAGCGAATCCAGCCTGTCCCGCCTGCTCGGCACCCTGGGCCTGTTCTCCACCGACGCCCCCTCGCTCACCGTCGAGGAGATCGCCACCCGCCTGGGCGTGCCCAAGAGCACGGCCTACCGCTACATCCAGGAGTTGTCGAAGGTGGGCCTGCTGGTGCGACTTGACCGCAGCATCACGCTGGGGCCGCGCATCATCGAGTTGGACCGCTGCATCCGCGAGTCCGATCCCGTGATCCGCGCCGCTGCGCCGCCCATGCGCGAGCTGGCCGAGCAGACGGGCCTGGACGTCTTCCTGTCCAAGCTCTATGGCCACTCCATCATCACGGTGCACACCGAGTTCAACGACCCGCTGCCGCACCTGCGCTACGGCCGTGGCCGGCCGGTGCCCGTGCCGCGCGGGGCCAGCGCCAAGGCGCTGGTGGCCTTTCTCCCGGCGGCGCGGCTGCGACGGCTGCATCAGGAACTGGCGAGCGAATCGCCGGACACGCCGCCCTGGGAGGCCTTCTACGACGAGGCGCAGCGCATCCGCCGCGAGGGTTACTGCCGCACCTCGGGTGAGCTCAATGCGGGTAAGACCGGCGTGTCGGCGCCCATCTTCGGGCGCGGGCGGCTGGTGGTGGCCAGCGTCACGGCGCTGGGCAGCGATGCGCGGCTGGCGCTCTTCGATGCAGGCGCCATCGCCGAGCTGGTGCAGCGCACGGCCCACATGATCAGCGTGCGGCTGTCGGCGGACGGCCACCTGTAGGCGGCCCCACAGCATCGCGCTTCTTCTTGCCGGGCAGCGGGCGCAGCGCACGACTCGGCGGGCGACGCTCAGAAGACGATGTTCGCCTTCCTGACGATGGGCGCCGCAGCGGCCAACGAGCGGCGCCAGGTCTCCAGCGCCTGAGCCGGTGTGCTCACCACCGGCTCCAGGCCCAGGGCCACCATACGGGTCTGAACCTCGGTGTCGGCGGCGATGGCCTGCAGCGCCGTCGCCAGCGTGTTCACCACCGACGCCGGCGTTCCGGCCGGCGCGAAGACTGCGAACCAGCCGGCATTGCCCATGTCGCGCACGCCCAGCTCCTCGAAGGTCGGTACTGCGGGCAGCGAACGCACGCGCTGCAAACCGGTCACGGCCAGAGGCCGGACCGACCCGGCGGTCACCATTGCCTCGACCGCCGCGACGGTCAGAAACACGGCGTCCACCTGGCCGCCCATCAGATCGGTGAGTGCCGGGGCCGAGCCCTTATAGGGCACGTGCAGCAACTCGATGCCGGCGGACTCGGCCAGCACCTCACCCATCACATGCGCGGAGGAACCCGCGCCGAAGCTGCCGTAGCTGAGCTTGTTGGCCTTGGCCCGCTGCAGGAAGGTGCGCAGGTCCTTGGCGGGACTGTCGGCTCGCACCGCGAGCACCAGCGGGGCGTTGGCCATCACGCTGACGATCGTGAAAGCCTCCTGCATGGTCTTGCCCGGAACCACGGATTGTTTGGACGCCAGCGCGGCAATCACGTGGGTGGAGTTGCTGCCGAACATCAGCGTGTGGCCGTCGGCCGGTGCCTGGGCCACGGCGCGCGCCGCGATCAGGCCGTTGGCGCCCGGCCGGTTGTCGATGACGACCGTGCCGCCCAGGGCGGCCTGCAGCTTCTGGCCGATGAGCCGGGCCACGGTGTCGGTGCCGCCGCCCGCGGCGAAGGGCACTACCAGGTTGATCGGCCGATCGGCCAGAGTGGCGGCGCGGGCCAGGCCGCTGCCCACCGCGGCGAGCGCGGCAAGAACGGCCAGCGCCTGACGGCGTTGCGCAACGAAGTCTGTGCGTGAAGAAGGCATGGGATGTCCAGGTGACAGGAAGAGGGCGCTGGTCACTCGACGCGGATCTGCCGCGCCTTGACGATGCGGGCATAGGTGGCGCGGCCTTCGGCGATGCGGGTGGCCATCTGCTCGGGCGTGCTGTAGACGGTGGTGAAGCCCAGGTTGCCGAAGGCCTTGGCCACGGGCTCCGAAGCCAGGGCCGTGCGCATGGCCTCGTTGAGGCGGGCCACGATCTCCGGCGGCGTGCCCGCCGGCGCCAGCAGGCCGAAGAAGCCCTGGATGGTCATCTCGGGCAGGCCCGCCTCGGCGGCGGTGGGAATGTCGGTGAAAGCCGGGTCGCGCCGTTCGCCGGTCATGAACAGCGGTACCAGTTGCCCAGCGCGCAGTGCGCCGATCAGCGGCGAGGTCACTTCGTCCATCAACTGGGCCTCACCACGGATCACGGCGTCCTTGGCCATCACGGCGCCCTTGTAGGGCACGTGCACCACGGGCGCGCCGGTGGCGGCCAGGAAGATCTCGCCCAGCAGGTGGTTGCTGGAGCCCATGCCCGCCGAGGCGAAGTTGAGCTGGCCCGGCTGGCGCTTGGCCAGCGCGACGAATTCCTGCACCGTGCGCACGCCGAGTGTGGGGTTGGTGACGAAGACGAAAGACTGGGTGGCGCCCAGGCTCACCGGCACCAGCGTTGCCACATGGCCCTGGTCGGGATACAGCACGGGCGCGGCCGTCAGGCTGCTGCCACTGCCCCACAGCAGGGTGTAGCCGTCGGGCCGCGCGAGCGCCGCGGCCTTGGTGCCGATGCGCCCGCCCGCACCCGTGTGGTTCTCGACCACGACCGGCTGCTTGAGCTCCACCGCCAGTGCCTGCGCCACGGCGCGGGCCGAGATGTCGGTCGAGCCGCCCGGCTCGAAGGAGACGATGAGCGTGATGGGGCGCGAGGGCCATGCGTCGGCCCCGGCAGCCGTGCCGGCGAAAAGGCTGGCGGCGGTCAGTGCGAGGAGCAGGCCGGCGCGGCGGCGGAGGGCATGAAGAAGGGGCATGGCGAATTCCGGGTGGTCGGTGCAGTCGGGGAAGGTCTCAGTCCAGCGACACGTTGGCTTCGCGGGCCACGCGGCGCCATTTGTCCAGCTCGGCCTGCAGCTTGGTGCGGAACTGCGCGCCGTCGGCCGCCGTGACCACCACGCCACGGGCGGCGAGCCGGGCCTCCATGTCGGGCGTGCGGATGACCTTGTCCAGCGCCGTGCCCAGCGTCTTGACGATGGCTGGCGGTGTGCCCGCGGGGGCGAACACGCCCATCCAGCCCTCGGCCACCAGGCCGTCGTAGCCCTGCTCCTGCAGCGTGGGCACCTCGGGCAGGCTGGGCAGGCGCTTGGGTGAGGGCGTGGCCAGGGCGCGCAGCTTGCCGGCCTTGATCTGCGGCAGCACGACGGCGGTGGTGTCGAAAGTGAAGTCCACGTCGCCGGCCAGCAGCGAGGACATCGCCTGCTGGCTGCCCTGGAAGGGCACATGCGTGGCGCGTGCGCCGGTGGCGTTCAGGAACAGCTCGCCGATCAGGTGGTTGGTCGAGCCCATGCCGAAGGACGAGTAATTGAGCTTGCCGGGCTGCGCCTTGGCCCTGGCAATCAGTTCCTGCACGTTCTGCACCGGCGAGCCCGCGGGCACGGCCAGCACGAAGGTCACGATGCCCACCTCGGTGACCGGCACGAAGTCCTTGAGCAGGTCGTAGGGCGCGGTCTTGCGCGTGACCGGGTTGATCAGCAGCTCGGCGCCGGTACCGAAGAACAGCGTCTGGCCATCGGGCTTGGCGCGGGCCACCGACTGCGCGCCGATGGTGCCGCCGGCGCCGGCGCGGTTGTCGATCACGATGGACTGGCCCAGCTCGGGCGCCAGCTTCTCGGCGATGAGCCGGGCCGCGCCATCGGTGCCGCCGCCGGGCGGAAAGGCCACCACCAGGTGCACGGGTGCGGAAGGGTAGGCGGTCGGCTGGGCGCAGGCCAGTGCCGGCGCCAGGGCTGCGAGGCCGGTGATCAGAAGACGTCGCGACAACGGCATGGTCGTTCCTTGCGGGAGTGGGAGAGGCGGTCAGTGCGTCGGCGCGTCGGCGGTTGCGGCGGCCCGTTCGCGCTCGCGCACGCCCTGCGCAGCGGCCGCTGCCTCGGCGGCACGCACGCTGGGGCGGGTGCCACAGCGCGCCAGGTAGGCTTCCAGATGGGGCCAGCCCTGCATATCGATGGCATGGGCGCGGGTCCACATCGCGATCGTGTAGCAGTGCGCGTCGGCGATGGTGAAGTGCTCGCCGGTCAGGAAGGGGCGGCCGGCCAGCTGCTCGTCCACCCACTGCAGCTTGGCCTGCACGATGCGCCGTGCAATGGCCTTGTATTCGGGCGGCGTGATCGCCTTGAACAGCGGCATGAAGCCGCCCTTGTGCAGGTCGGCGGCGATGAAGCTCATCCACTCCAGCACGCGGTAGCGCGGCAGGCCCGAGGCGGGCAGCAGCGTGTTGCCCGGGCACTGGTCGGCCAGGTACTGCATCACGATGCAGCCCTCGCTCAGGTGCTGGCCGTCGGGCATCTCCAGCGTCGGCACGGTGCCCTTGGAGTTGACGCTGAAGTAGTCGCGGCCGTCCTCCAGCCGCTTGGTCTTCATGTCCACCCATTCGAGGGTGAGGGGCAGCTGCAGTTCGCGCGCGACGATGTCGACCGCGAGCGAGCAGCCGCGGACTTCGTGGAAGAGCTTCATCGGGGTTCTCCGGAAAGGGCGGACGGGGTTCAGGCCGCGGCGCGGCGGGCGATCTCGACGCGCTCGGCGGCGCGCGCCGCCTGCACGCTGGGCCGCGCATCGATGCGCTGGACGTAGGCGTGCAG
The DNA here is from genome assembly GCF_001476815.1 of Pseudacidovorax intermedius. Lineage (GTDB taxonomy): Bacteria > Pseudomonadota > Gammaproteobacteria > Burkholderiales > Burkholderiaceae_C > Xenophilus > Xenophilus intermedius_A. The sequence continues at coordinate 18,016 of NZ_LDSL01000100.1, read as the reverse complement.
GTGCGGCCAGGCCGACAGGGGCATGGTCTGCAGTTCTGCCCACATGACGATGGCGTAGGCATGCGCGTCCGCGGCGGTGAAGCGGCCGCCGTGCAGGTACTCGCGCGTGGCGAGCACCTCGTTCAGCCAGGCCAGACGGCGCTGCACGTTCTCGGTGGCGATGCGTCGGTACTCGGGCGGCGTGTTCGCGCGGAACAGGGGCGTGAAGCTCTTGTGCAGCTCCGAGCCGAGGAAGTTCATCCACTCCAGCACCCGGTAGCGATCCATGTCGAGGGCGCGGGGCAGCAGCGCGTCGGCGCCGTGCAGGTCGCACAGGTACTGCACGATCACCGCGGCCTCGGTCAGCACCTGCCCGTCGTCCGTTTCCAGTGCGGGCACCTGTCCCTTGGGATTGATGCGGTGCAGGTCGCTGCCGTCCGCCAGCCGCTTGGCCCGCACGTCGACCCAGGCGAGGTCGAGCGAAACCCCGATCTCGCGCGCGACCACGTCCACCGCCAGCGCGCAGGTGTGGGGATGCAGATAGAGCCTCATCGCGGCGCCCCTTTGGCGGGCCGCCTGTGGTGCTGAGTGGTGCACGCATGCACCGATTCGTTGCATAGGGTCAAAGCCATGGTCTTTGGATTACTGCTATGCGATAAATATGCCATCCATGAAGAGGCCGATGCGCTGGTGAAAGTACCCGATGGCATGCGAGGCTCTGCGATGTATTGCAGATGAGTGGTGTCGGTCGCGGCATCCTCGCGGGCGATCATGACGATTGAAGTTCTATCGAATGGCGAGAATATGAGCGCTGCTACACGCTCATCGGCATGGAACAGCAATTGCATACACGTGTTCCTCATGGACGAAAACAAGCACTCAGGGAAAACGATCATCCGATTGATTCATGCTGAATTTTGTCTAAACGACAAAACGGCATATTATCGGGACATCGACGAGGTGCCTGGTGCCGCCGCCGTCCATTGCCGCCCAGGCGCGTCCCCCTGCGCCTGGTGCCGGCCCCGTCTTCAGGGGTGCCAAGGAAACGTGCAATGAAAAGGAAGTTCGTTCTGCAGGCTTGCGGTGCCATCGCACTCGCAGCCGCTTCGTGGTTGCTGCCGCTGCAGGCTTCGGCCCAGGGCAACTGGCCCTCGCGGCCCATCCGCATCGTGGTGCCGTACCCGCCGGGCACCGGCCCCGATGTCATGGCCCGCCTGGTGGCGGATGGCCTGGGCAAGGAGCTCAAGGCGTCCATCGTGGTGGAGAACAAGGCCGGGGCCAACGGCATCATCGGCACGTCGGAAGTGGTGAAGGCGCCCGCCGACGGCTACACCTACCTGCTGGTGGACCGGCTCACGCTCACCGTGAATCCGCTGCTCTACCAGCCGCCCTACGACCCGAAGAAGGACCTGGTCTCCGTCAGCAACATCGCCGACGTGAACCTGTACCTGGTCACCAGCGCCCAGCTGCCGGCCAACGACTTCAAGTCCTTCATCGCATACGCCAAGGCGCATCCGGGCAAGGTCACCTTCGGCACCGGCGGCGTGGGCAGCGTGATGCACCTGAACATGGAGCTGTTGCAGTCGGGCACCGGCGTGCAGTTCCTGCACGTGCCCTACAAGGCGCTGGCCGAGGTCATCCCGGCCATGCTGGGCGGGCAGGTCGAGGCCACCTCCGGCGGCGTCGAGGCCATGCTGCCCTACGTGCAGAAGGGCAGCTTCAAGCTGCTGGCCGTGGGCGCGCCCACGCGCCAGGCCATCGTGCCCAACGTGCCGACCATCGTGGAGGCGGGCGGCTCGGACATGCTGCTGTCCACCTCGTACTCCTTCCACGCGAAGAGCGGCGTGCCGCCCGAGATCCTGGCGCGCATGAACGAGGCGCTGGCCAAGGTGCTCTCGCAGCCCGAGCTCAAGCGCTGGGCCGCCGAGCGCGGGCTGGGCGCCGGCGCTTCCACGCCGGCCGAGCTGGACGCGCGCATCGCCGTCGACAACGACCGCATCGGCCGCCTGGTGCGCGAACGCGGCATCAAGGTGCAGTAAGCACCGCTTCCCCACACACAAGCAAAGAGGACATCGGCGATGACTGAGCAGACTGGCGCCCAGGCCCTGTGGGCGGCGCTCTCCGGCGAAGGGGTGGACACCTGCTTCGCCAACCCGGGCACGACGGAACTGGACCTGGTGCGCGCGCTGGAAGGCCAGGATTCGATCCGCTGCGTGATCGGCCTGCAGGAGAACGTCTGCACCGGCGCGGCCGACGGCTACGGGCGCATGACGGGGCGGCCGGCCGCCACGCTGCTGCACCTGGGCCCCGGCTTCGCCAACGGCATCGCCAACCTGCACAACGCACGGCGGGCGCGCACGCCCATCGTCAACCTGATCGGCGACCACACCAGCTGGCACCTGCCCTTCGATGCGCCGCTGACCTCCGACATCGAGTCGCTGGCGCGGCCGGTGTCGGGCTGGGTGCGCCGCATCGACAGCACGGCTGACGCGCCGCGGGCAGCGGTCGAGTCGGTGCGCCAGTCGCTGGCCGGCGGCGGGCAGGGCGCGACGCTGATCTTCCCCGCGGACTACCAGGCCGAAACGCTGCCGGGCACGGCTGCGCCGTCGCCGACCGACGCGCGGGCGGCCGTCTCCAGCCCGTCGGCGGTCGATCTGGCGGCCTGCGCGCAGCGCCTGCGCGCGGCCCGCCGCATCGTCATCCTGCTGGGCGGCGGCGGCGAGCAAGGCGGTCTGGGCGCGCGCGCCCAACGTGCCGCAGCGCGCCTATGCGCGGCCCTGGGGGCCACTGCCTATGCCGAGACCTTTCCGGCCCGGGCCGAGCGCGGTCAGGGCCTGCCGGCCTTCGACCGGTTGCCCTACTTCCCCGAACCGGCGCGCGCCGTGCTCGACCCGGCCGACCTGGTGCTGCTGGCCGGCGCACTGCCGCCGGTCACCTATTTCGGTTACGCGGGCCATCCCAGCCTGATGGTGGAGGCCGAGCGCCTGCTGAGCCTGGGCGCGCCCGGCCATCCGGTGGCCGAAGCGCTGGAGCAACTGGCCGAAGCGCTCGATGCGCCGGCCTTCGAAGCCCCCGTGCATCCGCTGCCCGCCGCACCTGCGGGCCCGCTCACGCCCGCCGCCATCGGTGCCGCGCTCACGCGCGCCTTGCCCGAAGGCGCCATCGTCTCGGTCGAAGGCGGCACCTGCGGTTATCCCTTCTACGCCGCCTCGGCCGCGGCAGCACCGCACACGGCGCTCACCAACACCGGCGGCGCCATCGGCCAGGGCCTGCCCGTGGCCGTGGGCGCCGCCATCGCCTGCCCCGAGCGTCAGGTGGTGGGCCTGCTGTCGGACGGCAGCACGCAATACACGATCCAGGCGCTGTGGACGATTGCGCACGAGCAGCTCGACGTGGTCGTGCTCATCGCCGCCAACCACCAGTACGCCATCCTGCGCAATGAACTGCGCCGCGGCGGTGCCACGCTGGGCAAGCGCGCCGAGGCGCTCACCGCCCTCGACTCGCCGCGAATCGATTGGGTCGGCCTGGCGCAGTCGTACGGCGTGCCGGCGACGCGTGCCACGACCGCCGAAGAACTCGCGGCCCAGCTGCAGGACGCCTTCGGGCGCCGCGGCCCGGCCCTCATCGAAATGGCCCTCTGACGTCCTGCGACGGGCCGCAACGCATCCAAGGAGCAATCGAACATGGACCTCAGACTCAAGGGCAAGGTGGCCGTCGTGACCGGCGGCAGCCTGGGCATCGGCCGCGCGGTGGCCGAGGCCTTCGCGGCCGAAGGCGTGCGCGTGGCCATCGTGGCCCGCAGCCAGGGCGCGCTGGAACAGGCCGCGCGCGAGATCACCGAAAAGACCGGCACCGAAGTGCTGGCCGCCCCCGCCGACGTGAGCGACACGGCCCAGGTGCAGGCGGCCGTCGACAAGGTGGCGGCGCACTTCGGCCGCATCGACATCCTCGTCAACGGCGCGGCCCATCCGGGCGGCCTGGTGCGCAGCGAGATCGAGAACGCCGACCCCGAAGGCCTGCTGCAGGACATCGACATCAAGGTGGTGGGCTACATGCGCTTCGCCAAGGCCTGTGCGGCGCACATGCGCAAGGGCGGCTGGGGCCGCATCGTCAACATCGGCGGGCTCACCGGGCGCGGCAGCAAGCAGCTGTCGGGCATGCGCAATGTGGCCGTGGCCCACATGACCAAGACGCTGTCGGACCAGCTCGGCCCCTCGGGCATCACCGTCAACGTGATCCATCCGGGCGTGGTGGAGACGCCGCACATCCACGAGCTCTACGCCAAGGAGGCGAAGCTGCAGGGCCTGACGCCCGCGCAGGTGGAGGCCAACTATGCCAAGGCCACGCCGATCCGCCGCGTGCTGCAGGTGGACGAGATCGCCGACGTGGTGCTCTTTCTTTCGTCCGACCGCGCGGCGGCCATCACCGGCGAATCGATCGCGGTGGACGGCGGCATCACCCGCGGCATCTTTCTCTGAGCCATCCAGCCATCCAAAGGAGCGAGCGACATGAACGGAACCATTCTGGTGGGCACGGCAGGGCAGGGCATCCTGCGCAGCGTGGACGACGGCGCCACCTGGCACCGCCTGGGCCTGAAGGAAGCCATCGAGTTTGACGGCACGGTGCGGGCGCTGGCCGTGGACCCGGCCGACCCCAGCCGCGTGCTGGCCGGCGCGGACGTGGGCATCTGCCTGTCCACGGACGGCGGCGCGCACTTCCAGCGCATGGCCTCGCCCGCCGACGGGCAGACCGTCTGGGCCCTGGCCTTCAGCCCGACGGACCCGAAGCTGGTGCTGGCCGGCACCGGTGCGCCCTCCCGGGCCCGCATGTACCTCTCGCGTGATGGCGGCCTCAGCTGGGAGCTGCTGAACGTGGAACTGCCCGAGTTCTGCGCCGGGGTGCACCGGCCGCGCATCCTCACCATCGCCTTCCATCCCCAGCGCGCGGGAGAAGCCTGGTTCGGCGTGGAGGAGGGCGGCGCCTGGCGCACCCGCGACGCCGGCGACAGCTGGGAGCGCATCGACACGCCCGGCCGCGGCATCAACAATGGCGACATCCATGCGATCGCGGTGCTGCCCGCGACGGCCGATGCGCCGGCCAAGCACATCGTGGTGACGGTCAATTCGGTCTGCGAGAGCACCGACGATGCCGAAAGCTTCCGCAGCCATGCGTCCAAGGACCGCTTCGACGGCCTCTACTACACCCGCACGGTGCAGCCGCTGGACGCCGACGGCCGCACGCTGCTGCTGGCCATCGGCGACGGCACGCCGGGTTCGCGCACCCGCATCTACCGCTCGGAGGACCGCGGCCAGACCTGGGCGCAGACGCTGCTGAACACGGCGCCCAACTCCACCGTCTGGGCCTTCGGCATGCATGCCAGCGACCGCGGCCTGCTCTTCGCCGGCACCAAGTACGGCCACCTGCTGCGCTCCACCAACGGCGGGCGCAGCTGGTTCAAGGAATGGCGCGATTTCAGCGAGATCACCTCGGTGGCCTGGACGCCCTTCGTGGCGCCGGTGCACGCGCATCCGCAGTCGATCAACTGACACGAGAGGGCCGACCATGAACGCCCTTGCTTCCGCAGACGTCGGTGAGCCCGTGCGCCCACGCATCCGCCGCACCCACCTGGCCCTGTTCGTGAAGGACCCCTTCGCCTCGGCCCCCTGGTACGAGGAAGTGCTGGGAATGCAGGTCACAGCCCGCGGTGCGCGCTGGGTGTTTCTCTCCTTCGGCCAGAAGCACCACGACATCGCGCTGATCCAGGTCGACGAGCCCGAGGCCGCCAGCCGCGGCACGGTGAACATGCAGCACTACGGCCTGGAGATCGAGGGCGGCCTCGACGACCTGCGCCGCCTGTACGGCATGTTGCTGCGCAAGAACGTGGAGGTGGTCAAGACCACCGACCACAAGGTGGGCTACGGCCTGTACTTCCACGACCCGGACGGCCACCGCTTCGAGTTCTTCCTCGAGCTGGTCCACGACGACGAGGAAGCCAAGCGCCTGCTGGGCGAATACAACGCCCCCAGCGACAACTTCGACTTGCAGCCGCTGTGAGCGGCGCGCATCCCTTTCCGAAAGACATCCACACCATGAGCACCCCCGACCTCAGCGCCTTCCACATCCGCAAGTGGTACCTCCAGATCGAGGACACCCTGGCCGGCGAGACGGGCGCGCCCGCCGACGGCGAGCCGCTGCGCAAGATCGTCATCGCCGCCTGCCTGCGCAACCCCTTCGCGGGCCGCTACGTGCAGGACCTGTCTGAATGGATTGAGCCCTCGCCCGAACTCGGCAAGGAGTTCGGCCGCCGCATCCGCGAGGCCGCCGGCGGCCTGGACATCCAGAGCTACGGCAAGGCCTGCCTGGTGGGCATCGACGGCGAGTACGAGCACGGCAACGCGCTGCTGACCAACCCGGCAGCCAACCCGGTGCGCGAGGGCGTGGGTGGCGGCAAGTCCTGGGTGCCGTCGACCGGCAAGCGCGGCGGCCCGGGCACCGTCATCGACATCCCCCTCGCGCACAAGGATGCGCTGTACGTGCGCTCGCACTACGACACCGTCTCGGCCATGTTCGGCGACGGCCCCAACCGCGACGAGGTGGTGCTGATCTGGGCCTTCGCCACACGTGGCCGGCTCAATGCGCGCCTGGGCGGCCTGAAGGCCTCCGAGATCAAGGGCGAGGACGGCCTGGTCTGAGCGCCGCAGCAGAGACCTCCATGCAACGCCGCGACCACCGCCTGGCCCTGAACGGCCTGGCCTTCCACCTCACCGAATGGGGCGACCCCAACGCCTGGCCGGTGCTGATGCTGCACGGCATCCGCGGCTATGCCGAAACCTTCGCGGGCGTGGCCGCCGCGCTGCAGCCGGGCTTTCGCGTGATCGCCTTCGACCAGCGTGGCCGCGGCGAGACCGACTGGGATCCGAAGCACGACTACTACACCGACGCGTACGTGGCCGATGTCGAGGCGCTGGTGGCGCAACTGGGCCTGCAGCGCTTCGACCTGCTGGGCCACTCCATGGGCGGCATCAATGCCATCGTCTATGCCGCGCGGCATCCGCAGCGGCTGGGCAGGCTGGTCATCGAGGACGCCGGTCCCGGCGCCTTCGAGACCAGCGACGGCGCCACCCGCATCCGCAAGGAGCTGGCGACCACGCCCACCGCCTTCGCCGACTGGGACGAGGCCACGGCCTTCATGCGCGCCCTGCGCCCCACCGTGACCGAAGAGGCGCGCCAGCAGCGGCTGCAGAACATGCTCAAGCCCCTGGAAGGCGGCGGCTTCACCTGGCGCTACGACCACGCCGGCATCGTCGCCACGCGGCTGAACCCGGACCCTGCGCGCAAGGTGGATCTGGCCACGCATGTGGAGCAGCTGCGCTGCGAGACGCTGGTGGTGCGCGGCGGCCGTTCCGACTATCTGCAGCCGGCCATGGTCGCGCACATGCAGGCGCTCAATCCGCGCATCGCCGCCGTCGAGATTCCCGACGCCGGCCACTACATCCACGACGACCAGCCGGCGCTCTTCGCCGAGGCCGTCACTGCCTTCCTGAAGCGGCCCGATGGCGCCGCCAGCGATCCGATCCGACCATGATCCACGAACTGCGAACCTACACCCTGGTGCCCGGCGGCGTGCGCGACTACCTGCGCATCTACAACGAGATCGGCCGCGAGCTGCAGACCCGCACCCTCGGCCACCTGGTGGCGCTCATGACGCCCGAGAGCGGCGACGTCAACCAGCTGGTCTTCCACTGGGCCTTCGACAGCCTGGACGAGCGCAGCCGCCGCCGTGCCGCGCTTATGGCCGACCCGGCTTTCGCCGAATTCCGCAAGCAGGTGCGCCACCTGCTCGTTCGGCAGGAAAGCCGGCTGCTCGCGGCTGCCTGAGTTCGCGTCCAGCGCCCCGTCCCACGACCCTGGAGTCCCTATGAGCGCTTCCGTGGAAGAAGTCCCCGTCCTCATCATCGGCGCCGGCCCGGTCGGCGCCACGCTGGCCAACCTGCTGGGCACCTACGGCGTGCGGACGCTGGTGGTCGAGCGCAGCCCCGCGGTGCTCGACTTTCCCCGCGCGGTGGGCCTGGACGACGAGGCCCTGCGCACCTTCCAGGCCACCGGGCTGGCCGCGGAGATGCTGCAGGACATGATCCAGAACGTGCCCATGCGCATGTACACGGCGCGCAAGCAGTGCTTTGCCGAGATCCTGCCCAGCACGCGTGAGTTCGGCTGGTTCCGCCGCAACCTGTTCTCGCAGCCCCTGGGCGAGAAGACGCTGCGCCGCGGGCTGACGCGCTTTCCCCAGGTGCAGTTGCGGCTGGGGCTGTCCCTGGTCGGCCTGGCGCAGGACGAGGCCGGCGTGACCGCCACTCTGCGCGACGAAGCCGGCGTTGAGCAGCAGGTGCGTGCCGCCTATGCGGTGGCCTGCGACGGCGGCCGCAGCACCGTGCGCGAGATGCTCAAGCTGCCCTACGAGGGCCGCACCCACCCGGCCAAGTGGGTGGTGATCGAATGCGACCAGGACCCGCTCGATGCGCCCTACACCGCGCTGCATTGCGAGCCGGAAAGGCCCTATGTCTGCCTGCGCCTGCCCTATGGCCTGCGGCGCTGGGAGTTCATGCTCTTTCCCGGCGAGGACGGCGAGCAGATGCTGGCGCCCGACAAAGTGCGCGAGCTGCTGGGCCGCCACGTGGCCGATCCGGCCGCGCTGAACGTGATCCGCGCCCGGGTCTACACCCACAACTCGCGGGTGGCGGCCAGTTTCGTGAGCGGCCGCGTCTGCCTGGCCGGGGACGCGGCCCACATCACGCCGCCCTGGATCGGCCAGGGCCTCAATGCCGGCATCCGCGATGCCTTCAACCTGGGCTGGAAGCTGGCCTGGATCCTCCAGGGACGGCTGCGGCCCGAGCTGCTGGCCAGCTATCACGACGAGCGCCATGCGCATGCCAAGGCCATGATCGACCTGGCCGACACCTTCGGCGCGGTGCTCTCGCAGCGCAACCCGCTGCTGGCCTGGGCGCGCGACCGCTTCTTCATGGCCATCCGCGGCATCCGCGCGGTGCGCGACTATGTCTTGCAGATGAAGTTCAAGCCCATGCCGCGCTTCGTGCAGGGCGTGGTGCGCAACAGCGGCGTCGCGGCGCGCGACGCGCTGGTGGGCCGCATGTTCATCCAGCCCAACGTGGAGCGTGCGCGGGGCGTCTGCGACAAACTGGACGACGTGGTCGGCGCGCGCTTCGCGCTGATCAGCTGGCGCTGCGATGCGCTGGCCGATGCGCCGCCCTCGCTGCGCGGGCAACTCGCACGCCTGGGCTGCGACCACTACCTGGCCGTGCGCTCCCGCAGTGCCGGCAACGAAGCCGGCTCGCCCATGCCGCTGCAGCCTTCGGGCACCCTGATCGAGGATCTGGAGAACGGCCTGCACCTGTGGTTCCAGGGCAAGGACGTGGACTGGGTGCTGATCCGGCCCGACCGCTTCGTAGCCGCCGTCGGTCGCCGCGCCGACGCAGTGGCGGAACTGGGCGCCTTCTGCGCCTCGGTGCTGCCGTCGGCGGACGCGGCGCGTCCCGGGGCGGCGGCCAACCATGCCTGCCTCGCCGCGGAAGCCCTCGCCGCCTGACCGCCTGTTCCGCTCTCCCGCCACGGGAGAGTCCGCGCGGGCCCCGTCGCGCCGTGCTGCAGACGGCTCCGCGGCACCACCCTTAGCCACTGCCCCATGTACCCCGACCTCTCTCTCTACATCGCCGGCCGCTTCATCGGCGTCGAAGGCCGCCGCACCCAGGCCGTCCACGACCCGGCCACCCTCCAGCCGCTCGGGCGGCTGCCGTGGGCCGAGCCCGAGGACGTGGACGCCGCCGTCCAGGCCGCCCATGCGGCCTTCGCGGGCTGGCGCCGCGTCTCGCCCGTCGAGCGGTCCGAGCTGCTGCGACGCGTGGCCGCGCTGGCGCGCGAGCGGGCGCAGGCGATCGGCCATGCCATGACGCTGGACAACGGCAAGCCGCTGGCCGATGCGGTGGCCGAGGTGCTCAATGCCGCCGAGCATGTGGAATGGCATGCCGAGGAAGGCCGGCGCATCTACGGCCGCGTGGTGCCGGCGCGCCAGCCGGGCGTGCGCCAACTGGTGGTGCGCGAGCCGGTCGGCGTGTGCGCCGCCTTCAGCCCCTGGAACTTCCCCTTCGGCCAGGCCATGAAGAAGGCCGCAGCGGCCATCGCGGCCGGATGTCCCATCGTGCTCAAAGGGCCCGAGGAATCGCCCAGCGCGCTGGGCGCCATGGCGCAGCTCTTCCACGACGCCGGCCTTCCGGCGGGCGTCTTCAACCTGCTGTGGGGCGTACCGGCGGACATCTCGCGCCAGCTGATCGAAGCGCCCGAGGTGCGCGTGCTCTCCTTCACCGGCTCGGTGCCGGTGGGCCGGCAACTGGCGGCGCTGGCCGGGCAGCACATGAAGCGCATGACCATGGAGCTGGGCGGCCACGCGCCGGTGCTGGTCTTCGACGACGCCGACGTGGACGCCGCCGTGGCCCTGCTGGCGCGGCTCAAGACGCGCAATGCCGGCCAGGTCTGCGTCTCGCCGAGCCGCTTCTACGTGCAGTCGGGCATCCACGACCGCTTCGCCGCCGCCCTGGCGGACGCGCTGGCCGGCGTGAAGGTGGGCCATGGGCTGGAGGGCGGCGTGCAGATGGGGCCGCTGATCCATGAACGGCGCTTCCAGGCGGTGCAGGCGCTGGTCGAGGATGCCTGCGCGGCGGGCGCCGAGCTGCTGACCGGCGGCAGCCGGATCGGTGCGCAGGGCCACTTCCACGCGCCCACCTTGCTGGCGCAGGTGCCGGCCCGCGCGCGTCTGATGCAGGAAGAGCCTTTCGGTCCCATCGCCGCCCTCGTGCGCTTCGACACCGTGGAAGAGGCGCTCGCGCAGGCCAACGCCTTGCCCTTCGGCCTGGCCAGCTACGTGTTCACCCGCTCGCTGCAGACCGCCACCCGCGTGGGAGACGGCCTGGAGGCCGGCATGGTCAACATCAACCATTCGGGCATGGCCCACCCGGAACTGCCCTTCGGCGGCATCAAGGACAGCGGCTTCGGCAGCGAGGGCGGCACCGAATCCTTCGACGCCTTCCTGAGCACCAAGCTCATCACGCAAATCTGAAGCACCCATGCTGACCCTGAACGACCCCTCCCTGCTGTGCGCGCAATGCCTGGTGGCCGGCGAATGGATCTCCGCCGAGCGGACCATCGCCGTCACCAACCCGGCCACCGGCGCGCTCATCGGTCACGTGCCGCGGCTGGACGCCGCCGACACGCGGCGCGCCATCGCGGCGGCCGATGCCGCCTGGCCGGCGTGGCGACGGCGCACGGCGCATGAGCGCTCGGCCGTCCTGGCGCGCTGGCATGCGCTCATCCTGCAGAACCAGGAGGACCTGGCCCGGATCATGACGGCCGAACAGGGCAAGCCCCTGGCCGAGGCGCGTGGCGAGATCGGCTACGCCGCCTCTTTCATCCAGTGGTTCGGCGAGGAGGCCAAGCGGGTGTACGGCGAGACCATTCCCTCGCCCGTCGCCTCGCAGCGCATCGTGGTCGTGCGCGAGCCCGTGGGCGTGTGCGCCGCCATCACGCCCTGGAACTTCCCGGCCGCGATGATCACCCGCAAGGCCGGGCCGGCGCTCGCGGCCGGCTGCACCCTGGTCGTCAAGCCCGCCAGCCAGACGCCGCTCACGGCCCTGGCGCTGGCCGTGCTGGCCGAGCGTGCAGGCGTGCCGCCGGGCGTGCTGTCAGTGCTGACCGGCTCGGCGGGTGACATCGGCACCGAACTCGCCACCAACCCGGTGGTGCGCAAGCTCAGCTTCACGGGCTCGACCGAGGTGGGCCGGGTGCTGATGCAGCAGACGGCGGCGACGGTCAAGAAGGTGTCGATGGAGCTGGGGGGCAATGCGCCCTTCATCGTCTTCGACGACGCCGACCTGGATGCCGCGGTCGAGGGGGCGCTCGTCTCCAAGTTCCGCAACGCGGGCCAGACCTGCGTGTGCGCCAACCGGCTCTACGTGCACGACGCGGTGTACGACGTCTTTGCCCGCAAGCTGGCCGATGCCCTGGCCGCGCTCAAGGTCGGCCCGGGCGATGCCGAGGGCGTGCGCATCGGCCCGCTGATCGACGAGGCGGCCGTGGCCAAGGTCGAGGAGCACCTGAACGATGCCGTGGCGCACGGTGGCCAGGTGCTGGCCGGCGGCCGGCGTCATGCGCTGGGCGGTACCTTCTTCGAGCCCACGGTGCTCACCGGCGTGACCCAGGCCATGAAGGTGGCGCGCGAGGAGACCTTCGGGCCCATCGCGCCGCTGTTCCGCTTCCGCGACGAGGCCGAGGTCGTGCGCCTGGCCAACGACACCGAGTTCGGCCTGGCGAGCTACTTCTACGCCCGCGACCTGGGCCGCGTCTGGCGGGTGGCGGAGCAGCTCGAATACGGCATGGTCGGCGTCAATACCGGCCTCATCAGCAACGAGGTGGCGCCTTTCGGCGGCGTCAAGCAGTCCGGGCTGGGGCGCGAGGGCTCGCGGCACGGCATCGAGGACTACCTCGTCATCAAGTACATCAACATGGCGGGCATCTGACGAGACGCTGCGACACGCCTCGTCCAACCCGACCTCTTTTTTCTTTCCCAACAGGAGTTTTCGAATGACCAATCCCCGCCAACGCGCCCATCCCATCGACCCGCTGTTCACAGAGCGCTGGTCGCCCCGTGCCTTCACCGAGGAGGCCATCGCCACGGCCGAACTGATGAGCCTGCTCGAAGCCGCGCGTTGGGCACCCTCGGCCTACAACGTGCAACCCTGGCGCTTCATCTACGCGCATCGCGACACGGCCGCCTGGCAGCCCATCTTCGACAGCCTGGTCGAGTTCAACCAGATGTGGACGAAGCGCGCCGCCGCGCTGGTGGTGATCGCCTCGGCCCGCGAGGCGGTGTTCCCCGGCGCCGCCGCGCCGGCGCCCAATGCCTCGCATGCCTTCGACGCCGGTGCCGCCTGGGCCAGCCTGGCCTTCCAGGCGCAGCTGTCGGGCTGGTCGGCGCATGCCATGGCGGGCTTCGATGCGGCCAAGCTGCGCGCCGCCATCGGCCTGCCCGAGGCCTATGCCATCGACACCGTGGTGGCCGTAGGCCGCAAGGGCGACCCGGCCGTGCTGCCTGAAGGCATCCGTGCTCGCGAACTGCCCAGCGACCGCCGGCCGCTGTCGCAGACGGCCTTCGAAGGCACCATGCGCTAGAGCCGTCTCGCCCAGGCCGAACCATCCGCCACCATGAAGGAAAGACGCACCATGTCCCAGTCCTCGTTCCTCGACCGGCGCCGCGCGATGGCGCACCTGGGCACGGCAGCGCTGTGCTGGGTACCGGTGCTGCCGGCCTGGTCGCAGGCCTACCCCGCCAAGGCGCTGACCATCGTGGTGCCGTTCGCCGCGGGCGGCAGCATCGATGTGGTCGCACGACAGGTCGCCTCGCGCCTCTCGGCGAAGCTGGGGCAGAGCGTGGTGGTCGACAACGTGGCCGGTGCCTTCGGGACCATCGGCACGCAGAAGGTCGCCCGCGCAGCGCCGGACGGCCACACGCTCCTGTTCGTCGTGTCGAGTCCGCTGAACGTGGCGCCGATCCTCAACCCGAGCGCTGTGCGTTACGACGCGTTCAAGGACTTCCTGCCCATCGCCACGGTGGGCCGCCTTCCCTTCATGGTCGTCGGGCGTAACGGCCTGCCGGCCGATTCGATGGCGTCGCTCATCCAGCTGGCGCGGGCACGACCGGGGGCGTTGAGCTTCGGCACGGACGGAACCGGATCGCTGCTGCACATCACGGGAGAACTGATCAAGCAGCGTGCCGGCGTGGACATCGTCCACGTGCCCTACAAGGCAGCGCCGCAGGTGCTCACGGACATCGGGGGTGGACAGCTCGACCTGGGCATCCTGCCCGTGGCGCTCGCGCAGCCCCTGGTGCGCGAGGGCCGTGTGCGCGCGTATGCCGTCACGTCGCCAGGCCGCCTGCCCGGGCTGCCACAGGTGCCCGCCCTGGCCGAACTGCCCGGCTTCGAGGGCGTGTCGCTTACATCGTGGATGGGGCTGCTTGCGCCTGCGGGGCTGCCTGCGCACGTGGCGGCGGTTCTCACGGATGCGATGCGTGCGGCGGCTTCCGACCCGACGCTGGTCGCGCAACTCGTGGATCGCGCCATCGAGCCGGATGTCGTCGCCGGCAGCGACTTCGCCGCACTCCTTCGGAGTGAGCGGCAGCAGATCGCCAGTGTGGTGGCACGCACGGGCCTCAAGCCGGAATAGCCCTTACGCTGCGCGCCCTGCCCGGCAATCGGGCGCCGCGGTCCGTCGTTTGTCGGCACGGCGGCGACCGGCGTCCTAATCCGACGGCCACTGCGCCTTGAAGGCGTCCCTGGGCAGCACACCCTGACGAGAGTAGGCCACAGGCCGTCCCTGCGAATTGGCCAGGACGCTGGTCAGAGGCAACCGGTCCGGCCGCGAGGCGGTGGCGAAGCTGCGGCCATCGTCGCGGCTGATGAGCAGCAATCCATCCAGGCCCACGCCGATGATCCGGTCGCCAGCGCTTGCGAGGGCCGTGATGGACGCTGTTGTGTGCGTTTCGATGCGTTGCCAGCTCTGGCCCATGTCCGCGCTGCGGTACATCGAGCCCCGCAGGCCGGCGACCAGCAGGGCTCCGCCGGGCGTCGCAGTGCCGGTCCAGAAGGAGCCGGCATAGCCGCTGGACAGGTAGCGCCAGCTCTTGCCCTGGTCGTCCGAGCGCAGCACCATGCCGCGCTCGCCCGGCGCGTAGAGCCGGCCCTGCGCGTCGGCGAAGAGGCCGTACAGATTGAGGTCGGCCCGCTTGGCACCCTCGGGCGGGCTCAGGTCCACGGCCTGCCAGTGGGCGCCGCCGTCCTGCGTCACCAGCACCAGCGACCACAGGCCCACGGCCACGCCGTTCTGTCGATCGAAGAAATGCAGGGCGAACAGGGGACGGTCGTGCTGCACGTCGCTGCGCTGCAGTTGCCAGGTCTCGCCGCCGTCTTCCGTGCGCAGCAGAACGCCCCAGTGCCCGGCCGCCCAGCCGTGCTGCGCATCGACGAAGGCGACGGCCGTCAGCGCCACGTCCACCGGCACGCTGCGCGCCTGGCGATGGCTGCGGCCGCCGTCGTCCGACAGCAGCACCACGCCGTGGTCGCCCACCGCCACGATGCGGTCGCCGGCGCGGGCGCTGGCCAGCATGGTGGCGCGGTCGGCATGCGCCACGCGCACGGCCGGGACCAGTGCCGGCGCTGCGGCCGGGGCGGACAGGGCCGGCGCGCTTGCCTGGGCCGCACAGCCGGCGGCCACGAACAGGGCGCTGGCGGCCAGCGCCCGCGCAAGGGTGCGAAGAGATGAGGTGGGCGGCGGTCGTGTCATGGCTTCATTCAGTTTTCAAGGGCTGGGCACCACCCGCGCCGTACCAAGCGGGGCAGCACTGACGATCGAATGGCCGCGGAGCACGCCAAGCCAGGGCACCCCAGGAACTGGCTCTGCCAGGCCTGCGGGTGCGCCCCCCTCCAAGCCGAAGGCGCAAGGGAGGGGGGAGCCGCGAAGCGGCATGGGGGGTGCTTCACTTCAGTGATGTTGCAGGCCCGTCGCGCGCACCGGGCGGCGGCGGGGGAAGAGCCGTTCCAGCCAGACCGCCATGGCGGGCAGGGCGGTCATCGCCATCACCATGTTCACCATGAACATGAAGGCGAGCAGCTTGCCCATGTCGGCCTGGAACTTGAGCTGCGAGAAGGACCAGGTGGCCACGCCCACGGCCAGCGTGATGGCGGTGAAGATGGTGGCGGTGCCCACCTCCAGGATGGCGTGCTCGATGGCGCGCACGATCGGCTCGCCCGCCGCCAGGTGCATCAGCAAGCGGTTGTAGATGTAGAAGGCGTAGTCCACGCCGATGCCCACCGCCAGCACCATGACCGGGAGCGTGGCGACCGTCAGGCCGATCTGCAGCTCCTTCATGAACCAGTAGCCGATGAAGGTGCCCACGGTGAGCGGCAGGCAGCAGGCGACCACGGCACGCAGGTCGCGGTACACCGCGAAGACCAGCACCACGATGGCGGCATACACGTACAGCATCATGGGCAGTTCGCTTTTCTCGACCTCGTCGTCGATGGCCGCGAGCACGCCGGCATTGCCGGCCGCCAGGCGGATCTGCACGCCTGGCATGGCATGCGCATCGCGGAAAGCCTTCACGGCCGCGATCACGCGCTGGATGGTGTCGGCCTTGTGGTCGGTGAGGAAGAGGTTCACGGCCGTCATGCTGCAGTCCTTGCGCATGGTGCCGCGCACGCGCGCGATCTCGGTGGACAGCGCCGCATAGTTGGCCGGATCGATGGGCACCACGCCCATCTTGGGATTGCCCTCGTTGTAGCCCTCGTTGTACAGGCGCAGCTGGCCGGCGTACGACGAGATCGACAGCACGCCCTCCACGGGCTGCATGGCCCACACGAAGCGGTCCTGGTAGAGCCCGACGTTCACGTTCTCGCAGCTCTCGGGCGGCGCCTCGAAGACGACCGTGAGCCAGTCCAGTCCCGTGTCGAAGTTGCGCGAGATGGCCGCTGCGTCGCGGTTGAAGCGCGCGTCCTCCCGCAGCTCGGGTGCGCCGGGCTGCAGGGTGCCGACCACGCGGTCGCGGCTCTCCCATGCGGCGGCGGCGAAGATGGCGGCGGTGGCCAGCAGCACGGCGGCCGCCGGCCGCGGCTGCGCCACGCGGGCCAGCACGCGCAGCCAGCCCGAACGGCGCTCGCGCTGCAGCAGGGCCTGATCGGCGAAGTCGCGGCTGACCGCGAAGAAGGAGGCGGCCACGGGCAGCATCACCAGGTTGGTGACGATCTTGTAGGCCACGCCCAGCGAGGCGGCGATGGCCAGCTCACGCACCATGGGAATCGGTATGAGCAGCAGCGTGACGAAGGAGACGAAGGCCGTCACCAGCGCCAGCGTGCCGGGAATCAGCAGGCCGCCGAAGCTGTCGCGGCAGGCCTCGTAGGTGCTGCGACCCTGCGAGATGCGCCGCACGATGTAGTTGATCTGCTGCACGCCATGCGACACGCCGATGGCGAAGACCAGGAAGGGCACCAGCACGGCCAGCGGATCCAGCCCGAAGCCCAGCAACCGCAGCGTGCCGAACTGCCACACCAGCGATGCCAGCGAGCAGGCGATGGGCAGCAGCGTGAAGCGCCAGGAGCGGCAGTACCAGTACACGGCCCCCGCGGTCAGTAGCAGCGCCACGGCGCAGAACTTGAGCACCGAGCGTGCCCCGTCGGCGATGTCGCCGATCTGTTTGGCGAAGCCGATGATCTGGATCTCGAAGTCCGCGTCCTCGAAGCGGTCGCGCAGCTTCTCTTCGAGCAGGTGGTTGTAGGCGACGTAGTCCAGCTTGCGGCCGTCGGCCCCGTACTCGGCCAGCTCGGCCGTGACCATGGCGCTCGTCTGGTCGCGCGAGACCAGCGTGCCGATGAAGCCGCCCTGCGCCGCCGCGCGCCGGATGCCGGCGATGGCCTCGGGCGTGAGGCGTTCGGGCGTGATGGTGGCGTCGATCAGCGGATCGGCGCGGAAGCCCTCCTCGGTGATCTCGTTGACGAAACTGTTGGGCGTCCACAGCGACTGAACGCCCAGCCGCTCGATGCCGGGCAGGTAGGTGACGGCCTGCGTCACGGCATACAGCCGCTGCAGCGCGGCGGGCGTCCAGATGGTGCCGTGGCGAGCCTTGACCACGACGTTGAGCCGGTTGGCGCCGAGCAGATCCTCGCGGTAGTCCTGGAAGGTCCGGATGTATTCGTGGCCGGACGGCATCTGCTTGTCGAAGCCCGCGTCCATGCGCAGCTGGGCGGCGAAGCCGGCCATCGCCAGCGTGAACAAAGCCAGGATGGCCAGGATGGCGCGGCGGTGCGAGAAGCAGAAGGCTTCGAGCCGCTGCACGCCGCGCTGCAGGGCGGAAGAGGGGGCGTCGGTGGTTTCGGGCACGGAAGGCTTTCGACGAGCACGCCGCCCGCCGCCACGCGGGCGG
>NZ_LDSL01000010.1 GCF_001476815.1 Pseudacidovorax intermedius | reverse complement strand
CGTGCAGCGCCAGCAGCTCGGCGCCCCGATGCGCCAGATCTGGACACAGCGCTGCCTGGACTGGGCGGCGCCGGCCGGCGACATGCCGCGCTTCGAGGGCCAGCCCTGATGCTGGCCGCCTTCCACCTGATGGCCCGTTACAACGGCTGGATGAACGAACGGCTGTACGCCGCCGCAGCGCAACTGCCCGAGGCCGCGCTGCAACAGGACCGCGGGGCCTTCTTCGGTTCGATCTTCGGCACGCTCGGCCACATCGTGGCGGCGGACCTGATCTGGCTGCACCGCTTCGCGCGGCATCCCGCACTGGCCGACTGGGGCGCGCCGATGGCCGGGCTGCCGTCGCCGTCGTCGCTGACCGAGGGCCTGGCCGATACCTTTCCGGCCCTCGCCACGCTGCGCGCGCGGATCGACGGCCGCATCGCCGAACTGCCGGCTGCCCTGGCCGAGGACGACCTGGCCGTGCTGCTGGAATACGGCAACACCGCCCGGGTGGCACAGGCCAAGCGCTTCGGGCCGCTGCTGCTGCACTTCTTCAACCACCAGACGCATCACCGCGGGCAGGCGACGACGCTGCTCTTCCAGGCGGGCGTGGACGTGGGCGTGACCGACCTCAATGCGCTGATTCCGAACGAGGGCTGAGGCGCAGCCCGCGGCGACGGAACACGCTCAGGGCCGGCTCGGCACCGCGCCCATGAGCAGCGACAGCGCCTGGTTCAGCGTCGCGGTGGCGAAGCGCTCGCCCTTGGAATAACCGATGCGTACCACCACCAAGTCGTGCGAAGGCACGATCACCACGAACTGCCCGGCGGCGCCCAGCATGTAGTACGCCGAGGCCGGTGCCGCCAGCGCGCCGGTGCCGTTGATCCAGAAGAAGCCGCCATAGATCGGCCGCTTGTCTGCCGCCCAGGCCGGCGCCACCGAACTCACGAACTGCACGAAGCCCTCGGGCAGGATGCGTTCGCCGTTCCACACGCCGTCCTGCAGGTAGAGGTTGCCCAGCCGGGCCCAGTCGCGGGCAGACATGAAGTCGTAGCCCTGGGTCAGCAGGTTGCCGTAGGGGTCCGTCTCGATCGTCATCGTGCGGATGCCGATGCGGTCGAACAGGGCACGCTGCGGGAAGGACAAGTAGTCTTCGCCGCGCTTCTCGGCCGCGAGCCGGATCAGGTAATTGACCAGCACCGGGTCGGTATTGCGGTAGCGGCCCACGGTGTTGGGCGGCCACTGCTGCGGCCGGGTGGCGGCGTAGTCGAAGGCATCGATGCGGCCCGTGTAGAAGTAGAGATGGTCGGGGTAGCTGCCGTTGGGGTCGAAGTCGGGATCGTCCGGCGCCTTGATGCGCAGTCCGCTCGACATGCGCAGCAGGTCGGCGATGCGGATGCCCTGCCGGCCGTCGCCCTTGCCCTGCCACTGCGGAATGGGTGCCGGCTGGTCGAGCGCATAGGTCTTCTGCTGGATCAGCACGCCCATGAGGGCGGCGGTGACGCTCTTGCCCATCGACCAGGACTCCAGCGGCGTGCCGATGCCCACCCCGGACTGGTAACGCTCGCCCACGAGGCGCCCCTTGTGCGTCACGACGAACGCGGAGGTGTAGGCCTCCGGATTGGCGAATGCCGCATCGACGGCCTGGGCGATCCGGCGCTCGTCCACGCCCACCGGCAGCGGCGTGGTGGGCAGCACGTCGCCCATCGGCCAGGGCAGGGTCGCCGGATCGCCGAGCGTGCTCCTGACCTGAACGGGCTTGAAGTACACGTCGTCCCGCCCGGGCGGCAGGGTGATGCAGCCCTGGCTGCCGACGTAGCGTGCGGTCAGGGTGGGACCGCCCGGGATGGCGATGCGCACTTCCTGCCGGGCCCGGTCGACCACGGGCGCGCCGACACGCTGGCGCTGGGCGTAGGGCGCGACGAAGTAGCCGAGGCTTTCCCTCGCCGTGGCGATGTCCAGGCCGGTGATGAAGACCGCCGAGCACATGGTCTTGGCATAGCCGGCGGTGTCGAGTTCCAGTCTGTCGCCGGGAGGCGGGACGTAGGGCGTGTCGAGTTCGAGGCACCGCGCCCGGGCGTTCAGCGCCGTCGCGGCCGGCAGTTGCGCGGTGAATGGCTGCGCATCGCAGGAAACGGGTGCCGGCGAGGCCCCAGGCGAATTGGCCGCCTGTGGCGCCGGTGCGGCTGTGATAGGCAGTGCGCCGCCTCCGCCACCGCCACCGCCGCCACAACCGGCAAGGGTCAGGGCGAGCAGCGCCAGCGTCGCGGTCAATGGGGTCGACGCCGCTCGCGGGAGTTTTCCGGTCTTGCGCATGCGTGCCTCCAGTCCAGGGCCGATGAATGGCCGGACCGTACCAGAATCCGCCGGTTCCGGGCTCGCAAATACGTGGGTCGGACGCTGGGGAGCGTCGAGGAACTGACTGTGCCGGGCTCAACCCGGCACGAACAGCAGCTGCCCTTCCTTCGACGGCCGGTAGCTGAACTTGCCGCGCATCACCTCCTTGCCGCCGACGCGGGCGGACCAGCCATAGTCGCCCACGTGCATGCCGGCGTTGCCGAAGTCGCTGGGGTAGTGCACCGTGCCTGCGCGTTCGCCGCCCATCTGCGGTGCTGCGATGGCGGTGGTCGTCTTGCCATCGGGCATGGTGACGGTGAACTCGACGGGCCACTGGCGCGGGGCGGTCCGGTCGCTGACGCTCAGCGCGATGGCCGGGCGGGCGACGTACAGCACCGACTGGGCCACGGCGCTCGTACAGGCGGCCATGGCGAAACCCAGGGTGATGGTGGTGCGGCGAAGGGTCATGGATCTTTCCCGGACGACGGTGGCAGGCGGTGGATGGCTCAGTCGGCGCACTTCACCGTGCGCAGGTTGGGCAGGCCGGCGCTCTCCCAGGGCGCCGGGCCGATGACGGTGCCGGCACCCCAGCCGTACTCGAAGCGCTCGCCGGTCGGAAGCGTGCCGAAGGCACTGATGCGGCCCTTGCCGGCGTCGAAGCCCCAGCGCTGGGTCAGCCGGTCGATGGTCACGCGTGTGCCGGCCGGCACTTGGCGCAGCAGGCTTCGGCGATGGAAGGCGTCGTTGCGCGTGTCGCGCGGCTCGTCCGACAGGACCGGAATCTCCGCATCGCCGATGCGGTAGAGGCCGGTCTCGCGCTGAAGGACCACCGTGGCGGGCACGCGCAGCGGCAGGCAGCCGGTGCGGCTGAGGTCGTCCGTGCCCTGGCAGCCTGCGAGCAGGACCGTGGCCGGCGTCAGCATCCAGATCAGGCGTCGCACGCCCACCGCTGCGCGGGCCGCACGGGCAGGGCTGGAATGGGTGCCAAGGTCTTTCGGCATGGAGTGCTGTTGTGCCGCCACCGACGGCCGGCGTGCGTAGGACATCGGCGACGCGTGGTCAGGACGCCGATCGCCCTCATCCTCCGCTCGGCTGGGCAGATGCAGCGGCGCCGAGGCCGCAACCGATACTTCCCGCCATGATCTCCAGCCAGTTCGTCAGCCGCATCACGCTCCAGCGCGACAAGGTCGCCGACTTCGGCGTCTATCCCTTCTGCCTGCCGGTGGTGCGCCACCTCGACCAGCTGGACCTTCATCCCAAGCTCACCTTCTTCGTCGGCGAGAACGGCTCGGGCAAGTCCACGCTGCTGGAGGCGCTGGCCGTGTCGCTGGGCTTCAACGCCGAGGGCGGCAGCCGCAACTTCGCCTTCAGCACCCATGCCTCGCATTCCGGGCTGCATGCCTTCCTGCGCGTGGCCAAGGGCTTCCGCCGGCCGCGCACCGGCTACTTCCTGCGGGCCGAAAGTTTTTTCAACGTGGCGACGGAGATCGAGCGCATGGACGCGGAGCCCGGCCTCGGTGCGCGCGTCATCGAGGGCTACGGCGGCCGCTCGCTGCACGCGCAGTCGCATGGCGAGTCCTTCATGGCCCTGCTCACCGAGCGCTTCCGTGGCGAAGGGCTGTACCTGCTTGACGAGCCGGAGGCCGCCCTGTCGCCCCAGCGGCAACTGGCGGCCCTGGCGCGCATCCACACGCTGGCGGGGCAGGGCGCACAGTTCGTCATCGCCACGCATTCCCCCATCCTGATCAGCCATCCCGACGCCTGGATCTACCAGTGCGGCGAAGCCGGGCTGCAGCGGGTGCGGGCGGAGGAAACGGAACATTTCCAGCTGACGCGCGACTTCCTCGCGCAGCCGGAGCGCTTCCTCAAACGCCTGCTGGATTGAGGCAGGACCGCGCAGCGGCCTCATGCGCCGCATGGGCCCGGCTGCCGCCGGGTTCGTGCCGGGCCCGCGCCGCGGGCCGCGCCAAGCCCGTGCAGCGTCGCCTCAATGCGCCTCTCGCGCTTCGCCAGTCGCCGGCGGCTTCGCCTCGCCGCGACGCCCGATGGCCCGCACCAGCAGGTAGAACAGCGGCACGTAGAAAATCGCCAGCACGGTGCCGGTGATCATGCCGCCGATCACGCCGGTGCCGATGGCGTTCTGGCTGCCGGAGCCCGCGCCTGTGGCGATGGCCAGCGGCACCACGCCGGCCACGAAGGCCAGGGAGGTCATCAGGATGGGCCGCAACCGCAGCTTGGCGCCCTGGATCACCGCGTCCCAGGTCGACAGGCCGCGCCGCTCGCCCTCGGCCGCGAACTCCACGATCAGGATCGCGTTCTTGGCCGCCAGGCCCATGGTGGTGAGCAGGCCGACCTGGAAGAAGATGTCGTTGTCCATGCCCCGCAGGTTGGCCGCCACCAGCGCGCCCACGATGCCCAGCGGCACCACCAGCAGCACCGAGACCGGGATGGTCCAGCTCTCGTACAGCGCCGCCAGCGCCAGGAACACCACCAGCAGCGAGATCAGGTACAGCGACAACGCCTGGCCCGAGGCCAGCTTCTCCTGGTACGACAGGCCCGTCCACGCATAGCCCACGCCCGACGGCAGCTCGGCCACCAGCTGCTCCATGCGGGTCAGCGCCGCGCCCGAGCTTTCGCCGCGCACCGCCTGGCCCTGGATGTTGAAGGATGGCAGGCCGTTGTAGCGCGTGAGCGCCATCGGGCCGTAGCTCCAGCGCGGCGTGGCGACGCTGGCGAAGGGCGCCATGGCGCCGGTGCTGGTGCGCAGGCTCCAGATGCCGATGTCCTCCGGCGTCATGCGGAAGGGCGCGTCGGCCTGCAGGTACACGCGCTTGACGCGGTTGCGGTCGATGAAGTCGTTGACGTAGGCGCCGCCGAAGGTGATCGACAGCAGCGAGTTCACGTCCGTCTGCGTGATGCCCAGCGAGCCGGCCTTGGCCCGGTCGATGTCCACCTGCAGCGTGGTCTGGTCCTCCTGGCCCTGGAAGCGCACCTGCGTGAGCAGCGGGTCCTGCCGCGCCTTGGCCAGCAGCTGGTCGCGGATGCCGCGGAAGCGCTCGTAGTCCATGGCGCTGGTGTTCTGCAGCTGCAGGTCGAAGCCGGCCGAGTTGCCCAGGCCCGACACGGCCGGCGGCGCGCTCATGAAGATGCGCGCCTGCCGGTCGCCGGCGAAGGCCTTGCCGGCCCGCTCCAGCACCGCGAAGGCGGTGTTCTCGCGGCCCGGGCGCTCTTCCCAGTCCTTGAGCGCGATGAAGCCCTGCCCCTGGTTCTGGCCGGCGCCCGCGCTGGTGAAACCGGGCGACACGAACACGCCGTCGACGGTGTCCTTCTCGTTCTCGGTGAAGTGGCGGCTCACGCGCTCGGCCACCTCGCGCGTCTGCTCCAGCGTGGCGCCGCCGGGCAGGTTGTACTGCACGAACAGGCGCCCCTGGTCTTCGTCCGGCAGGAAGCCGGTGGGCGTGCGCATGAACATCACGGCCATGCCGGCGCAGATCACCGCATAGATCGCCATGAACAGCCAGCGCCTGGGCAGCCGCTTGCGCAGGCTACCTTCGTAGGTGTCCATGCTGCGGTCGAAGAAGCGGTTGAAGGCGCCGAAGAAGCCCGTGGTGCGCTTGGGCTTGGGCGCGTCGCCCGCATGCTGCTTGAGCAGCGTGGCGCACAGCGCCGGCGTGAGAACCAGCGCCACCAGCACCGACAGCACCATGGCCGACACGATGGTGATCGAGAACTGCCGGTAGATGATGCCGGTGGCGCCGCCGAAGAAGGCCATGGGCAGGAACACCGCCGACAGCACCACGCCGATGCCGATCAGCGCGCCGGTGATCTCGCCCATGGACTTGCGCGTGGCCTCCTTGGGCGAGAGGTGCTCCTCTTCCATGATGCGCTCGACGTTCTCCACCACCACGATAGCGTCGTCCACCAGCAGGCCGATGGCCAGCACCATGCCGAACATGGTGAGCATGTTGATGGTGAAGCCCGCCACCGCCAGCACGCCGAAGGTGCCCAGCAGCACCACCGGCACGGCAATCGCCGGGATCAGCGTGGCGCGCCAGTTCTGCAAAAACAGGAACATCACCAGCACCACCAGCACGATGCCTTCGACCAGCGTCTTGATCACGTCCTTGATGGCGCGCTCGACGAAGGGCGTGGTGTCCAGCGGATAGGACACGTCCACGCCGGGCGGGAACTGGCCGCGCATCTTGTCGACCGCGGCCTTCACGCCGGCGATGGCTTCCAGCGCGTTGGCCGTGGGCGCCAAGCGCACCACCACGCCCGAGGCCGGGTAGCCGTTGTAGCGGCCGGTGAAGTTGTAGTTCTCGGAGCCGATCTCCACCCGCGCCACGTCCGACAGGCGCACCAGCGAGCCGTCTCGGTTGGTGCGCAGCAGGATGTTGCGGAACTCGTCCGGCGTGCGGAAGCGCGACTGGGCGGTGAGCACGGCGCTGAAGTTCTGGCCGTCCACGGCCGGCGCTGCGCCGACCGAGCCGGCGGCCAGCTGCACGTTCTGCTGGGTGATGGCCGTCTGCACGTCGCCCGGCGTCATCGAGAAGCCGCGCAGCTTGT
Organism: Pseudacidovorax intermedius; assembly: GCF_001476815.1. Taxonomy (GTDB): domain Bacteria; phylum Pseudomonadota; class Gammaproteobacteria; order Burkholderiales; family Burkholderiaceae_C; genus Xenophilus; species Xenophilus intermedius_A. The sequence goes on along the minus strand of NZ_LDSL01000010.1, from coordinate 3,350 downwards.
GCGGGTCGAGCCAGATGCGCATGGCGTACTGGCCGCCGATCACCGACACCTCGCCAATGCCGTCGATGCGGCTGATCGGGTCCTGCAGGTCGCTCACCAGGAAGTCGGCGATGTCACCGGGCGAGAGCTGGCCGGTCTTGTCGTAGAGCGTGACGATCAGGTCGGGCGCCACGCCGGCCTTGCGCACCGTCACGCCCTGGTCCTGCACCTGCTGCGGCAGGCGGGGCAGGGCCTGCTGCACGCGGTTCTGCACCTGCACCTGGGCGGTGTCGGGGTTGGTGCCGGGCTCGAAGCTCACGAAGATGGACACGCGGCCCGTCGAGTCGCTGCGCGCCGACATGTAGAGGTAGCCGTCCAGGCCGGTCAACTGCTGTTCGATGACCTGGGTGACGCTGTTCTCCACCGTCTGCGCGCTGGCGCCGGGGTAGAAGGCATTGATGCTCACGGCCGGCGGCGCCACCACCGGGTAGCGCGTGACGGGCAGCAGGTGGATGGCCAGCGCGCCCGCCAGCATGATCGTGATGGCGATGACCCAGGCGAAGATGGGCCGGTCGATGAAGAAGCGCGAGATCATGGGTTGCTGCGCGGTGCGGCGTTGGCGGCATTCGCCGTGGGCGCGGCGGTGGCGGCATTCCCGCCATTCGGGCCGGCGCCCGCGGCCGGCGCCGTCTTCACGCGCAGCGCGGCGCCGGCCTGCGCGTTCTGCGCGCCCTCCAGCACCAGCCGGTCGCCGGCCTTCAGGCCTTCGGCCACCAGCCAGCCGGTGCCCACCGGGCGTCCGGTGACGACAGGGCGCACCTCCAGCTTGTCGCCGTCGCCCACCACGCGCACCGTCGGGTTGCCGCGCCGGTCGCGCTGGATGGCCGAGGCCGGCACCACGATGCCCTGCGGCGTCGTGCCTTCGTCGACCACGGCCCGCACGTACATGCCGGGCAGCAGCAGGCCGTCGGGGTTGGGGAACTCGGCGCGCAGCGTGACCGAGGCGCTGCTCGGGTCCACCGTCACCTCGGCCAGCTTGATGCGGCCTTCCTGCGCGTAGCGGCTGCCGTCTTCCAGCAGCAGCGCCACCTTGCGGCTGTCGCCCTCGCGGCTGATGCGGCCGGTGGCCAGTGCCTGGCGCAGCCGGAGCACTTCGGCGCTGGACTGGGCGATGTCCACGTAGATCGGGTCCAGCCGCGAGATGGTCAGCAGCGGCGTGGCCTGCGCGGCCGACACCAGCGCGCCGGGCGTGACCGCGCTGCGGCTGGTGCGGCCGGCGATGGGCGCCGTCACCCGCGTGTACTGCAGGTTGATGCGGGCGGTGTTGAGGGCCGCCGACTGCACCTTCACGTTGGCCTGGGCCTGCTCGTAGGCCGCGATGGCGTTGTCGTGCTCCTGCCGGCTCACCGCGTTCTGCGGCAGCAGCTGGCGGTAGCGCTCGGCCAGCGCGCGGGTGGAAGCGACCGTGGCCTGCGCATTGGCCAGCGCGCCTTCGGCCCGCTGCACCTCGGCCTCGAAGGGGCGGGCGTCGATCTCGTAGAGCACCTGGCCCGCCTTGACCGTGCTGCCTTCCACGAAAGGCCGCGCGCGGATGATGCCGCCCACCTGCGGCCGCACCTCGGCCACCATGAAGGCGGCGGTGCGCCCGGGCAGTTCGGTGCGCAGCGGCACGGTGGCGGGCTGCACGGCCTGCACCAGCACTTCGGGCGGCGGGGGGGGCGCGGCGGCCTTCTTCTGGGCATCGCCGTTGCGGCAGCCCGCCAGCAGCAGGAGCGAGACGGCACAAAAGCAGGTCAGGGCGCGGCGTGCGCCCGGCGAGGGAATGCGGCTCAAGATGGGTCCTGGCGGAAGGAGGCGGGGCGCCAGCGGCGCCCGCGAAGCGCGCAAGCGTAAGCGGCTTCTGTATAGGGCATGCAAAGTTCACGGATGTCCCACGGCGCTCGAGGGAAAACCCCAGTAGGGCCTGACTTCGTGAACTGGATAAAAATCCAGTATCCGAGGCCGTGCCCGCGCCGATGCGGCGGCCCGTTTCACCCGCCTTCCCACCATGGCCGACGCCCACATCCCTCTCCATGCCATCAAGGGCCGCGGCGCCGCCACGCGCCTGGCCCATCGCTTCACGCGCGACGAGCGCCGCGCCTTCGACGACGGCTGGCCGGCGGATGCCGATGGCGCCGATGCCGCTGAGCCGCTGGCCACCGAGGTGCGCTTCGAGGATGCCCGCTCCGCCCTGAGCGAGAACGACTCGCCGGACATCTCCTTCGACCGCTCGCTCAATCCCTACCGCGGCTGCGAGCACGGCTGCATCTACTGCTTCGCCCGGCCCACGCACAGCTACCTCGACCTGTCGCCCGGGCTGGACTTCGAGACCAGGCTGATCGCCAAGCGCAACATCGCCCAGGTGCTGCGTGCCGAACTCGGCCGGCGCGGCTACCGGCCCTCGCACGTCGCCATCGGCACTGCCACCGACTGCTACCAGCCCATCGAGCGCGAACTGCGCCTGACCCGCTCGGTCATCGAGGTGCTGCAGGAGGCGCGGCATCCCTTCGCGCTGGTCACCAAGTCCAGCGGGGTGGAGCGCGACCTGGACCTGATCGCGCCCATGGCCGCGCAGCGCCTGGCCGCCGTCTACGTCACGGTCACCACGCTCGACGGCGACCTGGCCCGCCGGCTGGAGCCGCGTGCCGCCTCGCCCGCGCGGCGGCTGCGCACCATCCGTACCCTGGCCGAGGCGGGCGTGCCGGTGGGCGTGAGCGTGGCGCCGCAGATCCCCTTTCTCAACGACGACCTGGAGCAGGTGCTGGAGGCCGCCTGGGACGCCGGCGCCCGCAGCGCCTTTTACACCGTCATCCGCCTGCCCTGGGAGGTGGCGCCGCTCTTCAAGGACTGGCTGGCGCTGCACTATCCGCAGCGCGCGGCGCGGGTGATGGCGCGCATCCAGGACATGCGCGGCGGCAAGGACTACGACGCCGACTTCGCCAGCCGCATGAAGGGCAGCGGCCTGTGGGCCGAGCTGGTGGCGCAGCGCTTCGCCAAGGCGACGGCGCGGCTGGGCTTCAACCGCGAGCGCATCGGCATGGACACCTCGCTGTTCCGGCCGCTCGGGGCGCAGGGGCAGGGCAGCCTGTTCTGAAGCGGCTGCCGGCCGCTCAGCGCCGCGCCTTCGAGGCGGGCGGCGAGGCCGTCTTCCTGACCGGCTTCGCCTTCTGCGCCCGCAGCGCCGCCTCGAGCGCCCGGCGGGCCCACAGCAATGCGGCCTCGGCGTCGTCGAACATCGCCTCCGGTGCCTGGCGGTAGGAGGTGATGGTGGCGGGTCGGCCCTCGCGCTGGTAGCTGAAGGCGGGCAGGCTCAGGGCGTCGAAGTCGGCCTG
>NZ_LDSL01000001.1 GCF_001476815.1 Pseudacidovorax intermedius | reverse complement strand
GCGGCAGGCCCTGGGCGCCGATCACCGGAAGCACCAGCGGCAGCGTGTCGGCGCGGGCCAGGGCCTCGCCGGCACCGGCGTCGCGCACCAGCGTCGCCTCCAGCTCGCGGATGCCCTGCTGCTGCAGGTACTTGAGCGTCCAGAAGCGCTCCATGCCGGACTGGTAGGCGTTGTAGGTGGTGTAGGCCGCGTCGAAGCCCGACAGGATGGAGAACAGGCCCGCATCCTTGGGCTTGAAGGGCGCGGCCAGCGCGGCGGTCTTGCCGTGGCGGGCGGCCGCGATGATCTGCCACTGGTTGACCAGGTCGGTGTAGCGGCGCAGCGGCGAGGTGCTCCAGGCATAGCTCTTCACGCCCAGGCCGGCATGCGGCAGGGCCTTGGTGCCCATGCGCACCTTGATGCCTGGCGCGAGGCTGGCCTGGCTGCGGTAGAGGGCGGGCACGCCCAGCTCGCCCAGCCAGCCGCCCCAGCTGCTGTTGGCCAGGATCATGGCCTCGGAGACGATCAGGTCCAGCGGCGCGCCGCGGCGGCGCGTGGTGATCTGCACGGTCTCGCTGCCGTCGGGCTCGGGCCGGTCGTCGTGGCCGACCAGGCGGAAGTTGTAGTCGGGGCGGTTGAAGCTCTCGGGCTTGCCGCGCACCACCTCGCGCTGCGCCTTGAGCGCGCGGGCCAGGCGGAACAGGAAGGCCAGCGGCGCATGCAGGCGCTGCGCCGCGTCGGGGCCGCCGGTGGGGGCGGGCGCCTCCAGCCAGGCCTCGTCGATGACGGCATCCAGCTGGTCGTGGCGCAGGTTGGCGACCACGGGCACACGCTCGATCTTCGTCTCGATGCCCTGCAGCGCCAGCGTGGCTTCGTCGAAGCGGGCGTAGAGCGACACCGCCGGGCGCGGCGCGCCTTCGAGCAGGGTGTAGGTCTGCACCACGGCGTCGGGCAGCATGGTGATCTTGTGGCCGGGCATGTAGACGGTGGACATGCGCGTGCGCGCCACCTGGTCCAGCGCGTCGCCGGGCGCCAGCGCCAGGCCGGGTGCGGCGATGTGCACGCCGACGGTGACGGTGCCGCTGCCCAGGCCCTGCACCGAGAGCGCATCGTCGATCTCGGAGGTCTGCGAGTCGTCGATGGAGAAGGCCTCGACGCCCTCGGCCAGCGGCAGGTCGTCCGCGACGGCGGGTGCCGTGAGCGAGGCCGGAAAGCCCGTGCCCTTGGGGAAGTTCTCGAACAGGAAGCGCTTCCAGTGGAACTGGTAGGCCGAGTCGATGGCGCCGGCATTGGTCAGCAGTTCCAGCGGCGGGCGATGCGCGGCGCGGGCGGCCTCGACCACGGCCTTGTACTCCGGCGCGTTCTTGTCGGGCTTGAAGAGGATGCGGTAGAGCTGCTCGCGGATCGCATCGGGGCAGCGCCCGGCCACCAGCTCTGCCGACCATTCGGCGATCTGCGCCTGCACGGCCTTCTTCTTCTCGATGGCGGCCAGCGCCTGCTGCACGATCTCGGCCGGCGCCTTGCGGAAGCGGCCCTTGCCGCTGCGGCGGAAGTAGTGCGGCGCGTCGAACAGCGCGAACAGGGCGGCGGCCTGCTGCGCCAGCGTGGGCTTGTCGCTGAAATAGTCGGCGGCGAGTTCGGCAAAGCCGAATTCCTCGTCGGACGCGAATTCCCAGGCCAGGTCCAGGTCCATCGTGGCGGCCAGGGCGCGCGCTTCGGCGATCAGCTCGGCGGGCGCCGGCTTGTCGAAACGCAGCACGATGTTGGCGCCCTTGACCTTGACGCGCTTGCCGCTTTCCAGCTCCACCTGCGCCGATGCTTCGGCCTCGGACAGCACGCGGCCGCCGAGGTACTTGCCGGCTTCTTCGAACAACACAAACATCCGGCGATTGTCACACGCGCCCTGGCGCGCATCGGCCGCGGCGGCGGGCTCAGGCCGGCTGCAGGAAGGCCATCACGGCGTCCAGGTGGGCCGTCTCGAAATCGGACAGCGCATGGTCGCCGCCCTCGACCACGCGCAGCTGGCTGCCGGGGTAGCGCGCCGTCATCTCGCGCCAGTCCAGCACCTCGTCGCCCTTGGCGATGACGGCCATGAGGCGCTCCGGGTGCGGCAGCGGGCCGGTCTGCAGGGCAAGCAGCTCGTCGATGTACTCGGGGCGGAAGAAGAAATGCGCCTCGGGGTCATGCCAGGCCGTCTGCTCGCCGATGTAGGCCGCGAGGTCGCGCGCCGGATCGACGGCGGGGTTGATCACCACCGCGCGGCAGCCGGTGCGCGCCGCCAGCCAGGTGGCGTAGAAGCCGCCGAGCGAGGAGCCGACCACCGCCATGCCTTCCGCCGGCCAGTCGGCGGTGCCTTCGGCGATCAGCTGGGCCGCCTCGCGCGGCGAGGGCGGCAGATGCGGGCACCACCAGTGCAGCGCGGGATGCCGCTCGGCCACACGCGCCGCCATCACCCGGGCCTTGGCCGACTGCGGCGAGGAGCGAAAGCCATGCAGGTAGAGCAGGTGGGTGGTGGGCATTCGCCGCACTGTAGCGGGCGACGCGGATAATCGCGCGCCTCATGTCCGCCGTCTTCCAGCGCCCTTCGCTCCTGCGCCGCATCGCGCCCGTGTTCCAGGGCTTCGACCTTTTGCTGGTGCTGGCGCTGCTGCTGCTGGCGGCCACCGGCATGGTCGCCATGTATTCCTCCGGCTACGACAGCGGCACCCGCTTCGTGGACCACGGCCGCAACATGGTGCTGGCCGCCTTCATCATGTTCGTGGTGGCCCAGGTGCCGCCGCAGCGGCTGATGAGCCTGGCGGTGCCGCTGTACGTCTTCGGCGTCACGCTGCTGGTGGCGGTGGCGCTGTTCGGCGTCACCAAGAAGGGCGCCACGCGCTGGCTCAACGTCGGGCTGGTGATCCAGCCCAGCGAGATCCTCAAGATCGCCATGCCCATGATGCTGGCCTGGTGGTTCCAGCGGCGCGAGGGGCAGCTGCGGCCGCTGGACTTCGTCGTCTCCTTCGTGCTGCTGGCGGTGCCCGTGGGGCTGATCATGAAGCAGCCCGACCTGGGCACCTCGCTGCTGGTGCTGGCGGCGGGGCTGTCGGTGATCTTCTTCGCCGGCCTGCCGTGGAAGCTGATCGTGCCGCCGGTGATCGTCATCGCCGTCGCCGTGACGCTGATCGTCTGGTACGAGCCGCAGCTGTGCGCCGATGGCCTGGACTGGCGCATCCTGCACGAGTACCAGCGCCAGCGGGTCTGCACGCTGCTCGATCCCTTCCGCGATCCGCTGGGCAAGGGCTTCCACATCATCCAGGGCATGATCGCCATCGGCTCGGGCGGGCTGGGCGGCAAGGGCTTCATGCAGGGCACGCAGACGCACCTGGAGTTCATCCCCGAACGCACCACCGACTTCATCTTCGCCGCCTATTCCGAGGAATTCGGCCTGGCCGGCAACCTGTTCCTGATCTGCGGCTTTACCTTCCTGATCTTCCGCGGCCTGGTCATCGCCTCGTCGGCGCCGACGCTGTTCTCGCGCCTGCTGGCCGGCGCGGTGACGATGATCTTCTTCACCTATGCCTTCGTGAACATGGGCATGGTCAGCGGCATCCTGCCGGTGGTGGGCGTGCCGCTGCCCTTCATCAGCTACGGCGGCACGGCCATGGTGACGCTGGGGCTGGGGCTGGGCATCCTGATGTCCATCGCGCGTTCGCGGCGGCTGATGCAGAGCTGACCGACCCGGCGGCGCGGGGGCGGCCCGCGCGCCCGGCATTGCCCCTGATCGCCGCGCTGGCCCTGCGTCCGCGGGCCGCCGCGCGCCGGAGGCGCGAGCAATAATCGGCCGATGATCTCCCGCGAACCCACCATCGAGCGCCTGGCCACGGCGCAGCAGCTTCTGCTCACGCCCTTCGGGCTCGACGAGACGCACCTGGCGAAGGCCCTGGCCGAGATCCGCGCCCACAAGGTGGACGACGCGGACCTGTACTTCCAGTACACCCGCGCCGAGGGCTGGAGCCTGGAGGAAGGCATCGTCAAGACGGGCAGCTTCTCCATCGACCAGGGCGTGGGCGTGCGGGCCGTGAGCGGCGAGAAGACCGCCTTCGCCTATTCCGACGACATCTCCGAAGCCTCGCTGCTCGACGCCGCCCGCACCGTGCGCGCCATCGCCACGGCCGGCAAGTCGGGCCGCGTCAAGGCACCCGCGCGCAAGGTGGCGGGCAGCCGCCAGCTCTACGGCGGCATCGATCCCATCGCCACGCTGGACAGCACGGCGAAGGTGGCCCTGCTCGAGAAGGTCGAGAAGCTGGCCCGCAGCCGCGATCCGCGCGTGGCGCAGGTCATGGCGGGCCTGGCGAGCGAATACGACGTGGTGCTGGTGGCCCGTGCCGACGGCACCCTGGCCGCCGACGTCCGGCCGCTGGTGCGCCTGTCGGTCACCGTCATCGCCGAGCAGAACGGCCGGCGCGAGATCGGCTCCGGCGGCGGCGGCGGCCGCTTCGGCCTGGGCTATTTCGGCGACGAGCAGATCGCCGAGTACGTGGACCATGCCGTCAATTCGGCCCTGACCAACCTCGAATCGCGCCCGGCCCCCGCCGGCGAGATGACCGTGGTGCTCGGCCCCGGCTGGCCCGGCATCCTGCTGCACGAGGCCGTCGGCCACGGCCTGGAAGGCGACTTCAACCGCAAGGGTTCCAGCGCCTTCAGCGGCCGCATCGGCCAGCGCGTGGCGGCCAAGGGCGTGACGGTGCTGGACGACGGTACCATCGCCGACCGCCGTGGCTCGCTCAACGTGGACGACGAGGGCAACCCCAGCCAGCGCAACGTGCTGATCGAGGACGGCATCCTCAAGGGCTACATCCAGGATTCGCTCAACGCCCGCCTGATGGGCGTGGCGCCCACCGGCAACGGCCGGCGCGAGAGCTATGCGCACTTGCCCATGCCGCGCATGACCAACACCTACATGCTGGGCGGCGATCGCCACCCGGACGAGATCGTCGCCAGCATCGACAAGGGCCTGTACGCCATCAACTTCGGCGGCGGCCAGGTCGACATCACCAGCGGCAAGTTCGTCTTCTCGGCGAGCGAGGCCTGGTGGGTGGAGAAGGGCAAGCTGCTCTACCCCGTCAAGGGCGCCACCATCGTCGGCAACGGCCCGGACGCGCTGACGCGCGTGAGCATGATCGGCAACGACATGAAGCTGGACACCGGCGTCGGCACCTGCGGCAAGGAAGGCCAGAGCGTGCCCGTGGGCGTGGGCCAGCCCACGCTGCGCATCGACCGCCTCACCGTCGGCGGCACGGCCTGAGCATAAACACAGCTTGGCAGCCCGTTTTTACGTGCTAGAGTCGCGCTCCATGTTCGCCCAACGCGCTTATTTCTTTGCCTACTTTTGGTTCCCGGATTCCGGCGGACGAGAGGCGCGCGCGTAAACGCAACAACCCAACCCCTCAAAACCGCCGGTGCCTCAAGCCCGGCGGTTTTTTTTTCGCCCCATCGCTTTCCGTCACACATCCACCCACAAGAGGACCGTTCCCATGAACAGCAGCAACGCCAACGCCAACCCCTGGTATGCGCCCGTCGAGAAAACCAGCCAGACCGACGACGAACGCATCAAGGACATCAACGTGCTGCCCCCTCCGGAACACCTCATCCGCTTCTTCCCCATCCACGGCACGGCCGTCGAGAAGCTGATCACCGGCACCCGCCACGCCATCCACAACATCATGGCCGGCACGGACGACCGGCTGCTGGTGGTGATGGGCCCCTGCTCCATCCACGACCCGGCCGCGGCCCTGGACTACGCCCGCCGCCTCAAGGCCGAGCGCGACAAGTACGCCGACTCGCTGGAGATCGTGATGCGCGTGTACTTCGAGAAGCCGCGCACCACCGTCGGCTGGAAGGGGCTGATCAACGACCCGTACCTGGACGAGAGCTACCGCATCGACGAGGGCCTGCGCATCGCGCGCCAGCTCCTGATCGACATCAACCGCCTGGGCCTTCCGGCGGGCAGCGAGTTCCTGGACGTGATCTCGCCGCAGTACATCGGCGACCTGATCGCCTGGGGCGCCATCGGTGCGCGCACCACCGAGAGCCAGGTGCACCGCGAGCTGGCCTCGGGCCTGTCGGCGCCCATCGGCTTCAAGAACGGCACCGACGGCAACATCCGCATCGCCACCGACGCCATCCAGGCGGCGGCGCGCGGCCACCACTTCCTGTCGGTGCACAAGAACGGCCAGGTCGCCATCGTGCAGACCAACGGCAACAAGGACTGCCACGTGATCCTGCGCGGCGGCAAGGCGCCCAACTACGACGCCGCCAGCGTCGAGGCCGCCTGCCGCGACCTGGAGGCGGCCGGCCTGCCGCCCACGCTGATGGTGGACTGCAGCCATGCCAACAGCAGCAAGCAGCACCAGAAGCAGGTCGACGTGGCGCGCGACATCGCCGACCAGATCGCCGGCGGCAGCCGCAAGGTCTTCGGCGTGATGGTGGAAAGCCATCTCCAGGCCGGCGCGCAGAAGTTCTCGCCGGGCAAGGACCAGCCCTCGGCGCTGGCGTACGGCCAGAGCATCACCGACGCCTGCCTGGGCTGGGACGATTCGCGCAACCTGCTCGATGTGCTGTCGCAGGCCGTCAAGAAACGGCGCGGCTGATCAGATGAAGGCCGCCAGTGCGGGCCAGTGGTGCCGCACGGCGGCGGCCAGTTCGCCCTGGGCGTCCATCAGCGTGAAGTCCGCGAAGTCGAAGCCGGGCGCGACGGCGCAGGCGGCCAGGGTGTAGTCGCCGGCGCTGTGCATGGCCACGGGCTGTGCGGCCTGCCACTGGCCGGCGGGCACCACGTGCTGGGGCCGGCTGCCATGGACGTCCACCGCGGCCAGCCGCACGTGGGCCGGCGGCGTGCGGAAGGCGGCGTCGGCGGTCCACAGCGTGAGCGGCACGCCCTCCAGGTGCACCCACAGTTCGTCCGACAGCACCTGGTGCCAGCGCGAATGCTGGCCGGCCTCGAGCAGGAAGTAGATGCTGGTCAGCGCGGCGCGCGGACCGCGGTGGTCGCCGGGCTGCACCGTCGCTGGCGCGCGGAACACCTCGCGGTACCAGCCGCCCTCGGGATGGGGCTGCAGGTGCAGCGTCTCGATGAGCTGGCGGGCGCGTGAGAGGGGCGGCGGCGGGTTCATGGCACGGGCTCCGGCGTTCGTTCAGGCCTGCTGCAAGGCGGCGATCAGCTTGGCATGGATGCCGCCGAAGCCGCCGTTGCTCATGCACACCAGGTGGTCGCCCGGTCGCGCGGCGTCGGCCACGGCCTTGACCAGGCCGTCGATGTCGGCGAAGCAGGCGGCGCGGTCGCCCATGGGCGCGAGCGCGCCGGCGACGTCCCAGTCCAGGCCGGCCGTGTGGCAGAAGGCGAGGGCGGCGTCGCGCAGGCTGTCCGGCAGCTGGGCGGCCATGGTGCCGAGCTTCATGGTGTTGCTGCGCGGCTCGAAGATGGCCAGGATGCGCTCGCCCTGGCGCCCGTCGGCGTCCAGCCGCTGGCGCAGGCCGTCCAGCGTGGTCTGGATGGCGGTGGGATGGTGGGCGAAGTCGTCGTACACGCGGATCGGCGCGGCGCCGGCCCGGGCCACCTCGCCACGCAGCTCCATGCGGCGCCGCACGTTGCGGAAGCGGCAGAGCGCCTCGGCGGACCGTGCCGGCGCCACGCCCACATGCTCGGCGGCGGCGATGGCCGCCAGCGCATTGGCCTGGTTGTGCTGGCCGCTCAGGGCCCATGCCACATGGCCGACGGCTTCCCCGTCGCGCAGCACGTCGAAGGCATGGGCCGGGCCGCGGGCGCGCCATTGCGCCTGCGGGGCGTCGCCGAAGCGGGTGACCTCACTCCAGCAGCCCTGGGCCAGCACCCGCGCCAGGCTCTGCTCGCCGGCATGCACGACCAGCCGGCCGCTGGCGGGCACGGTGCGCACCAGGTGGTGGAACTGCCGCTCGATGGCCGCCAGGTCGTCGAAGATGTCCGCGTGGTCGAATTCCAGGTTGTTCAGCACCGCCGTGCGCGGCCGGTAGTGGACGAACTTGCTGCGCTTGTCGAAGAAGGCGGTGTCGTATTCGTCGGCCTCGATGACGAAGGGCGCCGGCGTCTTGGCCGCCCCGCCGCCCAGTCGCGCGGAGACGCCGAAGTCCAGCGGCACGCCCCCGACCAGGAAGCCCGGCTGCAGGCCGGCCTGCGCCAGCACCCAGGTCAGCATCGAGGTGGTCGTGGTCTTGCCGTGGGTGCCGGCCACGGCCAGCACGTGGCGGCCCTGCAGCACGTGCTCGGCCAGCCACTGCGGGCCGCTGGTGTAGGGGGCGCCGGCATCCAGGATCGCTTCCATCAGCGGGAACTTGGGGCCGCCGTCGGCCAGCCGCGCGCGGGAGACGACATTGCCGATCACGAACATGTCGGGCGCGAGCGCCAGCTGGTCCGCGCCATAGCCTTCGATCAGTTCGATGCCGAGCTCGCGCAGCTGGGTGCTCATCGGCGGATAGACGCCCGCGTCGCAGCCGGTGACGCGGTGGCCGGCCTCGCGGGCCAGGGCGGCCAGGCCGCCCATGAAGGTGCCGCAGATGCCGAGGATGTGAATATGCATCGCCGGATTCTAGGAAGGGCCGCAGGGCCGTCCGCCCCGGTTGCCGCAGTGCGGCGGCACAATGCGCCGATGGACTCCGCCAAGCGCGACATCGCCGCCGCCGCCGCCCGCCTCATCGTCGAGGAAGGCCTGGAATACGGCCCCGCCAAGCGCCGTGCCCTGCGCGACCTGGGCCTGCCGCAGCGCACCGCCCTGCCCGGCAACGACGAGGTGGAAGAGGAGGTGCGCGACTACATCCGCATCTTCTGCGCCGACACCCAGCCGGCCGAACTGCAGGCGCTGCGCCGGCTGGCGCTGGAATGGATGACGCACATGGCGGCGTTCCGCCCTCATCTGGGCGGCTCCGTCTGGCACGGTACCGCCACCCGCCTGAGCGACATCTACATCCAGTTGTTCTGCGATGACTCCAAATCGGCGGAGATCGCCCTCATCGACCACCGGGTCGATTACGAACCGCGCACGGTGACCGGCTTCCACGGCGAGAGCGTGGAGGCGCTGAGTGTGCACGCGCGCAGCCGCGAACTGGGCACCGAGGTGGGCGTGCATCTGATGGTCTACGACCTGGACGACCTGCGCGGCGCCCTGCGTCCCGACAGCCAGGGGCGCACGCCGCGCGGCGATCTGGCCGCCGTACGCCGTCTGGTGGAGGCCGACGAGTGAGCGCGAATCGCCGCCAGTGGCTGGCCTATGGCGCCGCGGCAGTGGCCGCGGCTGGCGCTGGCGCGGCCTGGTGGATGCACGGCGAACTCGGTGCCGACGCGCGAGGCGGCGAGGTGCCCGACGCGCTCTGGTCCCTGCGTCTGCCGCGGCCTGGCGGCACCGGCGAGCTCGTCCTGGCCGATCTGCGGGGCAAACCCACGCTGGTCAATTTCTGGGCGACCTGGTGCCCGCCGTGCGTGGAGGAAATGCCGCTGCTGGATCGCTTCCACCGTGAACAGGCGGCCAATGGCTGGCAAGTGGTGGGCATCGCCGTCGATCGTGCCGAGCCTGTCGATCGGTTCCTGCGGCGTGTGCCGGTCGGCTTTCCCATCGGCGTGGCGGGTGCGCAGGCCTTGACCCTCGTCAAGGCGCTGGGCAACGAGAGCGGGGGGCTGCCCTTCACGATGGTGATGGATGTAGGCGGCGGCGTACACGCCCGTAGAATGGGGAAGGTCGAGTCGGCCGATCTCCAGGCTTGGCAGCGCGCAGTGGTTCACGGCTAGAATCCGCGACCTTCTCGGCAGATGGCGTCAAAACGCCGACGTACGCCGAATTTCAAGCAAGTTCGATAGACGGCCCTCGCAGGCCGGCGCTGGAGGATCATGGATCTGCGCAAACTCAAGACACTGATCGACCTGGTGTCTGAATCCAATATTTCCGAACTCGAGATCACCGAAGCCGAAGGCAAGGTGCGCATCGTCAAGGCGGGCGAAGCCGCCCCGGTTCAGTACGTGCAGGCCGCCGTGCCCCAGGCGGCCCCGGCCGCGATGGCGCCCGCGGCGGCGCCTGTCGGCCAGGCGGCCGCGGCCCCGGCCGAAGCGGCGCCGACCGGTCATGTGGTGAAGTCGCCCATGGTGGGCACCTTCTACCGCTCGGCCAGCCCCGGCGCCCCGGCCTTCGTGGAAGTGGGTGCCCAGGTGAAGGAGGGCGACACCCTCTGCATCATCGAGGCCATGAAGATCCTCAACGAGATCGAGGCCGACAAGTCCGGCACCGTGAAGCAGATCCTCGGCGAGAACGGCCAGGCCGTCGAATACGGCCAGCCGCTGTTCATCATCGAGTGAGCCGCTGAATGTTCAAGAAGATCCTGGTCGCCAACCGCGGCGTTCGCGCTCAAGCGCGGACGGCCGAAGGCCGACACATTGCACTGGCACGCGCAGCGTGCGGGCGATCGAGCCGCGGAGGCTGCAATGTTTAAGAAGATCCTGGTCGCGAACCGCGGCGAGATCGCCCTGAGGATCCAGCGCGCCTGCAGCGAGCTGGGCATCAAGGCGGTCATGGTCTATTCCGAGGCCGACCGCGAGGCCAAGTACGTCAAGCTGGCCGAGGAAGCCGTGTGCATCGGCCCCGCGCCGTCGTCGCAGAGCTACCTGAACATGCCCGCCATCATCTCGGCCGCCGAGGTGACGGATGCGGAGGCCATCCACCCCGGCTACGGCTTCCTGTCCGAGAACGCGGACTTCGCCGAGCGCGTGGAGCAGAGCGGCTTCCAGTTCATCGGCCCCACGCCCGAGTCGATCCGCATCATGGGCGACAAGGTGTCGGCCAAGCAGGCCATGATCAAGGCCGGCGTGCCCTGCGTGCCCGGCTCCGACGGCGAGCTGTCGGACGATGCGGCGGCCAACAAGCGCATCGCCCGCGCCATCGGCTATCCGGTGATCATCAAGGCCGCCGGCGGCGGCGGTGGCCGCGGCATGCGCGTGGTGCACACCGAGGCTGCGCTCATCAACGCCATCCAGATGACCAAGGCCGAGGCGGCCGCGGCCTTCAACAATCCGGCCGTGTACATGGAGAAGTTCCTCCAGAACCCGCGGCACGTCGAGATCCAGATCCTCGCGGACAAGCACAAGAACGCCGTCTACCTGGGCGAGCGCGACTGCTCCATGCAGCGCCGCCACCAGAAGGTGATCGAGGAATCGCCCGCGCCGGGCATTCCGCGCAAGCTGATCGAGAAGATCGGCGAACGCTGCGCTGCCGCCTGCAAGAAGATCGGCTACCGCGGTGCGGGCACCTTCGAGTTCCTGTACGAGAACGGCGAGTTCTACTTCATCGAGATGAACACCCGCGTGCAGGTGGAGCATCCGGTGACGGAGCTGGTGACCGGCATCGACATCGTCAAGACGCAGATCATGGTCGCCGCCGGCGAGAAGCTGCCCTTCACGCAGCGGCAGATCCAGATCAAGGGCCACGCGATCGAGTGCCGCATCAACGCCGAGGACCCGCGCAAGTTCACGCCCTCGCCGGGCCGCATCACCATGTGGCACCCGCCGGGTGGCCCGGGCGTGCGCGTCGATTCGCACATCTACACCAACTACTTCGTGCCGCCGAACTACGACTCGATGATCGGCAAGCTGATCGTCTACGGCGACACGCGCGAGCAGGCCATGGCCCGCATGCGCACGGCGCTGAACGAGACGGTGGTCGAGGGCATCCTGACCAACATCCCGCTGCACCGCGAGCTGATGGTGGACGCCAAGTTCATGGCGGGCGGCACCAACATCCACTATCTGGAAGAGTGGATGGCGGCGCATAAAAGGTAAGCCCCCCAGGCTGCGCGCTTCGCGCTCCGCCTACCCCCCGTGGGGGGCACATCCTGCGGACCGGCGGAGCCGGATCCGCGGATGTTCGCGCATGGCCTGCTCCGCGGCCGGTGGCTTCGGGTGGTGCGGGGCGGGCCGGCGATAGTAGGTGCTGGTGCTGGTGCTGGTGCTGGTGCTGGCCCAGGTCCTGGGCTTGTCCCTGTCAGCGTTCTCGTCTCGTCCTGTTTCCGGTGCTGGCCTTGGCGTGGCCATCTGCGCACATGGTCTGGGCGCGGCAGGCGGCACCGGCGATACTTTGGATGACTGTTGGCGCCGCGGCCGGCTCTCCGGTCCGCGGCGTTCTTGTTGGATGGTCCGGCGCGGATGCGCGGGCGGGCCGTGTGAAAGGCGATTCATGTTCGAACTGCGGCTGCTGGCGCCCGAAGACCGGGTCGAAGTGCTGGGCGATGCGCTCGATGCGCTCGATGCCCTGTCCGTCTCGGTGGAAGACGCCGATGCCCACACCGAGGCCGAGCAGGCCCTGTTCGGCGAACCCGGCATGCCGCCGCCGCGCGAAGGCTGGCAGCGCTCGCGCGTGGTGGCCCTCTTCGACACCCGTGCCAAGGCCGACGAGGCGGCCGCCCTGCTGCAGGCGCAGGACTTCTTCGAGGGCTGCAGCCTGGCCGGCATCGCTGAGGTGCCCGAGCAGGACTGGGTGCGCCTCACCCAGTCGCAGTTCGCCCCGGTGGAGATCACCGACAGCTTCTGGATCGTGCCGACCTGGCACGAACCGCCCGCGCAGGCGGTGCAGGTGATCCGCCTCGACCCGGGCCTGGCTTTCGGCACCGGCACCCATCCGACCACCCGCATGTGCCTGCGCTGGATCGCCCGGCAGCCCGCCGCTGTGCTGGGCCGGCGCGTGCTCGACTACGGCTGCGGCTCCGGGATCCTGGCCATCGGCGCCGCCAAGTTCGGCGCGCCGGACATCGACGCGGTGGACATCGACGAGGCCGCGGTCGAATCCACCCGCCTCAATGCCGAGGCCAATGCGGTTCGGCTCAACCCCGGCCTGCCCGAGCTGGCCCGCGGCGAGTACGACACCGTCCTGGCCAACATCCTCGCCACACCGCTGAAGGTGCTGGCGCCGCTGCTGTGCGCCCATGTGCGTGCCGGCGGCCACCTGGTGCTGGCCGGCATCCTGGCACGCCAGGCCGACGAGCTGAAGGCGGCCTACGCGCCCTGGCTCGCGCTGGAGGTGGCCGACACCGAGGACGGCTGGATCCTGATGACGGGCCGCCGCGCGGGATGAGCGCCCGGCCGGCCGCTCCGAAGGGTCCTCCCCCCGCAGGCGAAGCCGGAGGTCGGCCGATGCTCGCCCGTCCGGCCGCCTCGGAGGTGCGTCCGTGAGCCTCGTCACGCGCTGCCCGTCCTGCAGCACCGCCTTCAAGGTGGTGCGCGACCAGTTGCGCCTGTCCGAAGGATGGGTGCGCTGCGGCCGGTGCGGTGAGGTGTTCGATGCCCAGGCCGACCTGCGGGAGCAGATGCCCGACGGGCGCTGGAAGACGCTGGCCGGCCCCGGCGGTCCGGCGCCCGGCGCGGTGCAGATGGTGCCTCCGTCTCCGTCCCCATTGCCGGCGATGCTGCCCGACGCCGCCGCCCTGTCTTTGCCCGGACAGGAGACGCCGGCGCCGCCGATCGCCCAGGAAGGAACGGCCGCGCACGATGGATGGGAGCCGACGCACGCCCAGGATGCGACGCCACCGGACGGGGAGGACGAGGTCGCAGGCGGCGCGCAGGAGACGCATCCGGCGGCGGCCCCGCCCGCCTGGCCTTCGGTCGAATGGCTTGACCTGCCTGCGTCCGGCGCCACCCCGGGCCGGCCGTCGTCCGCCGCATCCTCCGCGCCGACGCTGGACGTCACGCCCGCTGCGGAAGATGCGCCACCGCCCCTGGGCCCCAGCGCGGCGGCCCCGGCACCCGCGCCGACGAGCCCGCCATCGCGCGTGCTGCCCGCCCCCGCCGAAGCCCAGATCAGCCGCGTGCTGCGCCGCGGCCGGCCTTCCGCTGCCGGCGAATCCACCACGCTCGCCAGCTTCCTGCGGCCCGGCCGTGGTGCCTCGGCGCAGGCCGTGTCGCCGGCCAGGGCGCAGCGCCCCGAGCCGGTGGAGCCCGGCTGGTCGGCCGACGATGCGCCCCCGTCCCTCGGCGCCCATCTGCACACCGACGCGGCAGAGCCATCCGGCGCGCGGGACGTGGCCGATGCGCACGTTCCGGCGCGCACCGAGGGTCCGGCGACCATGGCGGCGCAGGCCCCCGCGGATGCGCCGGAGCCACCGCAAACACACGTGGACGAGCCAGCGCCTGAGCGCGCCGACGCGCACGAACCCATTCCCCCCATGGCCTCGCCGCTGCGCGTGCCCGATGCCGAGGCGCTCCCCACCGCCGACGCGGCGGCGCCCGCGCTTCCCCGGCCCAGCTTCCTCGACACCCCGGACGCCGCCACAGCGCCGCGCGCGCAGTCGTCGCGCACCGCCCGCGTCCTCTGGGCTGCAGCCGCCCTGCTGCTCGGTGCGCTGCTGGCCGCGCAGGCCATGCGCCACGAACGCAACCACTGGGCGGCCGAGCGCCCGGCGCTGCGCCCGGTGCTGGAGGCGCTGTGCCGCGCCACCGCCTGCACCCTCGAGGCGCCGCGCCGCATCGACGACATCCGCGTCGACGGCTCCACCCTGATGCGCGACGGCGCCGACGGCCGGTATCGCCTGGTCTTCACGCTGCGCAACGCCTCGGCCCAGGCCGTGGCCATGCCGGCCATCGAGCTGTCCCTGCTCGACGGCTCCGAGCGGCCCGTGGTGCGCCGCGTGATCCTGCCGGCACAGATGGGCCGCAGCGCCACGCTCGCGGGCCGCACCGAGGCCGAACTCGCGCTGGCCCTGCAGCTCAGCCCCGCACCCGGCCGCGCCCTGCCCGCCGTGGTCGGCCATAGCGTGCTGGCCTTCTATCCCTGACCGGACGCGCGCCCACGCCGCCGCCCCGTGCCGCTTTCCGTCTTCCTTTCCTATTCCTCCAACCTTCCAGCAGGATTGACCCCGCCATGGCTTCCGTGATCTGCGGCTCGCTCGCATTCGACACCATCATGACCTTCGAGGGCCGCTTCGCCGAGCAGATCCTGCCCGACCAGCTGCACATCCTGAACGTGTCCTTCCTGGTGCCGGCCCTGCGCCGCGACTTCGGCGGCTGCGCCGGCAACATCGCCTACAGCCTCAACGCGCTGGGCGGCCGCGCCCTGCCGATGGCGGCGGTGGGCAGCGATGGCGCCGACTACGTGCAGCGCCTCAAGGAGCTGGGCGTGGGCACCGAGTTCATCCTGCAGATCGACGACAGCTATACCGCGCAGGCCATGATCATGACCGACCGCGACAACAACCAGATCACCGCCTTCCACCCCGGCGCGATGCAGCAGGCGCACCGCAACCGCATCGCGCCGCGCGAGGACATCCGCCTCGGCATCATCGCGCCCGACGGCCGCGAGGCCATGGTGCAGCACGCGGCCCAGTTCAAGGCCGCCGGCATTCCCTTCGTCTTCGACCCGGGCCAGGGCCTGCCCATGTTCGACGGCAAGGAGCTCGCGCACTTCATCGAGCAGGCCGACTGGGTCGTCGTCAACGACTACGAGGGCCGCATGCTCAGCGAGCGCACCGGCTGGAGCGCGGCCGAGATCTCGCGCCGCGTGCGCGGCATGGTGGTCACGCTGGGCGCCGAAGGCTGCGACGTGTGGGTCGGCGGCGAGGCCACACGCGTGGCGCCGGTCGCGCCCGAGGCGGTGGTCGATCCCACGGGCTGCGGCGATGCTTGGCGCGGCGGCCTGCTGTATGGCCTGGAGCAGGGCTGGGACCTCGTGCGCTGCGCCGAGCTCGGCAACCGCCTGGGCGCACTCAAGATCGCGCAGCGCGGGCCGCAAAACTACCAGGTGGACCGCGCTGCGCTCGGCCTTTGAGCCACGTGCACCGCGCTTGAGGCGCGCGCTGCGCCCATGAAAAAACCCGGCGCCTTGCGGTCGCCGGGTTCGAGATCGAAGGCCGCTCACGCGGCGCTTCGTTCAGCCTCAGGGCTTGCTGGCCGTCGGGAAGGGCCAGGCGGCCTGCGGGCTCAGCGTGGTCTGGGCTGCGGGTGCAGCGGCAGGCGCAGCGGCCGCAGGGGCAGGGGCCTTGGCAGGGGCAGGCTTCTTGGCCGATGCCTTCTTGGCCGCCGCCTTCTTGGCGGGGGCCTTGGGGGCAGCGGTCTTGGCAGCCGTCGTCTTCTTGGCCGCAACCTTCTTGGCCGGTGCCGCCTTCTTGGCGGCGACCTTCTTCGCGGGCGCTGCCTTCTTGGCCGCGACCTTCTTGGCCGGTGCGGCGGCCTTCTTGGCGGGCGCAGCCTTCTTCGCCGCGACCTTCTTGGCCGGTGCAGCCTTCTTGGCCGCAACCTTCTTCGCCGGCGCCGCCTTCTTGGCGGGGGCTGCCTTCTTCGCGGCGACCTTCTTGGCGGGCGCTGCCTTCTTGGCCGCGACCTTCTTCGCCGGCGCGGCGGCCTTCTTGGCCGGAGCCGCCTTCTTCGCCGCGACCTTCTTGGCCGGAGCGGCCTTCTTTGCAGCGACCTTCTTGGCCGGCGCCTTCTTTGCAGTTGCCATTTCTTTCTCCTTGATCAAGTTGGAAATCAACCTTCGAATTGCACGGGCCGCCCGTGTGCCTGCGGCCCGCGATCCGTGGCATCGGGGCACACCCCGCCACCACGAATGGGAAAGCCCCGGACGCCGCACTCTGGGGTGCGTCTGGCGTTCGGGGCGGGTCTCAGATCCATTCGTCCTTCAGGAAAGAGGATTGCTCAGTCCCATGAGAGCGCACCACCCGACTGGTATTCGATCACGCGGGTTTCAAAGAAATTGCGCTCTTTCTTCAGGTCGATCATTTCGCTCATCCAGGGGAACGGGTTTTCTTCGTTCGGGAAGAGCGCTTCCAGGCCGATCTGCGTGGCACGCCGGTTGGCGATGTAGCGCAGGTAGCCCTTGAACATGGAGGCATTCATGCCGAGCACGCCGCGCGGCATGGTGTCTTCGGCATAGCGGTATTCGAGCTCGACGGCCTTCTGGAACAGGGCCTTGATCTCGGCCTTGAACTCGGGCGTCCACAGGTGCGGGTTCTCGAGCTTGAGCTGGTTGATCAGGTCGATGCCGAAGTTGCAGTGCATCGACTCGTCGCGCAGGATGTACTGGTACTGCTCGGCGGCACCGGTCATCTTGTTCTGGCGGCCGAGCGCGAGGATCTGCGTGAAGCCGACGTAGAAGAACAGGCCTTCCATCAGGCAGGCGAAGACGATCAGCGACTTGAGCAGCGTCTGGTCGGTCTCGGGCGTGCCGGTCTTGAAGTCGGGGTCCATGATCGCGTCGATGAACGGGATCAGGAACTCGTCCTTGTCGCGGATCGACTGGACTTCGTTGTAGGCGTTGAAGATCTCGGACTCGTCCAGGCCCAGCGACTCGACGATGTACTGGTAGGCGTGGGTGTGGATCGCTTCCTCGAAGGCCTGGCGCAGCAGGAACTGGCGGCATTCGGGCGCGGTGATGTGCCGGTAGGTGCCCAGCACGATGTTGTTGGCGGCCAGCGAATCGGCGGTGACGAAGAAGCCGAGGTTGCGCTTGACGATGCGGCGCTCGTCCTCGGTCAGGCCGTTCGGGTCCTTCCAGAGGGCGATGTCGCGGTTCATGTTGACCTCCTGCGGCATCCAGTGGTTGGCGCAGGTGGCGAGGTACTTTTCCCAGGCCCACTTGTACTTGAAGGGCACCAGCTGGTTGACGTCGGTCTGGCCGTTGATGATGCGCTTGTCGGCGGCATTCACGCGGCGCGCTGCAGCGGTGGCCGTCGCGGCAGGCTGCGCAGGCGCGGCGAAGCTGTGCGTGGCCAGCGCGGGCTGTGCAAAGGAAGCGGAAGAAGATGGGGAAGCCATCGGCCGGCCAGCGGCGATGTCCGATGCATTCGACAGCGTGCCCGAATTGGCGGGCTTGACTTCGTCGTCCCAGGTCAACATAGAAAAATCCAATGCTCAATTATCAGAGCAACGACATGCGCTTGAAAAGTTCTTCGGCTGTGTCGTTGCTGAATTCTGTTGTGCCTGGGCATCGGGTCTGTCGTCCGATGCCCCGACATGAAGGCATGCGTTCCTGCTTCGTGCAGGAACGCATGCATCGACGCGCGTCGCGCGCCGCGATCACTGGCAGGCTTCGCAGCCCGGATCGTCGATGGCGCAGAACTTGATGTCGGTGGCGGGCACCGCATTCATCTGCGCCTGTGCGGCAGCGGCTGCGGCTTCGAGCGCGCTCGGTGCGCTGGCGACGGCGGCGGGCTGCATCGCCATCGACGAGCCGCCGCCGGAGGACACGGCGTTGAGGCGGCTCGATTGCACGGTCGACTTCTCGGCGTGCGTGGCGCTGATGGTGCGCAGGTAGTAGGTGGTCTTGAGGCCGCGGGTCCAGGCCAGCGTGTAGGTGTCGTGCAGCTTCTTGCCCGAGGCGCCGGCCATGTAGATGTTCAGGCTCTGCGCCTGGTCGATCCACTTCTGGCGGCGGGCGGCGGCTTCGACCAGCCACTGCGGCTCGACCTCGAAGGCCGTGGCGTACAGCGCCTTCACGTCCTGCGGCACGCGGTCGATGGGACGCAGCGAGCCGTCGAAGTGCTTGAGGTCCATCACCATCACGTCGTCCCACAGGCCCAGGCGCTTGAGGTCGCGCACCAGGTAGTGGTTGATGACGGTGAATTCGCCCGACAGGTTGGACTTGACCGACAGGTTGCCGAAGCAGGGCTCGATCGACGCATCGACGCCGATGATGTTGGAGATGGTCGCCGTCGGCGCGATGGCCACGCAGTTGGAGTTGCGCATGCCGTCCCTCGCGATCTTGGCGCGCAGCGCGTCCCAGTCGAGGGTGCGCGAGCGGTCCACCTCCACATAGCCGCCGCGGGCCTTTTCCAGCAGGTCGAGCGAGTCGATCGGCAGGATGCCCTTGTCCCACAGCGAGCCCTTGAAGCTGTTGTAGCGGCCACGCTCGGCGGCCAGCTCGGTGGAGGCCCAGTAGGCGTAGTAGCAGATGGCTTCCATCGACTTGTCGGCGAAGTCGACGGCCTGCTCGCTGGCGTAGGGGATGCGCAGCTCGTACAGCGCGTCCTGGAAGCCCATCAGGCCCAGGCCCACCGGGCGGTGGCGCATGTTCGAGTCGCGGGCCTTCTTGACGGCGTAGTAATTGATGTCGATCACGTTGTCCAGCATGCGCATGGCGACCGCGATGGTCTTCTTGAGCTTCTCGTGGTCGACGCCGCCGTCCTTCAGGTGCTGCAGCAGGTTGACCGAGCCCAGATTGCAGACGGCGGTCTCGGTGTCGCTGGTGTTGAGCGTGATCTCGGTGCAGAGGTTGGACGAGTGCACGACGCCGGCATGCTGCTGGGGCGAGCGCACGTTGCAGGCGTCCTTGAAGGTGATCCAGGGATGGCCGGTCTCGAATAGCATCGAGAGCATCTTGCGCCACAGGTCGGTGGCGGGCACCGTCTTGGCGGGCTTGATCTCGCCGCGGGCGGCCTTCTCTTCGTAGGCGACGTAGGCCTTCTCGAAGTCGGCGCCGAACAGGTCGTGCAGGTCGGGCACGGAAGAGGGCGAGAACAGCGTCCAGCTGCCCTTTTCCATCACGCGGCGCATGAACAGGTCGGGGATCCAGT
The DNA here is from genome assembly GCF_001476815.1 of Pseudacidovorax intermedius. Classification (GTDB taxonomy): domain Bacteria; phylum Pseudomonadota; class Gammaproteobacteria; order Burkholderiales; family Burkholderiaceae_C; genus Xenophilus; species Xenophilus intermedius_A. The sequence goes on along the minus strand of NZ_LDSL01000001.1, from coordinate 12,725 downwards.
TGGCCGTGTTCATGTCGTGGGTGCGGCGGCGGTCGTCACCCGTGTTCTTGCGCAGCTCCAGGAACTCCTCGATGTCCAGGTGCCACGTTTCGAGATACGTGCAGACGGCACCCTTGCGCTTGCCGCCCTGGTTGACGGCCACGGCCGTGTCGTTGACCACCTTGAGGAAGGGCACGACGCCCTGCGATTCGCCGTTGGTGCCCTTGATGTGCGAGCCCAGGGCGCGCACGCGGGTCCAGTCGTTGCCCAGGCCGCCGGCGAACTTGGACAGCAGCGCGTTTTCCTTGATCGACTCGTAGATGCCGTCCAGGTCGTCGGGCACCGTGGTCAGGTAGCAGGAGGACAGCTGCGAGCGCAGCGTGCCGCTGTTGAACAGCGTGGGCGTGGACGACATGAAGTCGAAGCTCGACAGCACTTCGTAGAACTCGATGGCGCGCGCTTCGCGGTCGATCTCATTGAGCGCCAGGCCCATGGCCACGCGCATGAAGAAGGCCTGCGGCAGCTCGATGCGGCTCTTGCGCACGTGCAGGAAGTAGCGGTCGTACAGGGTCTGCAGGCCCAGGTAGTCGAACTTCAGGTCGCGGTCGGCCTTGAGGGCAGCGCCCAGGCGGGCCAGGTCGTACTGCAGCAGCTTCTCGTCGAGCAGCTCGTTCTCCACGCCCTTCTTGATGAACTGTGGGAAGTAGTCGGCATAGGCGGCGCCCATATCGGCCTGGGTGGTCTCGCGGCCCAGCACCTCCTTGACGATGGTGTGCAGCAGAAGGCGCGCGGTGGCGTAGGTGTAGTCGGGGTCCTTCTCGATCAGCGTGCGGGCGGCCAGGATCGACGCCTTGTACACCTCGTCCAGCGGCACGCCGTCGTACAGGTTGCGCATGGTCTCGGCCACGATGGGCTCGGCCTTCACGCCCTCGCCCAGGCCGGTGCAGGCCGACTGCAGCAGCGACTGCAGGGCGCCCATGTCCAGCGGCACGCGCGCGCCGCCGTCCAGCACGTGCAGCTGGGGGGCGGCGACGGCGGCGGTCTGCTCGACGTGCTTGGAGCGTTCCTGCGCGCGGCGCTCGCGGTAGAGCACGTAGGCGCGGGCGACTTCCTGGTAGCCGCCGCGCATCAGGCCCAGCTCGACCTGGTCCTGCACGTCCTCGATGTGGAAGGTGCCGCCGCCCGGACGCGAGCGCACCAGCGCGCGCACCACGGCCTGGGTCAGGCCGTCGACCGTCTCGCGCACGCTGGCCGAGGCCGCGCCCTGGGTTCCATGCACCGCCAGGAAGGCCTTCATCATCGCCACGCTGATCTTCTCGGGTGCGAAGGGCACCACGGCGCCGTTGCGGCGGATGATCTGGTAGTGGGCGAGGGCCGGGGCCGTGGTGCCCGCCACGTCGCGGCCGGCGGGGGCCGAGGGCGGGTTGAGGGTGGCGGAGGCAGGGGAGTTCAAGGCAGCTTGCATGCGTTTCCTCTTGTATTTGGGGTGTCGGATGTCGGGTGGGCGGCTGGCCGCAGGGGCCTGGAAGGCCGGGCGCAGCGCCGATGGAAGGGCACTATATCTGGTGTTTTGGAGGGTGCCAATGCGCTACCTGTAGTGTTTGGTCGCGTCGCCGGGACACCCTTGACCGACACGCGAATTCCCGGTCTGCCGCGCGAGCCCAGTGGCAGTGGGTGTTGCCGCGGCGAACGCAGTGCGGATGCGCTCTGGCAGCCGGTTTGCTGCCGAAAACCGCATGGACAGTGGCTTCGGCCGGCACCGCGTCGCGCGGGCCCCGGCGGGCGGCGGTGGCATCGCGGCGCCGGCAGCGATTGAAAAATTTCAGCGCGACGGCGGCAGGGCGATGCGGCGCCCCTGCAACAGCCGGCCGAGCCGGCGCCAGTCGAAGCCGGGGCCGGGGTCCTGCTTGCGGCCGGGTGCGATGTGTTCGTGGCCGGCGACGTGGGCGATCGGGTAGCGGTCGGCGAGGGCCGCGGCCAGAACGGCCAGTACGTCGTACTGGGCGTCTTCGAAGCGGTCGCCTTCCAGGCCCTCCAGCTCGACGCCCACCGAGTCGTCGTTGCAGTTGGCGCGGCCACGCCACTGCGAGGCCCCGGCATGCCAGGCCCGGTCGTCCGCGCTCACGAACTGCCAGAGCGCGCCGTCGCGGCGGATGTAGAAATGGGCCGAGACTTCCAGGCCGCGGATCTGCCCGAAGTAGGGGTGCGCATCCCAGTCGAGCCGGTTGGTGAAGAGGCGCTGCACCTCGTCGCCGCCATAGCGGCCGGGCGGCAGGCTGATGGAATGCACCACCAGCAGGTCGATGCAGGCGCCGGGCGGGCGCGGGCCGAAGTTGGGCGAATCGAGCCGCCGCGCGGTGCGCAGCCAGCCGCCGTCCCAGGCGGCGTCGCCGGCCGGCCGCTCATTCGTCATCGCCATGGGGCACGGCGATGCCCAGCCGCGCGATGCGGTAGCGGATCTGGCGCAGGCTCAGGCCCAGCCGCGCCGCCGCGGCCGTGCGGTTGAAGCCGGCCTCGTGCAGGGCGCGCTCGACGATCGCCCGCTCCTGGTCGTCCAGGTAGCGCTGCAGGTCGGCGGGCACGGGCGGCTCGCCGACACCGGGCATGTGGGGCGGGAAGGCCGGCGGACCGGGCAGCGGCGCCTGGCCAGGCGCCGCGTCGGCCGCGGCGAACAGCGGCAGCGGCAGTTCGTGCGAGCGGCCGTCGCCGGCGCTGCCGTCCATGTCGAGCTGCAGCACGTCGCCCTCGCTCAGCGCCACGGCGCGGTGCAGCAGGTTCTCCAGTTCGCGCACGTTGCCGCGCAGCGGATGCGACTCCAGCTTGAGCAGCACCTGCATGGACATCGCCGGCACCGGCTGGCCGCTGTCCTCGGCGATGCGGGCGAGCAGCGCCTCGCACAGGGCCGACAGGTCCTCGCGCCGGTCGCGCAGGGCCGGCAGCCGGATCTCGATCACGTTGAGGCGGTAGAACAGGTCCTGCCGGAAGCGGCCGGCCTGCACCTCGGCCTGCAGGTCCTTGTGCGTGGCGCTGACGATGCGCACGTCCACCACTTCCTCCTGCGCGGTGCCCAGCGGCCGCACGCGGCGCTCCTGGATGGCGCGCAGCAGCTTGGACTGCATGGTCAGCGGCAGGTCGCCGATCTCGTCGAGGAAGAGCGTGCCGCCCTGCGCGGCCTGGAAGTAGCCCTCGCGGTCCTGCAGCGCACCGGTGTAGGAGCCCTTGCGCGCGCCGAAGAACTCGGCCTCGAGCAGGGTCTCGGGAATGGCGCCGCAGTTGACGGCCACGAAGGGCCCGCCCGCCCGCTGGCTGCAGGCATGCAGGGCGCGCGCGACCAGCTCCTTGCCGGTGCCCGATTCGCCATGCACCAGCACCGGCGCCATGCCGCGCGCCACGCGCACGATGCGGGCCTTGACGGCGCGCATGGCGTCCGACTCGCCCACCAGCCGGGCCAGCGCGGCGCGGGCGGCATCGGGCGTGTCCGCCGGCATGGCGACGCCCACGGCGGGCGGAGCGGACGGCGGCGTGACGGCCGGGGCGGGTGCGGGTGCCGGCGCGGAAGGCGGCCGGTTGCCGGCGGTGCCGGCCCGCTCCTGCACGGCGGAGGCGACCACGCTGCGGAACTGCTTGAGGTCCACCGGCTTGGTCAGGTAGTCGAAGGCGCCGGCCTTCAGCGCCTCGACCGCGTTCTCGGCCGAGCCGTAGGCGGTCATCACCACGCAGCGTTCGCTGCGCTGCTGCTGGGCGATGCGCTGCAGCAGCTCCAGGCCCAGCCCGTCGGGCAGGCGCATGTCGGTGATGACGGCGTCGAAGCGGCGCGACTGCAGGTGCTGCCAGGCTTCGGCCACGCTGCTGGCCGCCTCGACCTGGTAGCCCTCGCGCAGCAGGGTCATCTCGTAGAGGGTGCGCAGGTCGGGCTCGTCGTCCACGACCAGGATCTGCGCCGACGGCGTTGCGGGGGAGCTGCTCACGCGGGCTATTGTGGCAAAGCCGCCTCGCCGGCCGTGGCGAAGCCGAGCACGAAGGCATTGCCGGCGGGCGCGCCGGGCTCGGGCCGCAGGCGCTCGTAGCGGATGGTGGCGCCGTGGCGCTCGCACAGCTCGCGGCAGATGAACAGGCCCAGGCCGCTCGACCGGCTTTCCGATGAAAAGAAGGGCTCGAACAAGTGGCGCTCGACGCCAGGCTCCAGCGGCGGCCCGTCGCTCCAGACCACCAGCGTGGGCCGGCCGTCGCCGGCGGCGAAGGTGTGCACCTGGATCGCCGCCGCGTCGGGCCCGGCGTAGCGGGCCGCGTTGTCCAGCAGGTTGACCAGGATGCGGCGCAGGTGCTCCTCGTTGAAGCGCACCGCCGGCAGCCGCTCGACCAGCCGCAGCACCGGCCGGGTCCGGCCGCTCTGGCGGCTCCATTCGTCGACCATGGCATAGGCGCCGGCCGCCAGGGGCAGGGCCGTGCCGCGGCCGGGGTCGCCGCCCTGCTGGCGGGCCCGGGCCACGTCCAGCACCTCGTCCACGATGCGGCCGAGGCGGCGCGCGTTCTGCTGCACCATGGCGTTGAGCTGCTTCTGCGAAGGCTCGGCCAGGTCCTCGTCGAGCAGGGCGCTGGCCTGGGTGATGGCGGCCAGCGGATTGCGGATCTCGTGCGCCACCGCGGCCGACATGCGGCCCATGGCGGCCATTTTCTCGGTGCGGATGCGGGCCTCGAGCGCACGCAGGTCCTGCAGGAACATGACGCAGAAGCCGCGGTCGAGCGCGCCTTCGACGGCGGTGAGCCGGGTGCGCAGCCGCAGCTCGCGCGGCGCGGTGTGCGGCTGGGCCACGGGCAGGTCGGCGCTCTGGTCGGCGCGTTCGTCGAAGGTGCGCCGCGCCAGTTCCGCCAGCGGCTGCCAGGCCGGGTTCGCGGCCAGCGCGCGCGGCAGCGCGGCGCCGTCCAGGCCGCCGCCGAGCATGGCATCGGCCGCCGGGTTGGCGGTGTGCACCCGGCCGCCTTCGTCCACCACCAGCACGCCTTCGGCCAGCGCTTCGATCACCAGCACGTTGATGCGCGCCTGCACCTCGGCCGAATCCTGGCTGTGGCTGGCCCGGGCTTCCTCGCGGGTCAGGCGCTGGGCCAGCTGGTTGGCGAGGAAGGCCAGCACGTACAGGCCGATGCCGGTCAGCGCCGCCTGCAGCAGCCGCCCCGGCGCGTCGGGCGCGGCGGTGAACTGGAAGCGCAGGGCCTCGGCCAGCAGCAGCAGCGTGGCCGCCGAGGTGGTGGCCAGGCCCACCAGCAGGCCACCGGCGACGGCGGCCATCAGGATGGGCAGCGCGAACAGCGGCGTGTAGTTGACGGCGCCCGCCTGCAGGCCCTGCAGCAGGGCGAACACCGCCAGGTCCAGCCCGATGCAGCGCAGCCAGCTCAGGCCCAGCCGGCGCAGCGGCAGGCGGCTGGGCGTGCGCAGGCGCTCGACGAAGGCGAAGGCGGCGTACAGCGTCGTCAGGGCCAGCGTGGGCAGGTGCGGCGGCTGGCCGAGCGCGACCGCGATGCCCTGCAGCACCAGCAGCAGGACGCCCACCGCGGGCCGCGCCGTCATGAAGCCGCGCCACACGCGCAGCAGGGCCTGGCTGCGCTCGGCCCGCGGCTCCAGCGCGGCCCAGTCCGAATGGGCGGGCCGGGCCCGCTGGCCGCTCATCGGCGTGCGGCCTGGCGGTGCCGTTCGCTGCAGAAGGGGCCGCCCGGACCGTCGATGGCCTCGGTCGCAGGCAGGTGCATGCCGCAGTGACTGCAGCGCACCATGGGCTGCGGGCCCTTGACCGCCGGCCGCGGCTGCGGCCGTGGGCGGGCCTCGTCCAGTTCGTCCTGGCGGTTGCGCCGCCAGATCCAGATGGCCACGGCCACCACGGCGATCACGAGCAGGTACTTCATGCGTTCAGGCCGGCGCGCGGTGCAGCACCACCTCGAGCACGAAGCGCGAGCCCACGTAGGCCAGCAGCAGCAGCACGGCGCCGGCATAGAGCACCCGTTTGGCGGTGCGCCCGCGCCAGCCGAAGCGGTGGCGCCCGGCCAGGAGGATGGCGAAGCTCAGCCAGGCCAGCAGCGAGAACACCGTCTTGTGGTCCCATTTCCAGGCGCGCACCTGCGGGCCGTAGAGCGTCTCGCTGAACAGCAGGCCGGCCAGCAGCGTGGCCGACAGCAGCACGAAGCCGGCGGTGACGAAGCGGAAGGTCAGGCGCTCCAGCGTCAGCAGCGGCAGGCCGGCATGGGGATCGGCCGCCTGGCGGATGCGGCGCTCGGCACGCGTCATCAGCCAGGCATGCACCACGGCCGCGCCGAACAGGCCGTAGGAGGCGATGCCCAGCGCCAGGTGCAGCGGCAGCCAGGGCGAGGCCGACATGTGCAGCGGCGTGCCCGGGAAGGCCGCCGCCAGCAGGGCCGCCAGCGCGCCCAGCATGGCGAGCACGCGCCGTACCGTGAGGCCCGGAAACAGCCGGCTCTCCACCGCATAGACGGTCATCACCAGCCAGGCCGTCATCGACAGCGCCGGGGCGAAGCCGAAGTGCGGCGTGCCCGGCAGCAGCCCGGTGGCCAGTGCTGCCGCGTGCAGCAGCCAGGCCACCGCCACCACGGCCTGCGTGGCGCCGCGGTTGAGCCGGTCGGAGAGGAGGGCGGCCACGCCGTATGCCGCAGCCGTGGCGATGCCCAGGGCCACGCTGAGTGGGGAGGGGCTCGCTAGAATCATCCGCTGAGTTTAGCCTTTGGCCTCCTGCCGGCCGGGCCCGCAGACACCCCGCCGTGCCACCCACGGCCCGCGGCCGCCGCAACGGCGCCGATGCCCTCCAGCCCTCATTCCCACACCCCCATGGCCACCGCCCTCACCGACAAGTTCTCCCGCCTCGTCAAGCAGATGAGCGGACAGGCGCGCATCACCGAAACCAACGTGCAGGACATGATGCGCGAGGTGCGCATGGCGCTGCTCGAGGCCGACGTGGCGCTGCCCGTTGTGCGCGACTTCGTCAACCGCGTCAAGGACAAGGCGATGGGCGAGGAGGTGCTGGGCTCCCTCAAGCCCGGCCAGGCGCTGGTGGGCATCGTCAACCGCGAGCTGGCGGCGACGATGGGCGAGGGCGTCTCGGACATCAACCTCAACGCCCAGCCGCCGGCTGTGGTGCTCATGGCCGGCCTGCAGGGCGCCGGCAAGACCACCACCACCGCCAAGCTGGCCAAGCACCTGATCGAGAAGCGCAAGAAGAAGGTGCTGACCGTGTCGGGCGACGTGTATCGCCCGGCGGCCATCGAGCAGCTCAAGACGGTGACGAAGCAGGCGGGCGCGGAATGGTTCCCCAGCACGCCCGACCAGAAGCCGCTGGACATCGCCCGCGCCGCGCTGGACCACGCCAGGCGCCATTACTTCGACGTGCTGCTGGTCGACACCGCCGGCCGCCTGGCCATCGACGAGGTGCTGATGGAGGAAATCAAGACGCTGCACGGCGCCCTGAATCCCGTCGAAACCCTGTTCGTCGTCGACGCCATGCAGGGCCAGGACGCGGTCAACACCGCCAAGGCCTTCAAGGAAGCGCTGCCGCTGACCGGCATCATCCTGACCAAGATGGACGGCGACTCGCGCGGCGGCGCCGCGCTGTCGGTGCGGCAGATCACCGGCGTGCCGATCAAGTTCGCCGGCACCAGCGAGAAGATCGACGGCCTGGAGGTGTTCGACGCCGAGCGCCATGCCGGCCGCATCCTGGGCATGGGCGACATCGTGGCGCTGGTCGAGCAGGTCTCGGCCGGCGTGGACCTGGAGGCGGCCAAGAAGCTCGCCACCAAGGTCAAGAGCGGCCATTTCGACCTGGAGGACTTCCTGGCCCAGCTGCAGCAGATGAAGCAGATGGGCGGCCTGTCCAGCTTCATGGACAAGCTGCCGACGCAACTGGCCGCCAAGGCCAGCGAGGCCGACCTGACGCGCGCCGAGCGCGACATCCGCCGCAAGGAGGGCATCATCCATAGCATGACGCCCACCGAGCGCCGCAAGCCCGAGCTCATCAAGGCCAGCCGCAAGAAACGCATCGCCACCGGTGCCGGCGTGCAGGTGCAGGAGGTCAACCGCCTGCTCAACGAGTTCGAGCAGATGCAGGGCATGATGAAGAAGATGAAGGGCGGCGGCCTCATGAAGATGATGAAGCGCCTGGGTGGCATGAAAGGCATGCCGGGGATGCCTGGCGTGGGCGGCCCCGGCGGGCCCAAGCTGCCCTTCTGAGGCGGACATCGGTCCCATCGGATCCGCCGGGTCCGCCGGTCCGGTTGATCCCAATCCGTTCGGGCTGAGCCTGTCGAAGCCTGGGCGCAAGCCCTCCGACCCATACCCCCTTCGGCAAGCCCCGAACCGATCTCCCAAAAGAAAACGCCCGCGAAATTCGCGGGCGTTTTTGTTTGGACGAGGGGCCTGACTCAGGCTGCCTTCAGCGCCAGCCGGTCGGCATGGGCCCAGGCGCGACGCAGCACGGCGGGCGAGCGCGATTCCTCGGGAATCAGCAGGTAGTGGCGCTCGCGCATCACGCTGCCGACGTCGATGCGGCTGGTCAGCACGGCCATCGGAATGGCCAGCAGCAGCGGCAGGCCGACGGGCATGAGCCACACCAGGGCGCTGGCGTCGATCAGGGCCACGCCGCAGGCGAGCACCACGATCAGGCCGCTCATCGGGGCCAGGCGGTTGAAGGCCTCGCTCCAGGGCACGGCAGCGGCTTCCCGCGGGGGCGACTTCCAGTCCAGCTTGATGCCGGTCAGGGCGACGATCACGAACAGCGAGTGGGCCAGCATGCGCACTGGGGCCTGCACGATGGCCATGACGCTTTCGAGCGCAGCGCTCTTGAACAGGCTGAAGGCGCCGCCGAAGTTCTTCTGCTCGCCGCGCATGAACACGGCGGCCACGCCCAGCAGGCGGGGCAGGAACAGCAGGCACAGCGTCCAGATCCACAGGCCGGCCAGTTCCATCGGCAGCACCGACCAGTTCTCGATCAGGCGCGAACCCGTCAGCCACAGGGCGGTGCCCAGGGTCATGAAGGCCAGCCACAGGGGCGCGGACACATAGGCCATGGTGCCGGTCACGAACATGGCACGGTGCACCGGGTGGATGCCGGGCTCGGCCATCAGGCGGGCGTTCTGCAGGTTGCCCTGGCACCAGCGGCGGTCACGCTGCAGTTCGGCCAGCAGGTCCGGCGGTTGCTGCTCGTAGCTGCCGACCAGGTCGGACACCAGCCACACGTGGTAGCCGGCGCGGCGCATCAGGGCGGCCTCGACGAAGTCGTGGCTCATGATGCCGCCGGACATGCCGCCCGTGCCCTTGATCGGGGCCAGGGCGCAGTGCTCCATGAAGGGCGCGACGCGGATGATGGCGTTGTGGCCCCAGTAGTGCGACTCGCCCAGCTGCCAGAACTGCATGCCCAGGGTGAACAGGCGGCCGGTCACGCGGCTGGCGAACTGCTGGGCGCGAGCGTGCAGGGTCACGTGGCCGATGGCCTGCGTGGCGGTCTGGATGATGCCGGCGGTGGGGTTGGCTTCCATCAGCTTGACCATCGAGGTCAGGCAGTCGCCGCTCATCACCGAATCGGCGTCGAGCACGACCATGTAGCGGTAGTCCTTGCCCCAGCGGCGGCAGAAATCGGCCACGTTGCCGGCCTTGCGGTGCGTGCGGCGGGTGCGCAGGCGGTAGTACACCTCGACCTGCGGCTTGTTCGGGCTGTCGGCGAAGGTCTGGGCCAGGGCGGCGCGCAGTTCTTCCCAGGCGGCGCGTTCGGCCTTGGCAATCTCGGGGTTGTAGCTGTCGGACAGCACGAACACGTCGAACTGCTTCGCGTGGCCGGTGTTGGCCACCGATTCGCAGGTGGCGCGCAGGCCGGCGAACACCGTGGCCACGTCCTCGTTGCAGATCGGCATGATGATGGCGGTGCGGGCCTCCGGGTTCATCGGATGGTCCACGACCTGCTTGGCCGACAGGGCGTACTTGTCGCCGCGCACGGACACGTAGAAGCCCATCAGCGCGGTCACGAAGCCGGTGACGACCCAGCCGGACAGCAGGCCGTACAGGGCGATCTGACCGTACTCGAGCAGGGCGCTGTCGTATTCCGGCTGCACCTGCGCGAAGAGCACAGAGGCCAGCACGGTGCTGAGCAGGGCCAGCATCGTGAAGGTCAGGCGGCGGCGCTTGGCAGCGCGCTCCCAGGGCTGGACGGGGCCGGCGGGCTGGGCGGCCGCGGGGGCGCGGCCGGCGCCCATCTTGAGCAGCAGGGCGGTGCCGATGCTGTTCCAGAAGCCGCGCCAGGGGCGGGGCGTCATGGAGCCGCGGTTGATCGGCGGCGCCGTGACCGCGTTGGGATGGCGTTCCTCGCGCGCGGCAGGGCGGCGCGACTGGAACTGCTCGGGCGTCAGGACCTTCAGGTGCGAGAACTCGTTCGGTTTCATGGCGAGGCCTTACCAGTGCTGGAAATTCGAAATGGGGGTCTCACCGATGGCGGGGAGGCGCTTGAACACGCAGTCCGCCGAGGCGCTGGCGGACAGCGCCGGCGCGTGGGTCTGGCTCCGGAAGGCCCGAACGCGGGACGTCTGCGCGGCCTTGCGGCGCAGTGCATCACGCTGCGGGCGCAGGATGACAGGGGAGGTGGTGGGGTGAGTCATGCAGGCTATAGGGCAATCCCCATGCCAACACAACTTTGTTCTTATGAATCAGTGACTTGAGAGGATTTTCTCGACCGATTCTGCAAAATTTTCAGCCCGACCTGCTGAAAACCCTGATTTTTGTCGCCGCAGCCCGACAACTCCTTGGGTGCGGGGGACGGAATCCAGCTAAATCAAGGACTTAGCCCTGTCGCTCGTCGGCGACAGCGTCCGAGGGGCCAGCGACACCCTCGTTTTTGAAGTGGCCCGGCGTGAGCTCGTGCTTCTGCAGCAGGCGGTAGAACTCGGTGCGGTTGCGGTCGGCCAGGCGGGCGGCGTCGGCGACATTGCCGTCGGTCAGCTTGAGCAGGCCGACCAGGTAGTCGCGCTCGAAGCGCTGCTTGGCCTCGGCATAGGTCAGCACCTCCACCGAGGGCACGCGCAACGCCCGCTGCACCAGCGCCAGCGGAATGAGCGGCGAGCTGGACAGGGCGCACACCTGTTCCACCACGTTGTAGAGCTGGCGGATGTTGCCCGGCCAGGGCGACGTGGTCAGCGCCTTGAGCGCCTCCGGCGCGAAGCCCGACAGCCGCTTGCCGTACTTGCCGGCCAGCCGCTGCAGGAAATGGTTGGCCAGCAGCGGGATGTCCTCGCGCCGCGCCGACAGCGGCGGCAGGGTGAGGGTGACGACGTTCAGGCGGTAGTACAGGTCCTCGCGGAACTGGGCGGCCGCCATGGCCGCCTCCAGGTCGCGGTGGGTGGCCGAGATGATGCGCACGTCCACCGCGATGGCCTGGGTGGCGCCCACCGGACGCACCGCACGCTCCTGCAGCACGCGCAGCAGCTTGACCTGCAGGGCGGGCGGCATGTCGCCGATTTCGTCCAGCATCAGCGTGCCGCCGTCGGCCTGCTGGAACAGGCCCTTGTGGTTGGCATGGGCGTCGGTGAAGGCGCCCTTGACGTGGCCGAACAGCTCGGATTCGAGCAGCGCTTCAGGAATGGCGCCGCAGTTGACCGCCACGAAGGGCTTGCGCGCCCGGTCGCTGGCCTTGTGGATGGCGCGGGCCAGCACTTCCTTGCCGGTGCCGGAGTCGCCGCGCAGCAGCACGCTGGCGTCGGACTTGGCCACCATGCGCGCCTCGGCCAGCACCTCGGCCATGCGGCTGGAGCGGCTGACGATCTCGGCGCGCCAGCTCTCGTCGCCGCCCGCGGCCGGCGTGGCGGCCGGCGCGCCAAGGGCCAGCGCCTGGCCGATCTTGTCGAGCAGCTCGCGCGCGTCGTAGGGCTTGGTGAGGTAGGTGAAGACGCCGCGGGACGTCGCTTCCACCGCGTCGGGAATGGTGCCGTGCGCCGTGAGCAGGATCACCGGCAGCGTGGGATGGCGCTTGCGGATCTCGTCGAACAGCTGCAGCCCGTCGCGCCCGGGCAGGCGCACGTCGCTGAGCACCAGGCGGGGATGTTCGATCTCCAGCTGCGTCAGCGCCGACTCGGCCGAAGTGACGGCCGTGACCTGGTAGCCCGCCGCCGCCAGCCGCAGCGACAGCAGCCGCAGCATGTCGGCATCGTCGTCCACCACCAGGATGCGGGCACCGGGGGCGGCGGCTTTGGAGGTGTCGCTCATGGCTTGGCCTGGGTCGGGTGGAAGGGGGCGCAGGGGCGGGTGTTCAGGGCGACGGCCGGGCTGTGCCGCTGGGCCGGCCGAAGCTGCGCTCGATGGCGCGCAGCGCCTCGATGCGGTCGTTCAGGTGGTCGATGCGGCGCTGCGCTTCCTTGAGCTGGGCCACCTGCCGGTCGCGGTCGTCCTCGACGCGGCGCTGTTCCAGGTAGCGCGCAGCCAGCACGCGCGCCAGCGCCTGCAGCGGCTGGCTGTCGGCCTGCGTGCTGGCGGCGACGCGCTGCATCAGCGCGGTGGCGCGGGCCAGGTCGGCCGGGTTGCGGGTCTGCGCCAGCGCCAGGGCCAGCTGCATCTGCAGCGGCGCGGATTCGCCGGGATCGCCCAGGCGGGCGATTTCGGCGACGGCGTCGCTGGTCTGCAGGCCGCGGACGCGGTCGGCATAGGCCAGCACGCGGGTCAGCGTCTCGGCGCCGGCGGCAGCACCAGCAGCACCGCCGGCGCCGAGACGCTG